>JANOCW010000289.1:0-11451 GCA_031412375.1 Gemmatimonadaceae bacterium | reverse complement strand
GCCGCTACCTGTAGCGCACCCCATGCTTGATCACGAGATCGACGGTCTGCAGCAGGTTGATGAAGCGGAGCACGTCCCCGCGCACGGCGATGATATCGGCGTACTTGCCTTCGGTCACCGTTCCTACCTCACGCTCCACCTTCATCGCCACTGCCGGCCAATACGTGGCCGCGCGAATCGCCGTCATCGGGTCCACACTCAGCCGGTTGACCCACACCTCGAGCTCCTTCCAGGTGGCCTGGCTGTGAAACTTCATCGGAATTCCGGCGTCGGTTCCCACGAGTAACACGACCCCCGATTCCCGGAGCTGCTGGAACTTTCTCGCGAGAGTCGGTCGCCGGCTGGGCGTCATCTGGAAATACCCGAGCCGATCGGGATGGACGATCGAGGCCCGGATGTCGGCGATCACAGAATCCGGAAGTCCCAGATGCCAGGAGGGATCGTCGAGCCCCTCGGGGTTGTCGCGTAGGTACTCGTAGTTGAAGAGTCCCTCGATCGTTGGCGTCCAGAACAACGGTCCCGCGCTCCCTCGGGCGGTGCGCGCCCGCAGCAGCGCCATGACATCGTCCGGGTATTCTGGCGCTGCGGCCATGCCGGTGTGCTCGAAGTTGTCCACGCCCGCAAGCAACCCGCGCCGGATCTCTTCCGGCCGGTGGGCGTGTGCAACGACCTGGAGGCCGAGGCGGTGCGCTTCGTCCACGATGGCGCGCACCTCGTCCATCGTCATTTCGTCCTGGTCGATCAGCTTGACGGAGTTGACTCCGGCGCGCGCCAGCGCGCGCACTTTCTCTTTCGCGTCCGCCACCCCGTTGACTCCCCAGCGAAAGGCTTCCGTGCCCGGATACGGGCGATGCTGGAGGAAAGGGCCGGACATGTACATCGTCGGCCCAGGGATCCGACCAGCGTTGATCGCGTCGCGCACGGCAATGCTCGGCGCGAGCGGCGCGCCGAGGTCGCGTGCGCTCGTCACGCCGGCGAGCAGCAGCTGGCGCGCGGAGGCGGGCATGATGACGCGCTCGAGCAGCGGCAGGTATGTGCGGTCCCAGTGCTCGTAGTCGCTGTGGCCGTTGATCATGAGATGCACGTGCATGTCCCACAGCCCCGGAAGCACGCTCATCCCCTCGGTGGAGATCACTTCCGCGCCGGCCGGAATCGGGAGTGATCCCACCGTGCCGACGCGGGTAATGCGCTCTCCCTCGATGAGGATCACGCTGTTGCGGATGGGAGCGCCGCCATACCCGTCGATGAGCGTGCCGCCGACGAGCGCCGTCACGCCAGGGCGGGTAGCGGCAGATGCGGTGTTACGCGGACTCGTTTGACCGGGGAGACCACGGGCCACCAGCACAGCAGCGGCTATCGCGCCGGCGAGAAGGATCGCCCGCCGGCTGATTGTCATGGAAGCATCGAGCAAGGCGCCACCGGTTCGCACAGGAAAAACATACGGGCCGTCTGCGCGGCTCGACAGTGACTATCTGGTCCCATGTGGTCTCGTATTCTGCAGATCACCCGGGGTACGCCGCTGTCCGTCCGCCAGGAGCTCCCGGAATCCTTCGGAGTCCCGTGCACCGACGGCGGTGACGATGCGCTCGAGCGCGGCGCGCAACCGCTCGAGGGCGACCCCCGAATGAGGGTGCATGGTCTGGATCTCGTAATAGACGTCCGGGCTCTCGCGCACCACAGCCGTGGCGAGCGACTCGAGTGCCTGGAAGGTCGTGCTACGCACGGGATGCTCTGTCTCTGGCAGAGCAAGAGCGAACGCGATGGCGGTAGCGTGCGCGAGGCTGAGGAGGTCGGCCATGATGCGGTCGTGGTCTGCGAGTGGTAGATGCACGATACGGGCAGTGGTGGGCTCGAAGAGCTTCTCCACTGTCGATGTCGCTTCAGAATCGCCGGTGTCGCAGATGACGACGTCGGCATCGCGAAGCAGGACGGCGGATGGCCCAAACATTGGATGGATCGAGGCGACGCGGCCGCCGGCTGCCTGGAGAGCGCGTATTGGCCCGATGAGCGGTGTCTTGATGCTGGAAATATCCACCACCACTCCAGATGGCGGATCCAGGGACCAGGCCGCGTAGAGGCCTACAGTGATCGCCGGCGGCACCGAGCACACGACGAGATCCGCTGACGCCAGCTCGCGACGAGCACGGTCGTTCTCATCGGGCGTGGCATCCGGGTCGAGTGTCGCAGTGGTATAACCCTGGGCCGACAGGAACCGGCGCAGCCACCGGCCCATGCGGCCCGCACCGCCGGCGACGACCGCGATCTTGCCCGCGCCCACAGCGGCACGGCGCATTCTGTCCTCGTCCTGCGCCGTGACGGACGCGCGAATGAGCGCGGCGAACAGGTCTTCGGCAACTCCGGGATCAAGCCCGCATTCTCCCGCGAGGGTGCGCGCGCGGTCCAGCACCACTCTCTCCTGAGCGTAGTCTACCGTCGAGAGGTGCTGTCGGCGCTTGATTTCCCCGACCTGTCTCGCCAGCTCAACGCGCTGGGCTGCACGCGCCAGCAGCTCCACGTCCAGCTGCCGGATGCGTTCGCGAAGAGCATCCAGATTCGGCTCTGCCATGCCCGGAGGTATGGCACGCGACGCTCCCTTGCGCTACCGCCCGAGCTCGTAGAAGATCGTGACTTGGTCGAATGTTCGTGGTTGTTACCGTCGCGCCGGAAGGCGCTATCGAACGGCGTGGACAGGCGCGGATACGCTCTCGAGCATGCGTTCCACGTCGAGCCGCCGGCGCGGTCCGAGCTTCGTCGCCAGGTCCGCCTGCGCGATGATTCCGAGCAGACGTCCTTCATCGTCGACAACCGGAAGGCGCCGCACCTGCTCCCGCTCCATCAATGCGAGTACCGCATCGACCGATTCGTCGCCGTAGACAGCGTGGACGGATTGCGAGGTCATGTGGTCGCGAACGGAGCAGTCGTGCGCGTTGTGGCGCGCCACGCAGCGGACGACGATGTCACGGTCGGTGAGCACGCCGACCAGCCGCAGGCTCTCGCGATCGTCGACAACGGGAATGATGCCGACATCGAGCTTGCGCATCAGCGCGGCTGCCGCCCCAATGGAGTCACCGGGTGTGACATGCGTCGGATGGGAGGTCATGAGGTTGCGGGCGCGCATCGGTGCTCCTTGCTGAAGTAGCGTGCTGACGGTTGACCAACGTAGGGTACCACCGGCACCCATTGCGGTCTGTCAGGGGGAAGGCTGATGTCTTGTACGGGAAGCCCTGTCGCGGCATCGCGTGGACGGTGCTGGTTTCCCTGCAATGAGCGCGGCACTTCTCGGACATACACGGGTCGCGACCAGGCGTAGGTTCTCAGGTGCAGCCTTCCCTGTCCTGAGGATTCGACTGATGCTGAAATTGCGCGACATCATGACACGCGACGTCGTCACCATCGATCCGACGCTCTCGATCCGCGACGCGATGGAGCTGGTCGGGACGCGGCACGTCGGTGGTGCTCCAGTGGTTGCGGGAGGGAAGGTCGTGGGAGTGATCTCGATGACCGACCTCGTGCAGTTCGCGGCATCATCATCCGTCAGCCCGACTGACCGAGCAATCGACGCGGTGTGGGAGGAGCCGGAGCCTGCTGCCGACGGAGATGTTGCGGCCGAAGCGGCTTTCTTCGCCGAGGCATGGAGCGATGCAGGGGCTGACATCGTGGAGCCCTCCGAGGGAGTTGCCGGGTCGGAGTGGCGCGCCCTCGACGAGCACACCGTCAGCGAAGTGATGACGCGTGACGTCCGCTCGCTGCCACCGGGAACGGCCGTGGTTGAAGCTGCTGCCCTCATGACGAAGGAAGGGATTCACCGCGTTCTGGTCACCGATTGCGGGCAGCTCGTCGGGATCGTCTCGCTCACCGACATCGCGAAAGCGGTCGCCGAGCACAAGTTCTCGACGCGCACCCGCGTCTTCGCCAATGACGCTGACTTCGACGATCGCGGATCGGAGCGCGCGCCGTTGCCCTCACGACCGCCACAACATCCGTCGTGACCTGCGGCATCCCCGACACATGCAACTCGTGCAGCCGCGCGGCAATCGAGCGAGCGTCGCAATACCCGTGTTGGTGAGGCCGCGGACCAGTGGCGCCCCAGGTGCGCGCTGATCACAAGGTGCCACGACCGCGATTCGTCGTCGACGGTGCCGTCGAGACCAACTTGATGCGACCTGCGCGGCTTGGGAACGTGCCCCCTTGCCTCGTTGTTCATGGAACGACGACGCAGCGTCTTCTTTCCTTCTGCGTTCCTCGTTCCGCCGCATGGCGCCAGGTGCAGCTCTCATGTCACACAAAGCGTTCGAGCCAGCGAAGCTCGGCTCCCTGACCCTCGCCAATCACATCGTGATGGCCCCCATGACACGCAGCCGTGCCCTGGGCAATGTCCCCAACGACATGATGGTCGAGTATTACCGCCAGCGGGCGACAGCTGGTCTCATCGTGACGGAGGGAACCGCCCCTGCCGCCGCAGGCCTCGGCTACGCCCGGATTCCCGGCCTGTTTACCCAGGAGCACGTCACCCGCTGGAAGAGGGTCACCGACGCCGTGCACCAGGCCGGCGGACGCATCTTCGTCCAGTTGATGCATGCCGGGCGCATTTTTCACGCGCACAACCTCCCGGCCGGTGCTCAGGGTGTGGCACCCTCGGCGATCGCCGCAGCCGGGGACATGTGGACCGACCAGGAGCAGATGAAGCCCTATAGCACGCCGCTCGCGCTCGGCGTGGACGACCTCCGTCGCGTCCGCGACGAGTTCGTGCACAGCGCCAGGCTCGCCATGGACGCCGGCTTCGATGGGGTCGAGCTGCACGGGGCGAACGGCTACCTGCTCGAACAATTCCTCAGCCCGCACACGAACCAGCGCGACGACGACTACGGCGGCAGCGTGCCCAACCGCGCTCGCTTCGTGCTCGACGTGACCAGCGCAATTACAGCAGCCATCGGGGCGGATCGCACCGCCATTCGGCTGTCGCCATGGAGCACCTTCAATGACATGCCGCACTATCCCGAGGTCCAGGAGACGTACGCGTACCTGGCCGAGGCCCTGCAAAAGCTGGGCGTGGTGTACCTGCACCTGATCAGGCAGGCGAGCATGGGTGCTCCTGGGGTGTCCCACGAAACACTGCAGACCATTCGCCGGAAATTCACCAATACCCTGATTCTCAACGGCGGCTACCACAGCGTGGCCGCGATCGACAAGGCGCTGGACGGCGACGGCGCCGATCTCGTTGCCATCGGTCGTCCCTTCATCTCGAACCCCGACCTGGTGCAACGATTGAAGGTGGGCTTGCCCCTCGCCCAACCCGATGCGGCCACGTTCTACGCGCCGGGGCCGCATGGCTTCGCCGACGGGTACACTGACTACACGAGCGCGGCGTAGCGGCTGCGTGATCCGGGTTTCGACTTCCTCAGCCACCCCGCGGCCAGTACATGATCACGGCCACGCCGACCAGGCAGAACGCGCTGCCGACGATTTCCGGCAGATCGGGGCGGTGGCCGTCGATCCACCACCCCCAGAGAATCGAGAGGACGACGAACACGCCGCCGTAGGCAGCGTACACACGTCCGAAATGGGCGGGCTGCATCGTCGGGATGACGCCGTAGACGAAGAGGAGTAGTCCGCCAAGGGCGCCGAGCACGACGGCGCGGCCCTCTCGAAGCCAGAGCCAGACAAGGTAGCCACCGCCGATCTCCAGCAACCCGGCGAGGATGAAGAGCGCGATGGACCGCGCGTACAACGCAGGGGTAAGTGCTGCCATCTCCATGACCGGCGCTGCCTCCCTCGAGATGTGTGGCGTGTCGAAGTTGATCGCGTGAATCAGTGACGCGCGCCCGGAAGCTACGGCGAGCGCCGGCCGCGCCCCAGCGTCGCGCGCCTCTCTCGGCAGTCACGACCGCCGGCACGGACCGGCCAGGTGCGACCACGAGTGCGGTGTCTCCGCGGGGTGTCACGGTGGCCTCGGAAGCCCGCCGCAGGGGAAAGCCAACAGGTTGCGGGAGCGCACGGTCCATCGCGCGGATACCCTGGAGGGGCTGCGCGCGTAGAATGATCTACGATCGATCGCGTGGCAGCATCGTCAGCACGGGACGAATCGACTCGAGCAGTGACGCGAACAGCGAGAGCTGATCCGCATCGGCGAATACAGTCGCGAAGTCGGTGGGCGTCAGCCCGCGCGCAAGCCGCGCCGCATACGTGTCACGCAGGAGCCGGAGGTAGTACTCGACGTCGTAATCACGAGGGTCGCTCGCCACGATGTCGTCCTCGCCCGACGCGACCACGCCGCCCTCACCGTTCCGCCTCCGATAGACCCGGATGCGATCGCCGACACTCCAGGCGGCATGTCCGGTGGCAAGGAGCGCTTCGTAGGGCAGCTCTCGTCTCGTGCTTCGCGACGCGAGATATTTTTCCGGCGACTTCGTGAGGCGAACGCGTGACGAGACATCGCGCGTCGGAAGCGCGCGAGTGCGGAGTGCCGTCACGGTCGCCAGGTAGGCGTCACGAACTCCCGTGATGTCACCGACGAGCAACCGCGTGATCGCACGCCGCAGGAAGACAGTGCCGAAGGGCTCCGACCGGCTCGAGCGAAAGGCGACGCCGCGCAGGAGCAGCGTGCCGTCGTACCCGAGAAGCGCATAGTTCTTCGGTTCGTGCGACAGCATCGCGGCGTACCGTCCATCGAACTCGAGCTGGACCCGCGCGGGCAACAGTGCCGCCACCTCCGCCACGACGCGCCGCTCGTCACGCTCGGTCCAGCCTTCCGGCACGGCAAAGTAGACACCGTCGGTATCGGCCTCGAGCAGCGTGACGCCGCGCGCCGCGAGCTCCCGGCAGAGCAGGGCGAGCACCTCGCGACCGCGGCGCGTCACCTCGTTCGCGGCGTGGACGTCGGCGAAGCGCGTGAGGCCGCCGCCGGCAGCCAGGTAGCCGTATGCCGAGTTCACGACGATCTTGAACGCGGCCGACATCGCCTCGTGCGTATGGCGCTCCGCCGACCCGGGAGGAGCTGCCCGTGCTCTCGCCTTCGCCTCGAGACGGTGCTCGACGAGGCCGTCGACGAGCGCCAGCAGTGCGCCCAGTCGGTCGCGCGATGGCCCGATGCGATAGGCGCGCATGAGCGATGGATACAGACTCGCCACGTCGGCCTTCACTACGCGATGCGCCACCCCCGAGGCGAAGAGATGCAGTGCGGCGCCGCTGTGCGGCGTGCCATCGCTGGCCTCGTGCGCGGGAAGCGCCGCTCCGGCGCGCAGGTACGCCCGCACGAGTAAGGGGTCGATGACTCCCGTCGCGGGACCGGCGTCGGCCAGGCGCTCGTACCGGCGCGGCGCCATCTGCGCGAGTGCGTATGCCGCGCCGCCGAGCATGCGCGACAGCGCGGCGACTTCCTCGACGTCGTCAGTCGCGTAGCGCCGGACGCGTTCGGGGTCGGTGAGCCAGGTCGTGTAGATCTGGTCGCCGCGGATGTACTCCCGGTCGGGCGCCGCGATTCCCAGATGGCGCGCGACGACCTTGAGACCGTGTCCGGGAAGCTCGCGTGTCGCAAAGTCGTGCCGGCGCACGGAGTCCATGGTGTCGATCAGCTCGCGACCCGGCGCGACGAATCGCATGCGGCGCCTGTCGTCCGCAGCACCGGACGCGACGCCACGTCGTGCGGCGCGTTGACGCAGGCCAGCACCGGCGACCCGACCGAGAGAGAGCGCCACGCCGAGGATGCGCGAGCGCCGATCGAGGAAGGGAAGGTCGAACCCGTGCAGATTGTGGTTCTCGATGACATCGGGATCCGCTGCCCGCACTCTCTCCATCAGCCGGCCAATCAGCTCCGCCTCGGCGGCGTCGCTCGCGTCGTGTGCCTCGAGCACCTCGGTGTTGCCGGCGTGATAGCGAATCGAAATCATGAAGATGCGATCGCGGCGGGGGTCGAGTCCCGTCGTCTCGAGGTCGAACTGGAGGCGATGCAGCTTGTCGAACGGGAGATCGCGAAAGTAGGTCCGGCCCGTGGCCACGAGGTACTGCTCCTCCGGCGGCAGTGACAGCACACTGCTCCCTTCGAGATCGCCGAGGTGCCCGACGCGTTTTCCCAACCGCGCGGATGCACCGCGGAGGACCGCCGATGTGAGCGCGCGACCGTCATCCGCGCTGAGGAGATAGCGCAACGCCCCCGGACCGTGGAGAGCGTGGACGCGAACGATCGCGCCGGGATCGTTATCGCCTCCGAGCCGCGCGCCGAGGTGGTCGACATCGTCGAGCCGATCGAGCAGTAGCCACGGGCGGAAGCGTTCCTCCTCGCGCACGAGCACGCCCGTTTCGGGGATGCGGCGCCACACGACCGCTCGCCCCTCACGATCTGCGTGGACGGCGACGATCCCCGGCGTCGGATCCCATCCCCACAGCCATTCGTCGGCAGTCGTGATCGCGAGACCGCGCGGATGCGCCATCCTGCAAGTGTAGCGACGCCGGGTTATCCAGGTTGACCCCTGCCGCAAGCCAGTCGTCGTCTACAGCGAGGCCGCACCGAGGAAGGACCCGCGTCCAGGAACGGTTCCATCGCTCTCCACCCCCAGTCCGCGAACGATCGTGAGCACCGCTTCCCACGCCGTCCGTTCAATGCTGCAGTCGCGGCGCTGGCTCGCGGCAACGCTGGCGGTGCTGGCCTTCGTCGTCTACGCGAATTCACTGGAGGGAGAGTTCACGTTCGACGACGTCGGCGTGATCGAGCGGAACACGGCGCTTCACGACATCAGCAACCTCCCGAAGCTCCTCGTCTCGCCCTACTGGCCGGGACTGCCGCGCGACGAAGCGCTGTACCGACCCGTAGCGACCGCATCGTTCGCGATCGACTGGTGGGTGTGGCGAGGGAATCCGATGGGCTTTCATGTCGTGAGCGTGCTCGCGCACGTCGCGGTGACACTGCTCGTCTTCGTGCTCCTCCTGCGGCTCGGTGCGCCTGCGGCTGGCGCAGCCGTCGGCGGCGCGATCTTCGGTGTCCACCCGGTGCATACGGAGGCGGTCGCGAGCCTCGTTGGGCGCTCCGAGGTGCTCGCTGGCGGGTTCATCCTCCTCGCGTGCCTCCTGTTCCTGCGTCGCGATCGACGTCCCGCCGTCCGCCTCGGCGGAATCGCCGCCTGTTACGCCCTCGCGCTCGGGTCGAAGGAATCGGCCGTGATGCTGCCCGGACTGCTCGTGCTGATCGGCTGGCTGCATCCCGCGCACGGCGCGCCGCTGCTTGCCGTTCTCCGCCGCGAATGGAAGCTCCTTGCGGTGATGTGCGCGGTGCTCGCGGCGTACCTCCTGCTCCGCATTGCGGTGCTCGGTGCGCTCGTCGGAGTGTTGCCTCCCGTGTTCATGCGCGATGCATCGAGCGCCGATCGAATCGCCACGGCCATCCGCGTCTGGCCCGAGTATCTGCGCCTGCTCATCTTTCCCCGCACGCTCTCGGCCGATTATGCGCCCGGAGTCCTGATGTCCACCGACTGGGTTGATGCGCGCGTATGGCTCGCGCTTCCACTCGGCGTTCTCGCAGTCGGGCTCGCGGTCGTCGGGCGTCGCCGGTCACCGTGGGGCGCGCTCGCGCTGCTCTGGTTCGTCGTGGCCATCCTGCCCGTTTCCAACCTGCTCCTTCCAGCGAGCATCCTCCTCGCGGAGCGCACGCTCTACGTGCCATCGATCGCGGTGGCGCTTGCCATCCCCGCGCTGTTGCCATGGTATCGCACACTGCGCCTGCCGCAGCAGCGAGCGCTGCTCGGCGTCGCAACCGCCGCATTGATGCTCGGCGCAGTGCGCACGTGGATGCGGAATCCGGCGTGGGCGTCCACCCGCGCGGTACACGAAGTGCTCGCCCGCGAGCACCCCGAGTCGTACCGCGCCATGTGGTTCACGGCGGACATGGAGATCCAGCGGGGCAATGCAGACCGCGGGCTCACGATCTATCGCGATGCGTACACGCTGATGCCGACGGATCAGCTGCTCGGCTCCACCTACGCATTCGAGCTGCTGCGCTTCGGACACGCGGCTGAAGCCGAGCGGGTCGTTCGCCGCGTGTTCAATCCCGGATTCCTGGCCAATCACGTGGTGCTGATCCAGAGCCTTATCGCGCTCGGACGGTACGATGCGGCGCAATCCGAGATCGGCGTGGCCGAGCGGTATATTCCCGGCAACGCGTCGATCGAGAAGCTGCGGCAGGTGCTGGCGAAGACGCGGACCGCGACGCCAGATGTGGCAGTTGACGTGCCCCGCAGCAGCAGGCCATAGCGACGGAGTTCAACGTGTTTCCAGCCCAGACATCGCCACACTCGCGGTTCGCGTCGCCGCGCTCCGTTGCGGTGGTTGCATCTGTCATGCTGCTGGTCGCGACAGCGAGCTGTCATCGTCCCACCGGCGACCCGGAGCTCACTGGCACGCGCGTCCTCTTCGTCGGCAACAGCCTCACCGCGAGGAACGATCTTCCGCGCATGCTCACGGCCGTCGCCGCTGCGGGGGGCTTCACCGTCAGTACGGGCCAGGTCGTCTTCGACGACCACAGTCTCACGGATCACCTCCTCCGTGGCACAGCGGCCGCCGCGATTCGCGATCGGGACTGGGAGTATGTGGTGCTGCAGCAGGGGCCATCGGGACAGCCGGCCAGCCGCGTGCAGCTCGTCGATGCCACACGACAGTTCGGGGCGCTGATCGAAGCAGAGGGTGCGAGGCCTGCGCTCTACATGGTGTGGCCCGACGTGAGCCGTCGCACGGCGTTCGACACCGTCAGCGCGTCGTACACGGAAGCGGCCGATGCCGTCGCGGGCTTGCTCTTTCCCGGCGCGGATGCGTGGGTGAACGCCTGGGAGCGAAACGCGTCGTTCCGCCTGTATAGCGCCGACGGCTTTCACCCCTCACCGCTCGGCTCGTACCTGGTCGCGCTCACTATCTACGCGGTGCTCTGCAATCAGTCTCCGACGGCCCTGCCGTTGCGCCCGAACGGAATCGGCGGGTCGGTGTTGGGGTCTGCGTCCGACGCCGACCTTCGGTTGCTGCAGGAGGCCGCAGCGGCCGTGACGGCAGCGCTTCCGCGGAAGGGCACATGTACGATCCGCTAACCCAGATGAGGAGAGGCTGACGTGGCTTCATTCGAGTACGAGATCCTGATCGGGAGAAGTGATCCCGTGGCTGCTGGCGGCGTCGTGTGGTATCTCGCGAGCGACATGCGCAGCTCACTCGGCGACCACCTCCCGCTGATTCTCAACACCCTCGGCCACGACGGGTGGGAGGTCGTCGGGATCGGGGACATCGGGTTCGATGCACGGACCGAGATCCTGATGAAGCGGAGCCTGTAGGGCGCCGGTTGTTGCGTTCGCAAGCGGTTAGGCGGCGTCCCAGTATCGGACAGTGCAGGCCGGCCGCGTGCTCGCGGATCTGACGCAAGTCGTTGATCGCGGGAGAGTTGGCGAGCGGACAGTGGTGGCATGGAGCTTCCCTTCAGGGACA
>JANOCW010000288.1:0-5031 GCA_031412375.1 Gemmatimonadaceae bacterium | reverse complement strand
GCGATCAAGATCGCGCCGTTCAATCGGTATCGATCGCTCGATGTGGTGCGCGCGGTGGCGGACGCCGGGCGGGATGACATTGCGCTGTATACCGGGAACGACGACGCGATCGTCGCCGACCTGCTGACGCCGATTCCGTGCGTCGTCGGGGGGCGCGTCGTCGAACGGCGGATCGTCGGCGGTCTGCTAGGGCAGTGGGCGGTCTGGACGCGCGCAGCGGTCCGGATGCTCGACGCGATCAAGCGCGTGCGCGCCGAAGAATCGCTCGACACCGACTGGCTTCGGACGGGCGCGATGCTCACCGACGCGAATGGGGCACTATTCGATGCGCGACATGACTTCGCCGGCTCGATCGCGGGCATTCACGAAGTGCTCCGCCGCCAGGGCCTGTTGCGCGGGACGTGGTGCCTGAATCCGCGGGAGTGTCTGTCCCCGGGCCAGATGGAGGAGATCGATCGTGTCCTGCGGAGCTACCCGTCCCTGACCGACGATGCGTTCGTGGCCGAGCATCGCGAGGCGTGGTTGACGCCATGAGGGGCGGAGGGAGCTAGCGCGCTGTCTCGGGCAGCAGGTTCGCGTGCCATGACCGCGCGGTTTCCGTCTCGAATCGATCCTTCCAGTCGGCGACGGTGGCGACGGTGAGGTCGAAGACGCGGGTGTCCTTGCGTACGGTGCCATCCGCGGCGAGCTCGGTGAACTCCTCGCGCGAGACCGCGACGATCGGTCCCGCTGGGTCGCGGTAGTACACCGTCCCACTGCCAACGAGTGGCGTTCCGAGCTCGGCTTCCACCGTCTTGAGGACGCGAAACAACCCATCGATGGAGCAACCCGATGCTCCGGCGGTAGACTGGTCGACGCCGATCGTCAGGAATCGATCCTCGGTCCACTCGCGCGCGCACGTGAGGGGTGCGCCATGCGCATTCCAACTCCCGAGATGCGCATCGACCGCGCCGAGCAACCGCTGCGCCGCGCTCCCCGTGACGGGACGCTCGGCCGCGAAGATCCACAGGCGCGCAGAGGGTGGGAGCGACTCGAAGGAAACGCGTGGCATGTCGGACTCCGGTGTGAGATCGGCACGAATCGCCGATATTCGAATCTATACTCGTGCGGAGGCCGGGAGAAAAGGCGGTGAAGCTCTCCTCATGAAGAGCATGAAGGGTTGCATGAAGCTCCATGAAGAACTGCAACTGATCGTAATGGCATCTCGGCAGCGGGGACTCGGGCGCGTCGGGCGAGTGGATGAGGCAACCGCAAGAATTGCGGTACGTCGCCGCCGTAGCCCCTGCGCGCCGATCCCTCCGCCGAGATGCCAACGCATGCAGTTGGGGTTCTTCATGTCCCTTCATGAGAACCCTTCATGCTCTTCATGTTCAGGCTTTCTTCTACCGCCCGACCACCACAGATGCCATTCAGCGCTTGCGGACTCTGCTACGCACAAACAATCTACTGAACTCACCCTGCGCGGCCGCGGCAGTACGCGTCTCAACCTCCCTTCTTCATCAATTCATGAGCTCCCAGGACACCACCTACGATCGACGCTCGTTCATGAGCTATTTCGCCAGCATCGGACTCGGATCGACACTGCTGCCGGGTGTGCTGTGGGCGCAGGCGGCGCAGCAGGGAGCGGAGATCACGGCGGCGACGATCTCGTGCGCGGAGGAGCTTGCAGGGCTCGAGTTCAGTGAGGACGAGCGTGCCACGATCGCGCGGGGACTGCGCAACCAGCGGCAGTCGATCGCGCAGTTACGCGCGGTCGTCCTCGACAACTCGGTCGCGCCGGCGCTCGTGTTCAACCCGCTGCCTGCCGGCTTCACGCCGAGCACGGAGAAGCGGAAGATGGTGCGCAGCCGGACGACGGTGCGTGCGGCGCCACGGGATGAGGAGCTCGCCTTCCTGCCGGTGACCGAGCTCTCGGAGCTCGTGCGCACGCGCAAGGTCACGTCGATGCAGCTTACCCGGCTCTACCTCGCGCGCCTGAGGAAGTACGATCCGGTGCTGCTCTGCGTCGTCAACCTCACAGAGGAGCGGGCGCTCGCGCAGGCGCGGGCCGCCGATGCGGAAATCTCCCGCGGACGCTACCGCGGGCCATTGCACGGCATTCCGTGGGGCGCGAAGGACCTGCTGGCGGTGAAGGGCACGCCGACGACGTGGGGCACGACGCCGTTCAGGGAGCAGATGATCGACGCCGATGCGACGGTCGTCCAGCGGCTCGACGCCGCCGGCGCCGTCCTTGTTGCGAAACTCACCCTCGGCGAGCTCGCGCAGGGCGACCGGTGGTTCGGCGGCATGACGCGCAATCCGTGGAACGTCGAGCAGGGATCGAGCGGGTCGTCGGCGGGGCCGGCATCCGCGACGTCGGCGGGGCTCGTCGGTTTCAGCATCGGGAGCGAGACTCAGGGCTCGATCTCTTCGCCCGCAACGCGAACCGGCGCAACCGGACTCCGTCCCACCTTCGGCCTCGTGCCGAAGACGGGCGCGATGGCGCTGGCATGGTCGATGGACAAACTCGGCCCCATCTGCCGCAGCGCCGAGGATTGCGCGCTCGTCCTCGCGGCCATTTACGGTCCCGATGGCCAGGATCGGTCGGCGATTGCGGCCGCGTTCAACTACGACGCGTCGGTGAAGCCGAGCGCGTTGCGCGTCGGCTACACGAAGTCGTCGTTCGAGAGCGAGTTTCCCGTGCTGCCCGACACGGCCTCCGCGGGAGCGCGTTCCCAGCGCGTGAATGCACTCGCCGGCCGTCAGTTCGACATGGCGGTGCTGGCCGCGCTGCGCTCGATCGGCGTGACGCTCGTGCCGGTCGAGCTGCCGAAGGTCAGCTACTTCGGAAACTTCATTCTTGGCGTCGAAGCCGCCGCCGCGTTCGACGAGTTCACGCGCTCGGGCAAGGTGAAGGAGATGACGCCGCAGAGCACGTGGGGGAACACCTTCCGGAATGCACGGTTCGTCAGCGCGGTCGATTACATCAACGCCAACCGCGCGCGCAGCCTGGCGATCGCCGAGTGGGACAAGATCATGAGCACGGTGGATGTCCTCGTGTCGCCGACAAACAGCGGCGGGCATCTCACCGCGACGAATCTCACCGGACACCCGGCGGTGATCATGCCGAACGGCTTCTTCGAGAACGGAACCCCGGCGTCAGTGACGTTCCTCGGGCAGTTGTTCGGCGAGGGAAAGCTACTGGCCCTGGCGAATGCGTACCAGATGGCGACCGGCTTTCATCGCAGGCATCCGGTGCTTCCAGGTTGAGGTGTGCTCTCAGGCTTTGTCGGCGATCATGGCGGTTGAAGAAAGCCTGAACATGAAGAGCATGAAGGGTTGGATGAAGATTCATGAAGAAGTGCAACGAACTTTGCATCTCGGCGTACGGATCGAAGCACCGGGGTTTGGACCAGGACGGAGCGCCGGCGCTCTCATCTTTCGTGGTTTCATTCGTGAGGGGCGAGGAGTTCAGGGGATTTTCTTCAAGCAGTATCTCGAGTCTTTTTCGACCTCCTTCATGTCCCTTCATGCTCTTCATGTTCAGGCTTTCTTCAACCGCCTGACCCGTCGCCGATGCCAGATTACACGCTTCCGCTCGGCATATCGATTGCGTTTCCAGACACTGCGAACGACGCATGACGCAATCACCCGTGACGAGGATCACCAGATGGCCGACACGACTCGCAAGAGCGCCGAGCAGAACCAGCTCGAGGGGATGGCGAAGGAGATCGGGGGCAAGATCCGCGGCAAGGTCGGGGATATCACCGACAACCGGAGCGAGCAGCTCAAGGGCAAGAAGGACGAGCTCAAGGGCCGCGCGCAGAAAAAGCTCGGCGATGCCGAGCGCGATGTGAAGGATCTGGACGAGACGCTGTAGGACGTCTCGCGCGCCATGGTCGGCGCGTCGAGCTCAGCGGATTCGGGGCGCGCCGCAGCGAGTGGATCGCTAGCGGCGCGCTTTCACGTTGCCGTCCGCGAGCACGTCGAACTCCAGCGGCGGAGCGCTGGCGACAGCAGCGCGATAGCATCCCGGCACCATCGGCTGCGGCCCCTGCACCGAACGCCAGCCTGACGGCGGGACTCCGTACGTGATATGCACGATCACTTCGGCGGTGTCGGGTGCCATCGCGAGCCAGTGGCTCTCGGGAGCAGGAGAGCCCCGCGCAGCGCACGCGTCGATCCGGAAAGCAGTGATCGGGGCGGGAGACGTCTCCATTCCGCCGGACAGGGTGAACAGGGGGGTCGAGCGGGTGCTGGCCGAATCGATGGAAATCGTCGACGGTGGGTCGCAGGCAATAGCGACCGTGACCATGCACGGGGCGAATGAAACACGCCACCCCCGTCGCACGATGTTGACGAAGCTCCGACCCGAGGTCGTGTCGCCCGCCACTATCGACCCCGCGGCACGGCTCCGCGCGCGTTCCGGGCGAGCCGGATCCGATACAATCCATTGAGCACGGCAGCCAGCGTTGCGACCGTCCATACCGCGGTGAAGATCGTGCGCGTACTCCGCGGTGCGGTGCCGACGTCGAGAGCGAAGAAGATCGCAATGGCGATCGCGTCGATGGCGAGGATGAGGGCCACCATCACCATGAGGTGCTTTCGGATCGCTCGCGTTCTGTCGGCCATGGGTCTCCCGGGAGGATTGTCCGGCCGCTCGGCGCGGCACGGTTCCTGACATGGAAATCTATGTCTTCAGCGGAGCGATACAGATGGGAGGCAAGCCTTCACACGCGATGCAGAGCAATCGCCCCGAATCCGGCGGGGCCGACAAGGACATGAAACAGGAGAAGTCCGGGATCCTGGATCGTGAGAAGAACGAGTTCGCCGCATCGCAGAAGGAAAAGGAAGAGTCGCGCCCCGAGCATCCCAAGGGCATCGACGACAAGATCGAGAAGGAAGACATCGGGGCCTAGCCCCGACCAGAGCCCAGGCCATGAATGAGAAGGGCCCGCCAGTCGGCGGGGCCATCTCGTTTGCGGAGCTGGCCCGCGAGATCGGAGCTTTCGTCAGCCGCCGCTCCTCGGGTTGTTGTGGCGTTCAGCGGCG
>JANOCW010000287.1:0-10431 GCA_031412375.1 Gemmatimonadaceae bacterium | reverse complement strand
AACACGGGGGGCTGCTGATCATGAGAGCCGCTGATCTATAAGCCGGGTTCTGTCGGGTGAAGATCCACCCGGACGGTCATTTCTCTCGGCGCATGGTCGCCCATGTGCTCCAGCAGTCTACCCGCGGTGTAGTTGCGAGGTGGGCACCTCTCTCACCGCTTATTTGACCTTGCTCCAGCTGGGGTTTGCCGTGCCACTCACGTTGCCGTGAGTGCGGTGGGCTCTTACCCCACCTTTTCACCCTTACCAGCAAGTTTCTGCAGGCGGTTTGTTTTCTGTGGCACTGTCCGTCGCGCAGCGCGCGCCCAGGCGTTACCTGGCAGCCTTGCCCAATGGAGCCCGGACTTTCCTCGAGTGGACTCGTTCTCCAATCGCGACCGTCCGATCAGCAGCGTGGACGGAATATAAGCGGCTCAGGGTTTGGTTACCACGCAAGGAAGGCGTATCGTCGTCTCGAACTACGGAGCCGAACGGGCACGGGCGATCTCGGCCTCCCACAGGGCTCGTCCCTTTGCGTAGAAGAATGATCCTCCCTCACTCCATTGTCCGGCTTTCTCAGGGAGCTCGGTGATCGAACCCGTGACCTGATCGATCACGGTTACGGTTCCACTTTCGCGGTCGAGTGCATACCAGGCTGGGTTCATGAGCTCGCCTTGCGCATCACGAGCTGCAGTGTGAAATGCGGCGAGCCGTCCATCGGTTGACGGAACGAGTCGCATGACGGAGTAGACCAGCGGAGAGCTCTGTGAAACGCCGCCAACCTGGGCTCGAATCGAGTCGGTATATGCGCGCGCACGCAGTACCATCGTCGAGTCTCCAGACACAGTAGCGGCAGGCTTGGTGAGAGCTGCTGCCGACGTATCGGCGACCCGCAGCTTGGCGGCGTGAATGTCAACCGCCAGCCGGATTCCGCTCCCATTACCCGTTGTGAATGCGAGCATGTGAGGTCCTGTCCACCAGACACTGGTGACTGAATCCGGCCACAGCAGTTGAGGGGCTGCCATCCTTCGATCCACAATGGCGAGACCGGCCACCACACGACGGCCTGGATCCGCGAACAGCGTCACCAGGGCATCTCCGTCATGCTCCGGATGGATTTCGAGAATGCGGGCAGAGTCGGAGAGCGTATCGCCGGCGACCGTCTGGAAACTGCTGCGCTGGGTAGTGTTTACCCGAAGAGTGATTCCCACTGTCGCATTCTCGGTCTGATCCTGATCACGAGCGCACGCAGCCAGGACAACCACGAGAAGACAAACCAGCCTGCCAGAATAGTGCATGGTGACGGGAATCATGGGAGAAAACATTGAAGAGGGGAGCATCGCTGACCAGGATTACGTGCGGGCTCCGACGGAACAACCGATGCCTGGGCACGTGGAGCTTGGTACTCGAGTGACGCGTCAATGACTCCGCAAAATATGGTAGGTACCGTATCGGTTTGCTGGAATCTGGCACTCACCCGGAGTCATCGTCCATGCGTGTGGCAACTGAGAATCGCCATGCACTCACCGCGGTTTCGACCATGCTCACGCCCACTGAGCGACTACGGGTTGATGCCGCGGGAGCAGGTCTTTACCAGGCGTTTCATCGAGATTCGGTCGATGATGTAATTCGCGATCTGAAGGAACGGGGTGCAGCTGCGGTCCTGATGTCCGTCACGCGATGCTCTCAACAGCAAGCCACGGCGCGTGTTGCGAGCATGGTTCGCGAGTTTCCACGTATCCCGGCCGTGGCGCTCCTGGCCGAGTTCGACGCACAAACTCCGCAAACGGTGCTAACCCTCGGCCGAAGCGGTGTCCATATGCTCATCGATGTCCGCCAGGCTGCTGGGTGGCGTGAGCTGCGAAGCGTGCTGATGGCAGACCGCGCGACGGAGATTCAGCGCCTTGCGCTGGCTCAGCTCACGACTGATCTGGCAGGAGTGTCAGCGGACTGCTGGCGTTTCTTCGAGATGCTGTTCCGATGCTCTCCACAGGTCAGCACGGTTCGCATGCTGGCTCGCCGGCTGGATGTCCTGCCGAGCACGCTGATGAGCCGCTTCTTCCGTGCCCGGTTACCGGCTCCCAAGCGCTATCTGGCAATGGCGCGTCTCACGCGTGCAGCCAGCCTGTTCGAAAATCCTGGTCTCTCGGTCGCAAATGTCGCGAACCACCTCGATTACTCATCGCCACAGAGCTTCGGGCGTCATATTCGGACGGTTCTTCGTATCACGGCGGTAGAGTTTCGCCAGCGCTATGACGGGGAGGGAATGCTTCACCGTTTTCGGGAGGAACTGGTCCTGCCATTTCTCACGGTGTTGCGAGGCCTTACTCCATTGACTGCCCCGCCGGGCTGGTTGCCGGCGCCGGGACTGCAAACTCGCGCGTGCGTGAAACCGCAAAGCGGCTGATCGACTGCCGCAGCCGATCAGCGAGCGCAGCCAACTGCTGGGATGTCTCCGTCAATCCATGCAGCGACACTGTCTGCTGTGTGGCGACGCGGCTGGCATCCTTGGCGCGGACTGCCGCCTCGACAGAGACAGTCTGCACGTTCTGGATGACTCCGGAAAGCTCCGCCATGGCCGAGGATTGCTTGCGGGAGACATTCGCCGCCTCGCCAATGACATCCGCAATGCGCTCGATTCCGGTGAGCATGGCACTCAGCGCCGTGTTCGCTTCCGTCGCGATATCCCCGACGTTGCGCACCTCCTGTTCACCCTCTGTCATCGATAGCACTGCCGTCGCAATGCTTTCTCGCACCGTCGCGATGGTGGCAGTCACCTCCTTCGCGGCGCGACTACTTTCCTCTGCCAGCTTGCGCACCTCCTCGGCAACCACGGCAAACCCCTTTCCCTGCTCTCCCGCGCGGGCGGCTTCGATCGCCGCATTCAGGGCCAGGAGGTTGGTCTGGCGCGCAATGCGCGAGACAGCTTCGACGAACTCGCCGACCTTCTCTGATGCATTGGCGAGCGTCCCGACAGTTGTCGCCGTATCACGAACCTTCCTGCCGATGGTGACGAGCGTATTCGCCGCTCGGCCGATGGCATCCCGACTCGTCGCCGCGGCATTTACCAGCGAGTGCGCATTGCTCTCCATGTCCTCAGCGCGTTCGCGGAGCCGCTCGGAGGCAGCTAGTGCCTCGGTCGTCTGGCGGCTGCCTGTCTCTGTATAGCCGCGCTGCTCCTCGAGTCTGGCGGTCAGACTCTCGGCGGCGCCCGCGAAATCGGCGCCGGTTCTGCTCAGGTTCTGGGTTGCTGATGCGAGCCCGTCCGCAAAAGCCGCGACTTCATCGGCCTCACGCTGTACCGTGCCGATGATATGCCCCAGTTCCTCGAGCATCCGATTGAAGCTCTGTTCGAGCAGTCCGAGCTCATCGCTGTGTCGGGTGTCTGATCGTGCCAGCATGTTTCCCTGTTCCGCTTCGGTAATACAGTCCCGTGTACGACGAATCCGCCGAATCAGTTTTGCGGGGATCGGAACGATCTGCAGTGCAACGAGTCCGAGCAGGAGCGCAGTGATGACGCTCCATGCTAATGATGGTGCACCGTCGGGCCGGAGCATTCGGTGGCCCCAGCTGGCGGCCAGGAAACCGATGACCGACGCACCCGCTGCGAAGTAGCCGAGACGCTCACCGCGGTCGAAGGCGTACGGGATGATTGCCAGGAAATAGAGGGCAACGAGACCGTACGATCCAAAGATCAGGACGAGGGCGCTGATGAGGGCAGCATCCAGCGCCGCGAAGACGTAGCGGTTCCACGTGCGATATGTGCGCGGGTTTGTCGCGAGCGCGGTGAGGATCAGATTCAGCGCGAACGCTCCGGCTGCAATGCTGATCATGATCAGTCGCGGCACTGCAGGGATCGCGTCCAGCGTGACCGCGATGAACAATGCTACGCCGACGAGAAGAATTCCCCACATCCGGCGCCGTGCTCCCAGGCGGAATGTCGTGAAATCCTTCTCCCGCTCCTCCTCCGGTGATACTTCGTAGACGGGGTGCCCGGGATCCGGATCTCCTGATGGTCCACCGTGGACTGTGGTGGAGCGCGACGGACGACGGGGCGCAGACGTGATCACGCTATCCTCCTCCCGGTGGAGCAGGGGGCGCGGCAGATTGGCATTGGGTGGGGCATGGGACAGGGGATCGAGTAGCGCTATCTGGCATCGATGATGCGATTGCGGTCGAGCTGGAAGCCGCTCCTGTCGAGCGGCAGCATCTGAGGGTCGTTACCGGCACCTGCTCGTTCATTTGAGCGGGATTCCCATACCGTAACGGGACGGCGTGTTGAAACTGACGGAACAGGTTGCAACGAGTCTTCGTGGCGAAGCCGCCGAGCTCACCGCGCGATGGAAATCCCAGGCTCGCTCCCATGCTCCACGGGTTAGCGATCCTAGGGCAACTCCAGCTACGGAGCTGCAGGAGGGAGAAGCACAGACGATTGTCGATGCGATCGCGGATGCCGTGGCGAATGGCGCGTCATGGCAAACGGACCTCATGCGGCGAAGCTGGGACATGGGATCAGTCGCCCATCACGCCGGGGTGACCCTGCACTACATGCTCAAGGAAGTCGATCTTCTGATGGCGATGGTGCTGTATGCTGCCGAGCGGGCGCTTGATGGTACCGAAGGTTCGTCGGCTGTCGAGGGAATGCAGGTTGCACGGCGGCTGCATGAAGCGGGTTCCCTCCTTCGCCTGACGGCCGCGAAGGGATTCACCCATTCCTACCTGAAGGCGCTACGCGACCGATATCAGACGCTGCGGCACGACCTCCGCAACCCCCTCGGGACCATCAAGAGCGCGATTTCGATGATGGATGATCTCACCGTCCCGCTCGAGCTCAGGACGGATCCGCGGTTTCGGGTCATGGTCACCCGGAATGCCACATCGCTGGAAGGCCTGATCAGTGGCGGGCTCGGCGACGACGCGGCGCACGAGCTGGCGTTTTCCAGGCAGCGTATCTCCCTTCGCGATATCGCGCTCGCGGTCAGACGCGACCTTCGGGAACGGAGTATCGCGACCACCTGCACCATCGACGTAGCGGATCAGCTTCCCATGATCTCCGCCGATCCCATGGGGTTCGAGCTGATGCTGAAAACCGTCCTGGTGAGCCTCCTCGGTCACCTCCCCCCGGGGTCCTCCATCCGGATCGAGGAGGCCGAGATCAAGGATCGCTCGGTGGTCATTCGGGTTTCGCACGAGAGCCCGGATGTCGGCGACGAAGTGCCCCCGGCCATCGCGCTCGCGTCGGAGCTGTCAGCGCAGACCGGCGTTCGGATCTGGGCCGCTGGTCCGGTATTCCTCGAGATTCCCGGTATTCCCCTGCATGTGGCTCAGGATGGTGCGGGCGGGAGTTAGGACACGCACGGCGACCCCTGCGGCCTCGATCGCCTCACGGCCGCCCTCTTCCCGGTCCACGAGACCCAGCAAACCCAGAATGTCGCCGCCTGCCTCGCGAATGGCAGCGATGGCCTTCAGGGCGGAACCCCCGGTCGTGATGACGTCCTCGATCACGACGACGCGATCGCCGGCGTTGAACGGACCTTCGATGAGCTTCGCGGTTCCATGGGTCTTGGGCGCCTTCCGGACCGTGAAAGCCCGTACCGGAGTCGCGGTAGCGCTGCTGGCGTAGCTGATGGCATAGCTGATCGGGTCAGCCCCGAGCGTGAGACCGCCAACGGCTTGCGGGTTCCATCCCGCGTCGGAGATCTCCGCCAGTCCCAGTCGCCCGATGAGCGGAAGCCCCTCGGGGCTCATCGTCGTCATTCGGGCGTCGATGTAGAGGGTCGACACGCGGCCGGATGCCAGTGTGAACTGACCACGTCGCGCCGATCGCTGTGCAAGCAGGGCGGCGAGTCGCTGGCGGTCATCCATGGGCGCAGGGTATCGCTCCGTTTGGGGGTCGTCAATCCCGCGAATGAGACAGCAACGAGTCCTGCTTGCGCTGTGTGGCGCGGCAGGGGATGCTTCTCGCCGTGCCCCCCTCGAGATCCATCTTTGCCCGCCTTGCAGCCGCGTTGTTTACCGGTGCCCCGATTCTCGTACTGGTGTTCATCGTGGGAGGCTTGTATGCCGCTGATCGGGGCCTTCGCTGGACCGATGTCGCCCGCATGGATGCCGATGCTGCCGAAGCCGCGGCCCTGACGGAAAAGTTTCTCCATGTTCACGTCGAAGCGCTTCATGGCTTCCGCGGTCTCTACACTCCCGGTGGCGGATCCCTCGACACGGCTCGGTTCACGTTTCTCGTTGGCACGCTGGGGACCCGAATAGCAGGGTTTGATCGACTGTGGATCACCGACGCCAATGGGCTGGTTCTGGCCGATACCGTCCTCGGCTCAGAGGCGCAGCACTCGATGCACAGGGCCGATCTCGATACCCTCATTGAACTGGGAATCGGTCGCGCCGTCGTGGCGGCGAGGCAGTCGCGCCACCCCGAGCTCTCAATGCCGGGACCACTGTTTTCCGGAGCGCGGAGTCTCGCCATCGCCATTCCGGTGGTCGTTCGCGATACAGTTGTTGGCGTGGTCGTTGGGAGTGTGTTGACCAGCACGATCCTTACCGCAGTGCAGACCCGGCTGTCCGATAACCGAAGCCGGCTCGCGATTACCTCCGGTGCCGATACGATCGCGATCGCGTCCACCCCCGCACGAGCCGGGTCATCCGACGAGGGTGTCATGCTGCTCGTCGATGTGCCGAACGGGTCGCGCTGGCAGGTGCACGTGACGCACCAGGCAACCAGTGGTCGGATGCGTGTTGCCTTGTGGGGGATTGGACTCTCGGCGCTCGCGATGCTCATCATTGGTTCGGTTCGTGAGCGCGGGCAGTCTCGTCGAATTGCTGAACGGTCCCAGGAGCTGGAGCATCTCTCGACCGAGCTGCTCCAGGCCAATCGCGCGAAAAGTGAATTCCTCGCGAATGTCTCGCACGAGTTGCGTACTCCCCTGAACGCCATCGTCGGGTTCGTCGACCTGCTGCGCGATGGTGTCTACGGCGAGCTTGCTCCCCGCCAGGTCGGGCCAGTGGAGCGCATCGCGGCGTCGGGCACCCACCTTCGTCACCTCGTCGATCAGGTGCTCGATCTCGCGAAGATCACTGCCGGCCGCCTCGAGGTTCATACCGACGTCATCGATCTCCGGGCATTCGTGCTGGACATAGCCGGGGAGATGGAAGCGTTGGTGACCGAGCGAGGTCTGGCGCTCTCGCTTGGTATCGGAACGACCCTTCCCCGTCTACGCACGGATCCAACTCACCTGCGGCAGATTCTCGTGAACCTCATTGGCAACGCGATCAAGTACACCAATGTGGGATCCATCGCTGTTCGGGCGCGCCTCGTGGGTGCCGATCCGGCGGCAATGGTGGATGACCGTTCAGGACGTGCGACGCCGGAAGGGGTGCCCGTACAACCGCTCCTCGCACCACCAACCGGGATCTGGATTGCGATCCAGGTGATCGACACAGGCATCGGAATCGCCGATGCGGATCTCGAACGCATCTTCGATGAGTTCGAGCAAGTCGGCGCGGGCCCGCGGGGAGAATCGATGCAGCGCGGTACAGGCCTGGGGCTCTCGATTTCCCGCCGCCTCGCCCGACTGCTCGGTGGCGACATCGCGGTGGAGAGCCAGGTGCGCGTGGGATCGACCTTCACGCTCTGGTTGCCGGTCGATCCGGCCGATCTCAAATTGTCAGAGGAGCGTCGGTCTCCGCCACGCCCTCGTCCGCGGCTCGAGACGTGACGAAGAGACAGGCTCGCTACGTGAAGGGGCGCAGGTTGCCGTGGCTCAGGATTTCGGACGAAAGAGGCTCTTGAGCCTCGAGGACATGCGCTCCTTCCCGGTGGGCGGGTTGAGGAGCGTGGTTCGGAGCTCCTGCGCGAAGATCAGCGTATCGGGATAGCGCTTGCCAGGGTCTCGCGAGAGCGCGCGATCGATCACCGCTTCGACCTGGGTGCCGAAGTCGAGTCCCTTCCGGGCCTTGTTCAGCGGAAGGGGCGGCTGTGACAGCAGCTGCGTGAACATCTCCCGCGGTGTCTTCCCCTGATATGGGAGGCAGCACGTGAGGAGGTTGTAGGCGATCGTCGCGAGGCTGTACTGATCGGCTGCAGGGGTGACGATCTCGCCGGAAAGCGCCTCGGGCGCGATGTACATGAGCGTGCCGACGAAGAATCCGGCGCGCGTCAGCCGATCCTCGGTGCCCGCGTCCGTCGCGGTGGCGATGCCGAAGTCCAGCAGCTTGACCTGGCGGGTGACCGGGTCGTACATCACGTTCTCAGGCTTCAGGTCACGGTGGACGATCCCCGCCGCATGCGCGGCGTGAACCGCCTGCGCGATCTGGAGAACGATCTCCGCGACTTCTTCCGGGGGAAGGGGCCCCGTCCGCTTGGCGTAGCGATCCAGGATCTCGCCGGATGCCCATTCGATGGCGAGGTAATGCAGTCCCGGCCCAGCCTCGCTGATCTCGATTGTCCGAACGACATTCGGGTGGGAGACACGTGTGCCGTAAGTGGCCTCGCGAAGAAAGCGAGCCACCGCGGTCCGGTCGTGGCGGAGCTTCTCGCGCAGCACCTTGATCGCAACGACCCCGTGCTGCGGGTGCGTCGCGCGGTATACGGTAGATGTCCCGCCCTCGCCGACCAGGCTGTGAATCGAATATCCGGCGAACAGCTTGCCGACGAGCGACTCTCGTGACACGCGGCGAACCTAACGGCGCCCGCACATCGAGGCAAGCGAGGCAACTCCCCCCTATTGTTGGGTATCAAGTGCAGCACCCCCTGTAGCCCGTCCGATTCGGAGCCTTGTCCCATGATCACTCGCCCTTCCCGAACCATTCACGGCGTCGCAGCCACGCGGATACCGTTGATCCTGCTGCTCGCACTCGTCCTCGGCGCCTGTGCAAGCGGGAATCGCGGACAGGGACCGTCACCGGCTGCCCGGCGCGGTCAGATCGCTCCTGGCAACACGGGCGCGATGCTGTACGGCAGGGCGGGCCTGATCGCAGTCGCCAGTCCCGTGTCGTACGTCGGGACCCTGGCGTACTTCGCGACCCCCCGCCGGGACACGACCCTGTCGCTGCTCACGCTGTCGCTGACGGCGCGGACGCTGACATTCACCCGTGAAGGCGATCGGTTTCGGGCTGGCTACACGGTCACCGCCGATGTCCGGCGGGCAGGCACGATCGCCCATCACTTCGAGGCGAAGGAAGTCGTTCGAGTGAAGAGCTTCAAGGAAACGACGCGTGGCGAGGAGAGCGTCATTTTCCAGGAGTACTTCCCACTGGCACCGGGGCAGTACACACTGACGCTCGCCGTCCGGGATGAAGGGGGTGCCCGAGCTGGAACCTATGAATCGTCGATCACTGTCCCGCTCATCGACGCACGAGGGCTCTCATCGTCGGTTCCAGTCCACGAGGCCTCGCTCCGCGCGAGTGTCGACTCGGTACCGCGGCTCGTCACGAGTCCTCGATCCACAGCGGTCTTCGGACGGGACAGCACCCTCACGACCTATGTCGAGGCGTACGGCCTCGACGCTGGCCAGCGAGTCCGGGCAACGGTGCGCGGAGACAAGGGAACCGTACTCTGGTCGGACTCGGTGCTGCTGTCCCGTGTCGGAAATGTGTCCAGCGGTCTCGTGCACGTGCCAGTTGCCAAGATCGGAATCGGGGCGGTCCACCTCGTGATGTCCTGGCCCGATGTGGCCGACACCACGCGTACTCCGCTATTCGTCAGCTTCGGGGATGAGCTTCCCGTCGCCTCGTTCGAGGACATGCTGAGCTATCTACGATTTTTCACGACTCCCCAGCGCATCAAGGCACTTCGTGACACGTCGGAGAACCTTCGTGGAGAGGCGTGGGCGACCTTCCTCCGTGAGACCGACCCCGTCCCGACAACGCCCCAGCACGAGGCGCTCCAGGCGTACTTCACGAGAATTCAGCAGGCCAACACCGAGTTCCGGGAAGAGGGCGGTGCGGGATGGCTCTCCGACCGCGGGATGGTCTATGTGGGTCTGGGGCCACCGGACAACATTTTCGAGCCTGGTGTCGGGCAGATGAACCAGCGTGGACAGGCGCAGGTCTGGGAGTATCAGCGGCAGCAGCTGCAAGTCGTCTTCATTGACCAGAACGGATTTGGCCGCTGGCGGATGACGACCCAGAGCGAGCTCGAATTCCAGAACGCACTGCGCCGCGAACAGGGGCGGTGACTGTCGGCGTCGCGCCGCTCACCGTTCGCCGGGAGCTCGCGCGCAAGGCGCTCCACCTGCTCTGGGCTGCCGTGCCGATTGCCTACAGCATCGGAACTCCACGACGGATCGTGGTTGCGGGATTGCTCGCGGCCTCGGCGTGCGCGATGATCGTGGAGATCGCACGTGCCCGGTCCGTTCATGTGCGGGCAGTGTTCGATCGGGCGACGGGCCTGCTCCTGCGCGAGCATGAGCATCATCGCTGGTCCGGCGCGACATGGCTTCTCCT
>JANOCW010000286.1:0-4599 GCA_031412375.1 Gemmatimonadaceae bacterium | reverse complement strand
CGCTGTCGCTCCCGTTATCGGTGCGCCGTCACGAAGCCAGCGATAGGTGGACGTCCCTTCCGCATCCCCGTTGGCGTCACCGTAGGTGTAGGTGCCCGTCAGCACCTGGCTCACCTGAGCCGTGCCCGAGATTGTCACGTTGGTCGCCGTGGGCGGGCTATTGGGCGGGGGCACCGTCACCGGTCCCACCGCCGGGCTCTGTGCCGACGTCCCCGGCGACGCGCCACTCACCGCCACCGGCGTGACTTCGAACGCGATCAGTGTTCCCGCGTCGGCCGTCACCAGGGTGTAGCTCCTCGCTGTCGCTCCCGTTATCGGTGCGCCGTCACGAAGCCAGCGATAGGTGGACGTCCCTTCCGCATCCCCGTTGGCGTCAGCGTAGGTATAGGTGCCGGTGAGAACCCGGCCCACCTCGGGCGTGCCAGAGATCGCCACGTTCGTTGCCGTCGGCTCGACGTTCGGTCCGACGGAGAATTCGACGCGGAGCAGCGGCGCCGCCGCCGGCACGCCGTTGAACGCCTCGGCGATGCGCCGTCCGGTGCCGGTGATGATCACCACCACGGAGTTGCCGCTCCGCCAACCGGGCCGGTTGACGATCTCCTGAATGACCGACGCGATGCTCGGGGTCCGCTGGTTGACGCCGGCCTGTCCGACTATCGTCCACGGTACCGGTGACCACGCTACGGCGCTCACCGTCCTCGGGCGTGTGGAGATCTTGGCGCCACTGGAGAACGTCGCCGGATTGTCCGCCGCTTGGCCACTGATGGTGAGCGACGTGACGTCGGAGGTCACTTCATCCACCTGAAACTGCACCGAGGCGCCGGTGATCGTCGCCCCTGGCGGGATCGCGACGCCGTTGAAGCGCATGCCGACGAGCTGGTTGGCGGTGCCGGCGAAGACCATATCCAGGTCGCTGCTCGACATGGACATGCTGCCCGTGGCCGACTCCTCGGCATCATCGGCGCTCGCCGCCACGCGCACCTCGGTCACTGAACTCGGGACGACCACCGTCACCGTGATGCTGGCGGACGCCTGTGCGCCGCCGGCATCGGTCACGGCAGCGGTGATCGCGTGCGTGCCTACCGACAGCGTGCTGCTCGAGACAGAACCGCCCGATCCCAGCGCCCCGTCGCGACTCGAGCTCCACGCCAGCGCGGCGGTCAGGTTTCCGTCCTCGGCGTCAGTCGCTGTCCCGGTGAACGTGATGGCGCTGCCCTGCGTGAAAGTCGAGAAATTCGCCGGCGACGTGATTGTTACGCTCGGGACTGTGTTCCCGCCGATTGGGGGCAGTGAGAACTCGTACAGCCTGCCGTCATTCTCGTTGGGATCCGAGTCGTTGTCGACTCTCCGATCCACGATATACAGCCTCCTGCCCGCGCTCGCGGTTGCCGGGATGTATTCCAACCCGGACACCTTGTCCGCGTTAGCCGCGGAGACATCGATGACGCCGAGCAGTGCCCCCGTGGTGCTGAACTCGAATACTTGCGCGCCGTCCCTTCCCCCGACGTACAGGTGCCCGAGGTCCGAGTCGTAGGCGATCCCTTCCGGATCGATCAACCCGTGAACTTGCGTGTCGAAGTTGGTTACCTCATCGTCGCCCGCCGGCGCAACGCCGTCGAAGACGCCATTGACGCCCGGTGCGACGCGATACACCTGCGCATTCACGCCATCGGCGATGAACAGGACGCCCTGCGCGATGTCGTAGGCCAGGCCCTCCGGATCGTCGTTCCCGTATGGGCGGGTGTCGAACGATGTCATGCGGTCGTCCGACGTCGAGTATTGGCCGTCAGCGCCGGGATCGATCTCGAAAACTCTCCGCTGGTCGTCGTCCGAGATGAACAGGTGCCGATTGGCGGGGTTGTAGGCCGCCCCGACGGGCTCAACGGAAAACGATGTCGTCGTCCACGTACGGGTGGGGCTGCCCGATGGCGTCGTCTCCCAAACGTTCACACCGGCGTAGATGGTCATCTCGTCGACTTCACCGTCGACGATCATCAGGCTGCCCAGATGACCTGCGTACGCAATTCCGCTCGGATCGGGACTCGGCGGTGAGTATCCAGAGGTCTGAGTGGTTCGGACCAGGGTGGCTGTCGTTGTGGCCGTGGCTGCAGCCGTCACGGTTGCGCCCAGGGACAACTCGGTGGTCGTCGTGGCGCCGGCGACGTACACGCCCTGCGCAGATGGATCGTCCGTGGCATCACCCGTGGGACCGACGGTCATCCCGCGTACGTCGTCGAACCGGAACTCTGACACATCGCGGGTGGTGACGATTCGCCCCGCCTCGGAGATCTCGTGGAGCGCGCGTGCGAGCGGCTCCAGAACATGGAAGTGGCCATTCGTCGGATCGAACGCGATACCGCGAACGCGAGTCAGCCCCGTCGGGGCCAGATCGATGACCGAGATGGTCGGGCGGTGAAAGCTCAGGTGCGGATGCGGGTCGACGCGAACGATCCGTGGCCCGGCATCCAGAATGAATAGTCGCCCGCTCGCTGGGTCGACCGTCAATCCCTGAGGTGTCCGAACGCCGAAGCTCCGAGCGTCGAACCGCTTCACTCGTGCGTGATCCACACTGCCGTCCGCTCCCGTCGGCATCTCGATCAATTGCCAGGTCGAGGACTCAAGGCTCCACACCCGGTTGGCCCTGGCGTCGAACGTCGCGTTGATGGGATCCGCGACACCCGCGCGGGACAGTGCATCGATGCCCGTGAGGTTGGAATTCCGTCGGTCGCCGGGCTCGATCACGCGAGATCGGGAGATCAGCACGACGGAGGGCCGAGGCAGAGTGGCCGTGGAGGCGGGCGCGGTTGGTTGCGGCTCGCAGGCCACGCTCAGAGCGCAACAAGCAACGGCTGCACTTGCGCCCAAACGGCGGATCAGAACGTCAATGGTCGCAGGCATGGAGTCTCCGAGAAATCATCGAAATACATCTGAACAGCGGGCTGTCTGCATAACGCCGGCCCGCCTTAACTGTCAATAGAGCGCATCCGCGACACCGATAGAGCGCGTGCGCAACACAATCGACGATGGTGTTGCGACAGAACCGCAAGCCCGCCATTTCGTCATTTCGGTTCGGGTGACACGCATTCCCAAACTCTCCTTTTGACTTCCATAGGAAAGGTCCGATGCGCCTGTCGTCTTCGAGAACACGGCGCCCTCCCATGTCAGCGATGCGGCTACTTCGCGGTTCCAGCGATCAGGGTATGCCGACCGCGCGAAGAACCGCCGGACCGGTGAATGCGACGACGACGCATCCGACGATCAACAACAGCAGCCCAGGGAGCAGGAGATCGGATGCAGGGAGACCGCGCGTGACCGCCATCGCGTTCGGGGGAGTGCTGATCACGAACGCGACACCGAGCGACGAGGATACGGCGACAATGATCGCGGTCGACGGAGACGGATCCACCGTCGCCGCGAGCGGGATGAGCAGCGCCGCTGTTCCCGTATTGCTCATCAACGATGACAGGACGGCGCTCGCAAAGCAGAGTCCGAGCAGGCGAAGCGCAGATGGACCACCATCGAGCGGAAGGCGAATGGCAAGCTCTCGCACGAGTCCCGAGCGCTCCAGCAACGCTCCCAGGCCAATGCCCCCGGCAATGAGGAGCAGCGTGGACCAGTCGAGATGGACCACATCGGCCCAGCGAACAATCCGGAATGCGGCCAGCATGACCATGCAGCCGATCGCCACGCCCCACGCCGGCACTCCGTGAAGGGGTTCCGAGAGCCAGAGCATCACCGTCACGCCGAACACGAATGCCAGTGATCCAAGGCGGCCCGGCGGAGGCAGCTCCCCGTTGCCCGCGACGGGCAGCGCGCCCGTTGGGCGAAGCAGGACGGCGATGGCGCCGATGGACAGCACCAATAGACCGAGCGTAAGCGGCACACCGAAGATCATCCAGTCGAAGAATCCGATCGACTGATGCCTGGCCACGGCGGCCATTGCGATTCCATTCGGACCACTCCCGATCGGGGTTGCGATCCCTCCCACATTGGCGCCCAGCGCGACCGACAGGAGCACGGCGCGGCGAACTCTGCTCTCCCGGGGCTCGCGCTCGAGAATCGGTTGAAGGGCCCCCAACATCAGCGCAGCCGCGGCGATGTTCGACATCCACATTGAGAGCCCGGCAGTTGCAAGTGCTGCCAGTGCGACGAGGCGCATCGGGCGTCCCTGTGCGGTTCTGACCGTGAGGGAGGCGACACGGAGATCCGCACCCTGACGGCGTGCGGCTGCGGCGAGGAAGAATCCACCAAGAAACAGAATCAGGATCGGATCGGCCGACCACGCGACGACGTGATCCAGCCGGAACTCTGGTCCGAGGGAGCCAAGCAGGAGCGGCGTCGCGATCCAGAGAATGACTGTGGGGACCCAGACGCGTACCCACCCCGTGAGCCAAAGCAGCACGCACAGGCTCGCGATGATTGCCGCTCGATGCGATGCTGGCCAATCGCTCGTGACGGCGACGGCGCCCGCTGCAGAGAAGCCGGCGGCGACGAGCGCGCGAGGCCAGTATCGTCCGATCGCCGATGTCGAACCGGACTCAATGGATTGGTCGCTGCGTGTCAGGCTGTTTCGACGCTCCGTCGCGTTTCCGAACCGAC
>JANOCW010000285.1:0-2078 GCA_031412375.1 Gemmatimonadaceae bacterium | reverse complement strand
CAACCTCGATGCGGCGCTCTCATATGACTCGCCGTATCGCTTCCGGCTCGGCGTGGCTGCGCCGGTCCGGCGTGGCGGGTTGGTGGGAGTCGATCCGGTGTCGGTGTACTTCACGCTGGGCTCTTCGTTCTAGTTAACCGCTTTCGAGGTCTGGATAGCCGGGGAGCAGTCATCGACGACAACGGCCGTGAACGGATCGAGCGGATGGGGCGGATCACACCGGATCGGTTCGGGACGGAGGTCACCATCATCCCGCCCGTCGGGTCTTGCAAGGGTGATTCGTTGTCCGGACGGGCGTATCGGTCGTGATCCGTTCAATCCGCTTGATCCGTTCAATCCGTTCCTCTGGCTGTTGCCCTTGGTAAGCAAGTCCTGTCTCCGAACGAGGGAGACTGCTATCACCATTTCGCTGGCAGTCCACTAGGTCATTGACCGGGCTCATCTCCCTGACGACCACATGAATATCGATCCCCGGGCCTACGTCCATCCGAACGCGGTCGTGTGCGGCGACGTCACGCTCGGCCCGCTCGCGTCCGTCTGGCCGACGGCCGTGGTGCGCGGCGATACGGCGCCGATCGTCATCGGGGAGGCGTCGAACATCCAGGACGGGACGATTGTCCACGTGGACCAGGGCGTGCCGACGAGTATCGGGTCGCGCGTGGCGATTGGGCATCGCGCGATCATCCATGGTTGCACGATCGAGGATGATTGCCTGATCGCCATGGGAGCGATCCTGCTGAACCGCGTCGTGGTGGGCAGCGGCTCGATCGTCGGTGCGGGCGCCGTCTGCACCGAGGGGATGGAGATCCCGCCCAACTCGCTCGTGCTCGGCGTGCCGGGTCGCATCGTGCGCCAGACAAGTGCCGAGATGAAGGCGCGCATCGCGCGAACCGTGCAGAGCTACATTGATCTCCAGGCGCGGCACCGGCGCGGGGACTTTCCTCTGGTCGATTCCGTACGCCCGTGGCTCGCGCCCCCTCCGACCGACGCTGATCGCCGGAGCTGATTCCAAGAGGGTGCGGGCGGCAACTCCGGCCTTGTTGACCCGCGCGGCACGGGTGCTGCCTCGTGTTTCGGGGCAAGGCGAGAGTCGGGAGCGGCAAGGCGGTGTCGGCGTTCTCCGAGGTGTGCGGGATATCACCGCCATGTGATTCCACAGTGCGTGGATAACATCGAGCACGATGGACGTTCGTGATGTTGATATTGTATAGTGTTGCAATAAAGAGAGTTAGGTAGTCACTGGCGCGGAAACACGATGCCCGGTAGACTGCGCCCCCCACGATGAACGGAGCCACGTAGTTCCCCCCGGCTCCCTTTCCCCCAATATTGGCAGTCGCCTCATTTTCACGGAGAGTCGTCCCCATGCCCAACCCGAAGCCCCCGACCGGCCCCGTCACGCTCAGCCAGAACGCACGCACCGTTCTGGAGAAGCGCTATCTCGTGAAGAACGAGAGCGGGAAGCCGGTCGAATCGCCGGAAGATCTGTTCTGGCGAGTCGCGACTGTCGTCGCGGAGGCTGACCGTCGCTACGGAGCCAGCGATGGCGCCGTGAAGCAGCTGGCGGAGGAGTTCTACGGGATGATGACGCAGCGCCGGTTCGAGCCGAACTCGCCCACGCTGATGAACGCCGGCCGTCCGCTCGGCCAGCTCAGCGCGTGTTTCGTGCTGCCGGTCGAGGATTCACTCTCCAACGGCTCGAACGGCATCTACGACACGCTCCGGTCGATGGCGCTGATTCATCAGTCGGGCGGAGGGACGGGATTCTCCTTCTCGCGGCTGCGCGGCAAGGGATCCATGGTGCGGTCGACCACGGGTGTCGCATCGGGACCTGTGTCGTTCATGAAGCTCTACGATGCATCCACCGATGCGGTGAAGCAGGGCGGGACGCGGCGCGGGGCGAACATGGGGATCCTGCGCGTCGATCATCCGGACATCCTGGACTTCATCGCGTGCAAGGAAGACCTCACCCAGATTACCAACTTCAACATCTCCGTCGCGGTGACGACGGAGTTCATGGAAGCGGTGAAGGCCGGCACCGAGTACGACCTCAAGGAGTCGAAGACCGGCGCCGTCGTCGG
>JANOCW010000284.1:0-38455 GCA_031412375.1 Gemmatimonadaceae bacterium | reverse complement strand
CCGCGCGGCTCCGTGCCAAGGGGGCTGTACTGGGACACCGCCGATCCCTACCACTACGTGCGCACCGCGAGCGCAGTGGGTGGCACCGACGTGCTGATCGTCGGCGGAGAAGATCACAAGACCGGTCAGGAGGATGACGCATTGAAGCGGTTTCGTGCTCTCGAGGACTGGACGCGCCAGCGCTTTCCCATGGTCCAGGCGGTGAAGTACCGGTGGTCGGGCCAGGTCATGGAGCCCGTGGACTACATGGGGTTCATTGGCCGAAATCCCGGGGACGCCGGGAAGAACGTGTATATCGCAACGGGCGACTCGGGCCAGGGCATTACGCATGGCACCATCGCGGGAATGCTCATCACCGACTTGATCACGGGCCGCGAAAGCACGTGGGAGTCGCTCTACGATCCGTCGCGCGTGTCGTTGAAGGCCGCCGCGGAATTCGCACGCGAGAACCTGAACGTCGCCGCGCAGTATCGGGATTACGTCACGCCGGGTGATGTGTCATCGTCGGCCGAGATCCCGCGGGGCAGTGGCGCGATCATCCGCCGTGGCGCGCACAAGATCGCCGCGTATCGTGACGGCGACGGGACGGTGCACGAGCGCTCGGCGGTCTGCACTCACCTCTACTGCATCGTGGACTGGAACTCGATCGAGAAGACCTGGGACTGCCCCTGTCACGGGTCGCGATTCGATCCGCTGGGCAACGTCGTGAACGGACCGGCGGTGGCCCCACTTGCCGAGATCGAGGACGACTGACGGGTGATCGAAGTCGACCAGCTCACGAAGCTCTACGGCGACCTCACCGCAGTCGACCGTCTGTCGTTCACTGTCGCCCAGGGTGAGATCCTCGGACTCGTCGGCCCGAATGGCGCCGGCAAGACGACGACGCTGACGAGCCTCGCCGGCATCATCATCCCGACGGGCGGAACCGTTCGCATCGACGGCTTCGACATCGCGCGGGACGGTGTGCAGGCGAAGTCCCGGCTCGCCTTCATCCCCGATGAGCCGCACCTCTTCGACTACCTGACCGTCGAGGAGCACCTGCGCTTCGTCGGTCGGCTCTATGGGGTCGCGGATGTGGCGGAGCGGATTCCGCCCCTGCTCGCGGAGCTCGAGCTCACCGAGAAGACGCGGTCCCTGCCTGGGGAGCTCTCCCGCGGGATGCGCCAGAAGCTGGCGATCGCCTGTGGCCTGCTGCATTCGCCCACGGCGCTCATCCTGGATGAACCGCTGACGGGGCTCGACCCCGCCGGCATCCGGAAGATGAAGACCACGATCGCGGCGCGGGCGCGCGATGGAGCCTCGGTGATCCTGAGCTCCCACCTGCTCCACCTCGTCGAGGAGCTGTGCACGCGGCTCCTCGTCATCAAGCGCGGACGACTGGTTGCGCTGGGCACCATCGCGGAGATCGTGGCCGAGCGGCCCGAGCTCGCCGGACTGGAGCTGGAGGACCTGTTCCTCATGCTTACCGGCGACTCGAGCGGCGCTGCTCGCTGACGGGTGTCTTCCGTGTTCCGGGTGTTCGCGTACCTGACCATCGTCTCCATCCGGAACCGCTTCGTCACGATGGTGAAGCAGATCCGGAACCCGCGGTACGCGATCGCGATGCTCATCGGCGGGATCTACATCTGGTTCTTCCTCTTCAATCGCACGCAGCTGCCCCGCGGCCGCTCCGATGGGCCGTTCCAGAGCGTCGAAGTCGAGCTGCTCGCCGCGGTCGGGATGTTCATCCTGTTCATGCGATGGTGGCTCTTCGGGAATGACCGCTCGGCCCTCGCATTCACTCCGGCGGAGATTCAGTTCTTCTTCCCTGCCCCGGTGACCCGGCGGGCATTGATCCAGTTCAAGCTGCTGCGCGCCCAGTTGGCGATCATCTTCAACGCGATGCTGTGGGTGCTGATCTTCGGGCGCGGCGGATCGGAGCTGCCGCCCGTGTTGCGCGCGATCTCGATCTGGGCGCTGTTCACGATCTTCATGCTGCACCGGCTCGGTGCGACGCTCGTCCGCACTGCGACGGCACAGCACGGACGGGCGGGAGCGAAGCGCAACGTCATCGCGCTCGCGATCTTCGGGTCAGCGACGGCCGGCCTGCTCTGGACGGGCATTCAGGCGTACCCCGCCGTACGAAACCTGTCCGGGATCGGCGCGATCCTGCGGGCACTCCCGCCCGTGCTGGAGCAGCCGGTGCCGAATGCGCTGCTCGCCCCCTTCCGCATCCTGCTCGCGCCGACCTTCGCGCATACACCAACCGAGTGGGTGAGAGCATTCCTGCCGCTGCTGCTGATCGCGGGACTGCATTACCTGTGGGTGATCCGAACGGAGCTCGCATTCGAGGACGCGGCGGTCGAGGCGTCTGCCCAGCGTGCCCGGAGGATCGAGGCGATTCGTGCGCGGCGGAGCGGGGGCGTGAAGCCCGTGCGGGCCGGCAACCGGTCGTGGATCCCGCTGGCGCCCCGCGGGCATCCGGCGGTCGCGATCCTGTGGAAAAATGTGCTCGCGTTCACGCGCACCTCGGGGCGTGGGGCCGTCGCGATCCCCCTAGCCATCTTGGCCAGCTCGATCGTGCTGATCATCTCCTCGTCGGGAGAAGTCGCGCTCGCCACCCTGATGGGAAGCGTGGCGCTGGCGCTGGCGGCGTTCAGCGTGTTCGTGGGTCCGCGTTTCGTACGCCTCGACCTGCGCCAGGATCTCATGCACCTTCGACTCCTTCGAACCTATCCCATCGAAGGCTCCGCGCTCGTTGCGGCGGAAGTCGCAGGGTCCACCCTGGTCCTCACCGTGACTCAGATGCTGTTCCTGATCTTCGCCCACGTCGTACTGCTCCCCCAGCCGGCCTTCGACATCGACGTCGGCGTGCGGTGGGTGATGCTGTTCATCGCGCCAATCGCGCTGCTCATCATCAATGCAGCATCGGTGACGATCCAGAACGGGGCAGCGCTGCTCTTCCCCGCATGGGTGAAGATCGGCACGGCGAAAGCGGGGGGCGTCGAGGTGCTCGGCCAGAGCATTCTCACGATGCTGGCGTCGCTGATCGCCCTCGCGCTCGCACTGCTCCCGCCGGGCATCATGGCGGTGGCAGCGTTCGCGGGCATTCAGTTCATCTTCGAGGATGCCATCCTTGCCGCGGCGATCGGCGCCACCGTCCTGGGGCTTGCCGCACTCGCGTTCGAGGTGGCCATGGCGATGACCCTCCTCGGCGAAGTCTTCGAGCGAGGAGAAATGGTGAGCGCGGGGAGCCCGTGACATGACAGGTCACGGGAACATCGGCCCGATCGGCTGCAAGCGGCGCGGGACGATGGGGTGGATCTGGCTCGCGCTCGGCGTTGGGCTGGTCGCAGCGCTGGTGATGCGTGACGCACCGATGTGGTGGTACTCGCTCGCTGCGGGTCCGTTCTTCCTCGCGGCCCTCGGCTATTTCCAGGCGCGCGAGCAGACCTGCGTCTTCCTAGCGGTCGTCGGCCGACAAAACCTCGATGGCGGGAGTGAGCGGATCACCGACGCGAACGTGCTGTCCCGGATGCGGAGCGAGGCGAACCGGGTGTGGGGCCGGGCGGTCGTGGTAACTGCCGCATTGATGGCGCTGACCTTTGTGGCCGCCGCGATTGCCGGGTGATTCGCACGACCCGGCGGGGAGTGCGGCCGCGGGAGCCGTGAGCACGCACGCCAGGCCTCGGGATGTGCGCAGCATCCTGATCGGCGCCGCCTTCCTGATGGCGACGTCGGCGATCGGGCCGGGCTTCCTCACCCAGACGGCCGTGTTCACGGCCCAGCTCGGGGCGAGCTTCGGCTTCGCCATTCTCGTGTCGGTGGTGTTCGACCTCGGTGCACAGCTGAACATCTGGCGAGTCATCGCCGTATCGGGTCGGCGCGCGCAGGACATCGCCAACGCCGTGCTCCCCGGGCTCGGCCACTTCCTCGCCGTGCTCGTCGCGCTCGGCGGGCTCGCGTTCAACATCGGCAACGTTGCCGGCGCGGGGCTCGGCGTCAGCGCGGCGCTGGACGTTTCGGTGACCACCGGCGCACTCGGGAGCGCGATCGTCGCCATCGGCATTTTCCTTCTGCGGGAAGTCGGGCGCGCGATGGACCGATTCGCCCAGATCATGGGCTTCGTGATGATCGGGCTCACAGGGTACGTGGCGGTCGCGTCGCGCGCGCCCCTCGGCGAAGCGGCGCTGCGGTCGATCGTCCCGCTCGAGATCGACTTCCTCTCGATCGTCACCATTGTGGGCGGAACAGTTGGCGGCTACATCAGTTTCGCCGGCGCGCACCGCCTGCTCGATGCCGGTGTGTCGGGACGAGCCGCGCTCCCGGAAGTGACCCGATCCGCCATCATGGGGATCGGCGTCGCGTCGCTCATGCGGATCCTGCTCTTCCTGGCCGCGCTCGGCGTGGTCTCCCAGGGACTGACCCTCGATCCGGCCAATCCTCCCGCATCGGCGTTCCGCCTGTCCGCCGGGGAGTTTGGGCAGCGCCTGTTCGGCGTGGTGATGTGGGCGGCAGCGATCACCTCGGTAGTCGGGGCTGCGTTCACATCGGTTTCCTTTCTCCGGACGATCAGCAGCTGGATCGACCGGCACACGTCAGTGACGATCATCTGTTTTATCGTCGTTTCGACGGCGGTCTTCCTCCTGGTCGGGCGGCCCGTGAAGACGCTCCTGCTCGTCGGGGCACTCAACGCGCTGATCCTGCCGCTCTCCATCGGCGTGATGCTCGTCGCCGCCCATCGCACGGGGATCGTCGGCGACTACCGTCACCCCCGATGGCTCACCGCGGCAGGCCTCGTCGTGGCGGCGAGCATGGGCATCCTCGGTGGCTACACGATCGTGACACAGGTGCCGGCCTTCTTCCGCTGAGTATTCGGCGGCAGGGACTGAGGCACTGATGCAGCACTGTGGCGCCCTGTCGACTCTTGCCGCATCGATTAGAGCGAGCTAACGTCACGGTCCGCTGGCCGGTCTTCCTCCCCTTGGAGATTCCCCGATGACTGTCACGCCGAGAGTGTTGACCCCGACCAGCGTTGGTCGGTTCGTCGCGAGCATCCGCGCAGTCGCGGCATCGTCCGACGGCCTCGTCGTCTGCAGTGATTGTCGGCGGCACATGTCGGAGCTCGCGACGACCTGTCCGCATTGCAGCGCGGTCAACGAGCAGGGTGCGGTCGCCATGCTCGACGCGGAGGCTCCTGTCGACGTCGCGGGACAGGCGTCGTTCACCTGGCGGGAGGTCCGCTCGATCTCCCTGATGATGTTCGGCCTCGCGGTCGCCTCATACCTCGCCTTGCGTCTCGCCGGATCGTAGCGCGGCGAGGGCGCCGGTGCGGTAGCCCGGCGCGCGATCGTTCACCGACCCTTCGACGGACAGCGGCTACACGAGGTGCAGCCGCCTAGTAGGTCGTCGACGTCACTGCGCGCGTGACACGATACTCCGTGGCCGCGGAGATGAATTCGTCGAACAGGCGGCGCATGCGCGCATCGGTCTCGGTGAGCGCCTCGGGATGCCATTGGACCCCGATGAGGAACGCGCCATCCATGCCCTCGATCCCCTCGATCAACCCGTCGGGCGCGAGGGCGCTGGCCACGAGCCCCGCCCCCAGATCGCGAATTCCCTGATGGTGCATGCTGTTCACCGGCACCGCACCGGCACCGATCAACTCAGCGAGCCGGGTGTTGGGCGCGACCGCGACTCCGTGGGCGATATGATCACGCGCGTACTTGCCGCCGAAGGGGAAGTAGTCGTGCTTGATCGACCCGGGATATTCGTCCGCGAGATCCTGATAGAGCGTGCCGCCCGCCGCCAGGTTGATCAGTTGCAGTCCGCGGCAGACACCGAGGACGGGCTTCCGGTCGGCCATCGCCCAGCGGGTCATCGTGAGCTCGACGTGATCGCGTGGTGGGTCGGTGCGATCGCAGAGCGGATGGCGGTCCTCGTTGTAGCTGGCGGGATCGATGTCGGCACCGCCGGGGAGGAACACGCCATCGAGCTCGTCATAAATCCCGCGCAGGGTTTCTTCGTCGTCGCCGACGAGCGGGATCATCCAGGGGATGGCGCCGGCAGCGGTGAGCGTCAGGATGTAGCGCTGGCTCATGACCCACGACGGCGGAAATTCGGCGGGGATGCCGCCGAGGCTCTGGAGGGTCTGGGTGGGGATCCCGATGACTGGTCGTCTATGCATTGCAGGGCTTCGTTCGAGCGGATTGAGACGCGGCGCCTGCTGGCGCCGCGAGGTGGTCCAATGAAGGCAAAATCGGCGCCTAGGCGGGCGGCGGTGCCATGAGATGCTCGTTGCCCGACGCACCCCTCTCGACCGCCAACCCTTTGCGTGGCTGGGAGTTGGGAGCGATCACCCCCTCCTCGGTTTCGACGATCACCTGGTCGACGACAGCCTTGAGGTCTCCAGTCCGCTTAAAGACGGCGAGCTGACGGTCGGCGCTCGTCCCCTCCTCCAGGATCCTGAACGCGTACTCGACTTCCTTGCGGCTGCCGAGCTCGTCCAGCACGTCATCGATGAACCACTCCAGCATCTCACGTATGAGCTCGCGGGCGGGCTGTTCCCGCTGCTTGCCGAAGTCGATCATCTTGCCATCAAGACCGTAGCGCACGGCGCGCCACTTGTTCTCGTCGATCATCGTCAGGGGGTAGACCCTGAAGGTCATGTTGTCATGGCGGAGCTTCCAGAGCTTCGCGATGATCGCCTGGAGAATCGCACCAATGCACACCGCCTCATCGACGCGCGTACAGACATCACAGACGCGGAACTCGAGGGTCGGGTAACTGTGATGCGGCCGGACGTCCCACCAGATCTTCGAGCCGTTGGGAATGCAGCCGGTTTTCACGAGGGATTCGACGAGCGTGTTGTACTCGCCGTATGAATGCATGATCGGCGGGACGCCCGTGCGCGGAAAGTTGCGAAAGATCACGCTTCGATACGACTTGAGCCCCGTGTTGCGCCCCATCCAGAAGGGCGAGCTCGTCGAGAGACAGAGCACGTGCGGCAGTAGATAGCGCGACACGTTCATGGCGTCGATAAGGAAGTCGCGATCCTCGATGCCGACGTGGATGTGGGTTCCGAAAATGAGGAGCTGCTGTGCGAGGTCGGCGAGATCGGCCTTCACGCCCATGTAGCGCTCCAGCGGAGTGATCTCCTGCGTCAGCCACGATGAGAACGGATGCGTCCCCGCGGCGGCAATCTTGAGTCCGTTGCGCGCGGCGAGCGTCATCACGGTCCCGCGCAGCCGTACGAGCTCGGCGCGCACCTCGGCGGGAGTTCGGCAGACCTTGGTGCCGATCTCCACCATCGATTGGTGAAGCTCGGGCTTCACCTCCTCGAGAATGAGCGAATCGCCCTTGAGGATCTCGGTGATGTACGACTTCAGCTCGCGTGTCACCGGATCGATGATCTGGTATTCCTCCTCGATCCCCAGCGTCAACGACGGCGGCTTGTTGGCTAGCATGCTCTCACCACGTCATGGTTACGAGGAATTCAGCGTTCACAGGCGCTCGGGACAGCGGACTCCCGATTCTGCCCTCATATGCGGAGCGGCGCGGCGGCTGGCAAGGCTCGGATCTGACGGCATGGCGGTATGGCGGTAGGGCGGGCTCGAGTCGGATTGATGCGCAGATCTGCGTTCGCCGTCCGGAATGCGGGCCGCATGCAAACGGCCCGTCAGTTCCTGCGGCTGCCGTTGATCACGAAGGTCGGGACGCTCGATCCTCCGCCCGCGGTCACGTTGAGGAGCGCCGCAGTCGAGAGTCGGGAGAGGCAGCCGTCCACATACTTGCCGTAGGCGACGTACGGAGCGGTATCCAGCATCCGGTCAGCAAACCGCAACGTGTCGCCATCCATGCTCGGAAAGGGCTCTTTCGGGAGGGCGACTCGCTCCTGCACGATATGGGGGTCGGTGAGTGCAGCCCGGATCGTCGAGTCCCAGAGCGCCTGATCGGTCTCCCAGCCGAGCAGGATGCCCTTCCCGCCGTACTCGTCGTTCGGTTTGATGACGAGGGTTTCACGGTTCGCCGAGATGTAGGGAAGCAGGTCCACCGCGTGGCCGTGGTGAGTCGTGCTCCGCTCCTCCACTCGCCGAGTCCACGGGATATGCGCCGCGATCGCCTCGCGTTCGGTGGCGGAAAAGAGCCGCGCATTCCGCTCGTCGCTGAGAACGGCGAGACTCATCTTCTTGTGCAGCATCTTGCAGCGGAATGGATTGACCATGCAGACCACGCCGTCGCGGACGGCGCGCACGACGGCGTGATCGAGACCACCGCGATCGACGAGCTCGGTGAGCAGCACGCGCTTGTAGATCAGGTCGATCGGACCGGTGTCACCCATGAGGCGTCCGTTCCGATACTCGCATTGCGCCGGATCGACGATCTCGCAGGCCAGCCCCTGACGCTCGAAGTAATCCTTGAAGAGCACGAACTCGCTCCGGGTCGGAACCTCGGCCCAGTCGAGAATCGCGATCCGCGGCAGGTCCCGGCGCCCCGACCATTGGCGATGCGCGTCGAGCAGGGCGTGGAGCGTATGATGGCGCGCGGGCAGCGAGCGCACGTCGTAGTCGCGAAGAAACTCCGCCATGACGGGCAGCCCGTAGAACATCTCTGCCAGGACGTCGTTGTAGCCGGCGCCCGCCGGCGTCTCGGCGTTGTACTCGGTGAACTTGAGGCCGTCGGACTCACCGACGAAGAACGCGTCCAGCCGTGAGACAGGGCTGGGGTCGCGGAAGCCGGGGTCGTGGTGAACGAGTTGTTCTTCCCACTGGGTGAGCCCGAACTGCTCGCGCACAGCGCTGTCGGCGATCGCGGCGCGGTATGAGGTGTCGAAGGCGCGAAGGATGAGAGTCCCTCGCGCCTGGAGATAGGCGTACTGGGTCGCACTCATGAAGCGCGGTCGCAGCACCGTACACAGCGGCCGATCCCCGAAGAGCAGCCCGCGACGCTGGATCTGTTCGTCGAGCTGCCATTGGCAGTCCGCCGCGACCGCGCCCGTCAACAGCTCATGGTAGCGATCGATCGCCTCACGGAGCACCATCAGGCGTCACGCACGCATTTCATCCGTGCTCGCCGGAATGGTCGCCTTAGCGCTCGGCCGGACGCGATCGGCCGACGGGGATGGTAGCGATCCCGTTGCCGGCGTTTGCCATCGGCTGCTGGTGAACATCGTATCCCACCGAAGGTCGCGTCGCTGCGGGCGTGGTTCGTGGGCCAGCCGGATCGCCATGTCTGCCATGTGCTGGACGGTCCAGTCGAAGTAGTGCGGCGTCAGCGAGTGCACATCCATGTCCGGCGCGCAGTTCATGAAATCGATGGCGTAGGGAACGCCGTCGCGTACCGCCCACTCCACGGTGTTCATGTCGTAGCCCAGCGCGCGGCAAAGCTTGAGCGAATCCGTGACGACACGTTCGCCGAGCTCGGAGCTCAGGTGATCGTGCTCGACGTGATAGCGGCGCTCGCGGGGATCGTACTTCATTGGAAGGACCTCGGTCTGGCCGAGGCAGAGGCAGCGGATGTACTGGTCCCACTCGATGAACTCCTGGACGATCATCGTCAGCAGCCCGGAGCCGTTGTAGTGCTCGATCAGGTCATCGATCGAACGGCAGACGTAGACATCGCGCCATCCGCCGCCGTGCGCATCCTTGAGGATGCACGGCATGCCGATGTACTCGATCACCGCGTCCCAGTCGAGCGGATACTTCAGGTTGCGCAGGCTCTCCTGGTGATGGATGCCGGGCACGTAGTCCTTGTTCGGGAGGACCAGCGTCTTCGGGCTCGCGACGCCAAGCTTCGTGGCGAGCGCCGCCTCGAAGAACTTGTCGTCTGCCGTCCACATGAAGGGATTGTTGACGACGGTGGTGCCCTGGAGGACGGCGTGCTTCAGGACGCTGCGGTAGTACGGCACCTCGTGGGAGATCCGATCGATGATGACATCGTACTCCCGCGTCTCATCCTGGCGCGTGCCGCCGAGCTTGACGAATTCGGCGACGACATCCGCATCGCGCCGGTTGACTTCCTCGATGAATGCCGGCGGAAAGGACCACTCCCGTCCCACCATCAACCCGACTTTCGCAATCATGCTGTGCGTCCTCCGATCAATCGTGGCCGGCGATGTACTGCCGGATCATGTGCTGCCAGTACGGCCAGTCGTGTGCCCAGCCGTCCCACACTCGAAAGGCATGGGGAATACCCTTGCCCCACAGAGCCCCCGAGAGCTGCTCGTTGTCCCAGTACATCGAATCATCCTTGCCAATCGCGAGGATGATGTCGATGCGGCGAATCGCCTCCAGTCGTCCGTGGTCGCCTTCGTGGCGAATGAACTCCGGAGGATTCGCGTAGTAGACATCGGTGTCCGAGTAGCCGTCGGTCATGCCGCGAATGTCGTACATCCCGCTCATGCCGAGCACCCTGCCCACAAGGTGTGGGTGCCGTAGGGCGAAGGCAACCGCGTGATAGGCGCCGAAGCTCGCGCCCGTGGCGATCATGAAGGGGTTCTGGTTGTGATGGCGGGTGAAAGGCACCACTTCGTGCTCGACGTAGGCGTCGTATTGCGCATGTCGTCGGGCGCGCTCGGCCGGATGCCGATGCTTGGCGTACCAGCTCTCTCCGTCCACACTGTCGACGCAGTAGAGCTGCAGCCAGCCGCGCTCGAGCGGCTCGGCCAGCGAACCGATCATGCCACGGTCTTCCCACTCGTGGAACCGTCCCATGGACGTCGGAAAGACCAGGGCCCGTGCCCCGCCGTGGCCGAACACGAGCATGTCCATGTCACGGCCTAGCGAGGGGCTGAACCAGCGAGTGTGCTCGCGGTGCATGGGCTCCGGGGTGGGGAGGAAATCCCGCCGGTCGCAACAAGCGGACCGGGCGGTTTGACCCGGTTCGTAGGGTCAGAATTCTCGCGCGCGGTTCCCGAACCCAAGATGCCACCCACAGTCAGTTGCCCTTCTTCATGAACCTTCATGCAACCCTTCATGCTCTTCATGAGGAGATGTTTTCACAACCGCCGTGCCCCCGCACAAAACTCTACCCGATCGGGAACAGGAACTTGAGCACCGAATCGACGCGCGATGCCCACGACGCTTCATTGTGCTGGGCGCCTTCGGCTTCGATGTAGGTGAGGTCCTGCCCAGCGACCCATCCCTTTGCGATGAAGGCATCACGCAGGGCGCGCGCGTCGGCTACGACCTCGGCGCCTTCCTGCGTGCCGGCGTCGAGCCAGATCCTGAGCGGGAGCTTGGCGTGCAGCTCGCTGACCTCGCGGACGATGACCCTCCGGTCCCACCAGACCGAGGGTGAGAGTGCCGCGATCTTGCTGAACACTTCGGAATGGCGGATGCCGAGGTGCACGGTCAACAGTCCGCCCAGCGACGATCCGCCGAGGCCGGTGTTCCGGGCGTCGGGCAGCGTCCGGTACTCGCGGTCGATGAACGGCTTGATTTCCTCGATGAGCATCCGGCCGTACAGGTCGGCCTTGCCACCATGCCGCTTTTCGAGATCGACCGTCGGGGTGTACTCATCGATCCGGTGTTCGCCGGTGTTGTAGATGCCGACGATGATGAGTGGAGCGATCTGACCGGCGGTAATGAGGCCGAGCGCGGTTTCGTCCACCCGCCACTCCTCGCCGACGGAGGTGGCCTGGTCGAAGATGTTCTGGCCGTCGTGGAGGTACAGAACCGGATAGCGTCGCGCTGCGTCGCCCTCATAGCCCGGCGGGCGGAAGACGATCAGCGTGTGATCCCACTCGAGAAAGCGGGAGTGGAATTTTTCGTGGGTTCGGAAGTCGCCCGTCAGCGTATGGGGCTTGTCACTGGCGACGGGAAGCGCCGACGGCGCTGCGGAGTCCGGCATGAAGCGATTTCGCGCGTGGCAGGGAGGGAACGAACCAGGTGAATCGTGCGAAGCAGCCCGCAATTGCAGGATTGCGACCAGCGTGAATCGTGGCGGAGCCGCTCAGTCCCTGTAGGGATCGAGTTCGTCCGCGCCCGCCATGACGACCACGAGAGGCCGGAGCGTGTGCAGTACCTCCACAGTCCCCTCCTGCGCGGCGAGCACGTCGGGCAGGCGCCGATAGACGTGCGGGCTCTCGTCGAGGCCTCCGCCGCGCAGGATCACATCCTTCCGGGCGATCCACTCCTGCATCATCTCCGGCGACACACGCCCCGGGGTGAGCTGCTCGCCGGTCCGCCGGTTGCGCTTCCCCGCCGCCTGGGTGCGCGACATCACTCGGCCGGCACCGTGTACTGTGGAGTAGAGGGCCTGCCGCTGTGTGCCAGCGAGCCCGGGATGTTCATCCGGGGAGGCCTCGGTGCCGCGGACGATGACGGCGTCATCCCCCATCGACCCGCCGATGAAGCCGCGTTGACCGGGGAAGGCGGGAGTGGCGCCCTTCCGCACGACAATGAGATCCTCACCGTCATGCACTTCCTTCCAGGCGAAGTTGTGGTGGTTGTGAACGAGGTCGACTTCGTTGGCGCCGAGGATCGAGACGACTTTCCGGGCGACCCACTCGCGCCCGGCATAAGCGTAGCGGCCGGCGAGGCTCATGAGATGCCAGTAGTCGTGGCCGATCGGTGCATTCACGTCGAGCAGGACCTCGCGCTCGGGTGCGCGCTCGCCCCACGTCTTCCCCTGGCCGACGGCGAGAAACGCGGACGCGATCGTGTGACCGAATCCCCGACTCCCAAAATGCACGCCGACCCAGAGCACGCCTTCCTCATCGGCGAAGAGATCGACGTAGTGGTTGCCGCTGCCCACCGTACCGAGCTGGCCGCGGGCCTTGGTGCGAAGGGAGTTCCGCTCCTTCGCAGGCACTGCATCCCAGGCCGAATCGCTGAAGAGGTCGTGACCGAGGGGAGCGTCGTCGGACTGGTTCCGGCGCCCGATCCCGAAGCTGATCGTGCCGGCGATCTCGTTCGCGAGGCCAGTGAGGGTGCGTCGGACCTCGGCGGGATCGTCGCCGAGCTGGTCGAGTGACATGTCGGTGCGGATCGCGGCATTGCCGCAGGCGATGTCGAAGCCGACGCCGACGACCGAAACCTTCCCTCGGTAGGCCGCCACGCCGCCGATCGGCATGACATAGCCGACATGTCCATCCGCCATCAGCGCGACCTTCTCGGCGCGCGTTCCGACATCGCGGAGCTGGTCGAGCGTCGCGGGCTCATGGTCACCGAAGATCTTCATCGTCGGAGTCCGGGGATTGCGAGCAGTCATCGGTGACGTGAACTCGGAGAGTTCGGTGCGACACCGGGACCGCGCGGCGCTTGCTCGCCCCCGCCTGACGCTGTATTGGTATGAGCGTCAGGCCGGGATGCGTCGGCGGTACGAACGTCTCCGTGGAGGATCGATGCGGTATGCCATCCTGCTTTCAGCGCTCGCGGCCGGTGCTCTCGCTGGCTGCGCGTCGGCAAATCTACCCGATGTGAGCGACGACCCGGCGTTGCCGCAGACGACGCGCATCGTTGGCACTCAGGGCGCGACGGAGATGCGGACCAACCCCAGCGTGTCGCGCGGGGTCGTGATGATCAACGCATCGCTCGCGAATGTCTGGAAGGCGCTCCCTGCGGCGTACGAGCACGTCGGCATTCCGGTAACCAGCAGCAACCCGGGACTGGCAGTTCTGGGAAACGACGGGTTCAAGCTCCGGCGAAAGCTCAAGGACGTGCCCCTCACGCGCTATCTCGATTGCGGCACTACCCAGGGTGGCCCGAGCGCCGAAACCTACGAGATCTTCCTCATCATCAAGACGCAGCTGCAACCGGTCGAGGGCGGCACGCGGGCGACGACGAGTCTCGAGGCATCGGGACGTCCGGTGTCCATCTCCGGGGACTATGTCAGGTGTGCATCCACCGGTCGCCTGGAAGAGCGAATCGGGATGGTGATCGGGGGCCAGCCGCCTACGCAATAGCCGGCGGCGAACTGCCGGTCCGGGCGGGCTGACCGAGCCAGCCCGGACCGCGATCAGGACGGGCTCGTCGCGGAATCGTCGCCGGTCTCCCGGCGCGGACGCACGGACTCCGCGCGATCCAGCAGCGCTTCGAGATCGCGGTTGGTGAGGCGACGCCAGTTCGGCGGATAGTGTGGGAGGCGCCGGCGCTCGCTTGAGATCGGGCACTCGAAGGTGAGCCATCCCTCGCGGTACTCCCCCATGCGGTCGGCGATCAGCCGCTCGGGGTGCAGTTGCTCCTGGGTGACCGCCCACACTCGCCAGGCCAGTCCGCGGTGGTCGAGAAACTCGCGTACCGCGCTGTCCGCGTCAGGCGGGGTGTCGGCGTCCGCATCGGCATCGGATCCGTTGTGCGCCACGAGGTCATCCACCTCCGCGTTGGCGGGATCTCCCACGATCGCTCTCGCCTGAGCCCGGGATGACCCGTCCGCCACATCCGCCTGATGACGCGCGTCCGTTCCGCCGTGGCCTGTGCGGAGCCGGCGGCGCAGGGAGACCGCCTGCTTCGCGGCCCGCGCCGCGTCACTGAGGGTCTCCTCCAGCTTCATCAACTCGGCGGTCGACTCTCCACGCACATCGTGGCCGCAGGCCTCCTCGAGCCGCTCGACGAGCTCGGATTCCGTCGTCTTCAACATCGGACGGAGGGGATCGGGCTCCCTGGGATGCGTCATTGTGTCCTATCGGTCGACTGTATGCGGAACTGTAGCGCCCATCCGCTGCTGAACGATTGCAATTCGAATTCCATGCCTGCTTGACTCGCGTTTGGAGCCCACCGCCGCGCCGGGCGGGTGCTCCGAGCCGCGCGGAAATGACCATTTATCGTGGTCACCCTCTTGCATTCCTGTCCTGCAGGAAAAGCGGATCAAGGGCTACGAGCCTCGGAGGCGACGCATGGCGCTGCGGGAATTTCATGACAGCCAGGGCATACAGTGGAAGGTGTGGAGCGTGACGCCGGATTCGCTCGACAAGCGAACCACGGCCGAGGACTACATGCGCGACTGGCAGGATGGCTGGCTGTGCTTCGAGTGCACTGATTCCCGACGCCGGCTGGCAACCTTCCCCCCGGGCTGGGAGAATCTTCCGGACGATGAGCTCGAAGGCCTTCTCACTCGGGCGCAGATCGTGAAGCGCCGGGAACCCGAGGAATCGACGGGTGAGTTCCGAAAATCACCAGACAAGGCGGTGCCCGCTGCGGCAAAGCACGCTGCCGAAGTGCCAGCGCCGGCGCCACCACGTCCGGATGCGGGGCGAGTGACTCCCACCTCGTCACCGGCAGCAACCCATAGCCGCGTCTTCGTCGATCAGCGAGGTCGCAAGTTCGTCACCGGGCTGTACCGGATTCTGCCGCGGTCGGAGTCGGGCAGTTCGGGAAAGGTGCCATCGTCCCCGGGAACGGTGCTCCGGTTCATCTCCGGGTCGATCGTTCTCGATCTCGAGGATTGGCCAGACGACTGGGATCGCTACACGAACGCCCAGTTTGCCCGCCTCCTCGACAGGGCCCAGCCGGCGGATAGCAGCGCCGTCGCCGAGTCACTGCCCCTTCGACGACAGACAGACATTCCTGGCTAGTCGTATCCGCTGCTATCAGTGTCGGGAAGAGCCTGAACATGAAGAGCGTGAAGGATTCATGAAGGGACAGGAAGAAGATTCTGTTGGCTGCCCGGCGCAGGAGATGACGCGCGGGGGCTGACCCCTCTTGAGGGGTGTTCGCCCATTCATGACGTGTCCTGCTTCCATGAAGCCGAAGGCGCCCGCGTGGCGGCGCCTTCATGCGTCTTCAGGTGAGCTCCATCCCTTCATGTTCAGGCTTTTGCCCGAGACCTGCATGCCGATGATGCGGGTCGGCGCGCACGGTCTCGCGGAACAGGCATGCAGGTCGCATCTTGCTGTCATGCGCACACTCATATTCGCAGTCGGATTCGCGGCGACCGCTCCGGTGGCCGCTGCGCAGGCCCCAGCGCGCCAAACCGACGCGGACGCGTACACCCGCTATGAGTTGCTTGCGCCGGGGTCGGCGAAGTTCCGCATCGTCTACGAAGTCACGGCCACGACGGCGGGGGCGACCCACTACTTCAATCCGATCCGGAAGGGGAGCATCGCGACCGACGAGAGTGTCTTCGATCGCGTGAGCGGAAAACCGCTGGCGTTCGAGGAGGTCGGGGGGGCAATTGCGCGGGCCGGCGGGGTGCGCACCTCGGACAGCACGCAGACCTACATTCGCGTGAAGCTCGCGCGCCCCGTGCCACCGGACGGCGGTGAAGGGCGCGTGTTGATCATCAAGACCTACGAGGACGCGGCGAGCTATTACACCCGCGGCGACACGCTCGTGTTCACGCGGGCGCTCGGCATCAAGCGCAACGCGATCGTGCTACCTCAGGGCTACGAGCTTGTGACATCGACCTTCCCGGCGCAGGTGCTTCAGGAGGGCGACGGACGGATCGGCATCAGCTTCTGGAATGCGACGCCGTCCGAGGCGGCGGTCACGGTGCGCGCCGTCCCGGCCCGCGGGATCGCGTCCACTCCGTCGAGCATGGCAGCACGCCTCGACGAACGGGCGCGCCAGAACCGGGAGATTGTTTACTCCCTTCGCGAGCCGCAGACGGGCGCGTTCGACCTGTACCACGACTACACGGAGTCGCGCGCAGGACGGAGCACGTACCTGAACATCGTCCGTGCCGGAAGTACGGTCTCGAACCCGCGCGCCCTGAATCTCGACACGGGCGAGGAGCTGAAATGGGAGACCGTCAAGGGGGAGGCCATCACGCGAGCAGGACTCGATGTGCCGAACGTGACTCCGCAGACGGAGGTTGTCGTCTTCCGCTTTGCGCCGGTGACGCCCGGGACAACGATTCGGCTCCGGATGTTCGAGACGTACACCGACACGGTGCGCTACAGGCTCGTGGGCGACGAGCTGGTGTGGGATCGGGGCTTTGGTCGCCCGGCGAATGCAGTCGTCCTGCCTGCTGGCTGGATGCTCACGAACAGCTCGATCCCCGCGACGGTGAGCACGGGGGCCGACGGTCGCGTGCGGCTCGACTTCGTCAATCCGCGGCCCGATGAGATTGCCGTGCTGATCACGGCTCGGCGGAGATCGAAATGAACGAAGTACTTGCCGTCATCCTCGGTGGCGGTGCGGGCACGCGGCTTTTCCCGCTCACGCGCGAGCGCGCGAAACCGGCGGTGCCGCTGGCCGGGAAGTACCGGCTCGTCGACGTGCCCATCTCGAACTGCATCAACTCCGGGCTCGACCGGATCTTCGTCGTCACGCAGTTCAACTCTGCATCGCTGAACAACCACATCTCCCGCTCCTACCTGTTCGATCGCTTCCGTGGCGGGTTCGTCACCGTGCTTGCCGCCGAGCAGACACCGGCCTCGGAGAAATGGTATCAGGGAACCGCCGACGCGGTGCGGCGCTCGATTCCGCACATCCGGAGCTACCCCCATGACCAGGTCATCATCCTCTCGGGGGACCAGCTCTACACGATGGACTACCGGGTGATGCTCGCGCATCACAAGCAGCATGGCGCCGACATCACCATTGCAGCGACCCCGGTGCATGCGAACGACGCTCCGGGGTTCGGGATCCTCAAGACCGACGCCGAGCAGCGCATTACCGAATTCTACGAGAAGCCGCGGTTCGATGACCTCGCGGGAAAGGACAGTGTGGTGTCGGCGGAGATGGCCAGCGCGGGGCGCATCTATCTCGCGTCGATGGGCATTTACATCTTCGACGCCGACGTGCTGCGCGACGTGCTCGACTCGTACCAGGATGACCACGACTTCGGAAAATCGATCATCCCGCGGGCGATATCCAAACGCCGTGTGATCTCCTATCCCTTCCCGGGATACTGGAATGACATCGGGACCGTCAGCTCGTTCTTCGAGACGAACATCATGCTGGCCCAGCCGCATCCCCCGTTCAACATTTACGAGTCGAATTTCCCGCTCTACACGAGCACGGAGCTGTTGCCGCCGGCGAAGGTCACGCGCTCGCGACTCGAGAACACGATCATCGGCGAGGGAAGCGTCATCGTCGACAGTGACATCTCGAACTCGGTGATCGGCATTCGATCATTCATCGACCGGGGGACGCGGCTCAACCGCGCAGTGCTCCTCGGTGCGGACTACTACCGGTGGGCGGATGCCGAATCGCGCGGGACCGTGCGTGGCCCCGCCTTTCCGGGGATCGGCGCCGACACGCGGATCGAGAACACCATCGTCGACAAGAACGCCTCGATCGGGAACCATTGTGTCATCACGAACGAGACCGGCGTGCAGGAGGGCAGTGGCCCCGGTTTCTGCATCCGGGACGGCATCATCGTCATCATGAAAAATGCCGAGATTCCCGACGGCACCGTGATCTGACCGTCGCTCCACCGACTCGTCCACGGCACCGTGCGCATCGCCCTGTTCACCAACGAGTACCCGCCGCACGTCTACGGCGGAGCGGGCGTGCATGTCGAGTATCTCGCGCGCGAGCTCGCGCGGATCGAGCATCGCGCTCATGCCATCGACGTCTTCTGCTTCGGTGAGCAGCACGGGAGCCAGGGCAACCTCCGCGTGCACGGCGTGGCACCGGCGGTACGGTTCGCGGCGCAGGACCCCCGCCACGCAAAGCTGCTCGACGCCCTCGTTCGTGACCTGGCAATGGCCGGTGCGGTCGAGGCGCCCGACATCGTGCACTGTCACACATGGTACGCACATCTTGCCGGATGCCTGGCGCGCCCGCTCACCGGCGCGAAGCTGGTGCTCACGACCCACTCGCTCGAGCCCCATCGTCCCTGGAAGGTCGAGCAGCTCGGGACCGCGTACCACGCGACGGCGTGGATCGAGCGAACCGCCTACGAGAACGCCGATGGCGTGATCGCCGTCTCGAAGGCGATGAAGGGGGATGTGGAGACGTTGTACGGCGTCGCGCCCGAGCGCGTCCGGGTGATTCACAACGGGATCGACCCGGACGAATACCGCCCGCGCCTGGCGCCGGCGACGCTGCGCCGGCTCGGAGTGGACCCCGATGTCCCGATCGTGCTCTTCGTCGGCCGCATTACTCGCCAGAAGGGCATCCTCCACCTCGTGCGGGCGATCCCGCATCTCGCGGCGGGCGTCCAGGTCGTGCTCTGCGCGGGCGCCCCCGACACGGATGCGATCTCCGCCGAGATGACTGCGCTCGTCGCCGACGCCAAGCGCGCGGCGGCGGCGGACATCGTGTGGATCCCGGGGATGGTTCCGAAGGAGGACGTCATCGCGCTCTACAGCCATGCGGCGCTGTTCGTCTGCCCGTCGGTCTACGAACCCTTCGGGATCATCAACCTCGAGGCCATGTCGTGCGAGACGGCGGTCGTCGCAGCGGCCGTCGGCGGGATTCCCGAGATCGTCGTGCCGGACGAGACTGGCGTACTCGTTCCATTCGAGGCTGAGGGGAACGGGTCCCCGGAGCCAGTCGATCCCGATGACTACTCCCGCGCCCTGGCGGCGGCGATCAACCAGCTCATGGGCGATCCCGACAAGCGACAGGCGATGGGCCGCGCCGGGCGGGCCCGGGTCGTGGCGCACTTCAGCTGGCAGCGCATCGCGGAGCAGACGCTCACGTTCTATCGCGAGCTGATTACGGGTACGCGGTAGGTGCCCGGTTCGGACGCAGCTCGCGCTATCTTTCATGGCCGCCGCTTTCCCAATCCCGCCAGGCTCCCCGGCCCGGCAATCAGGGAACCACTCCCCGCACTCCTCCCGGAGATCGCTTCGATGCCCCCTCGCAGATCTCTTTGGCGCTTCGCGACGGTCGCGAGCGCTGCGTGCGTCGTGCTGGTTCCCCTCGCCTCGAAGGCGCAACGCGGCGGCGGCGCCCCACCTGATTCGATCCGGTACCGCTATCCGGCGAGCGCGCGGCTCGAGAGCCTCAAGGCCGAAGCGGCGAAGGAGATCGATGCTCGCGCGAAGATGATTCAGGAGATGGTGGATCAGGTCTTCTCGTACTCGGAGCTCGGCTTCCAGGAATTCGAGACGTCGAAGTATTTGACGGGATTGCTCGAGGAGAATGGCTTCAAGGTGGACCGCGGCGTGGCCGGGATCCCAACGGCGTTCGTGGCGCGATGGGGATCCGGCAAGCCGGTGATCTCGCTCGGCTCGGACATCGACGACATCCCGCAGGCGGGGCAGAAGCCCGGTGTCGGTTACAGGGATCCGATCATCGCGGGTGCGCCGGGCCACGGCGAAGGGCACAACTCCGGGATGCCGCTCAACATCGCGGCGGCGATCGTCGTGAAGAAGATCATGGAGCGCGAGAAGATGCCCGGTACGCTCGTGCTCTGGCCCGGCGTCGCCGAAGAGCAAATGGCGGGCAAGGCATTTCTCGTCCGCGCGGGCGTGTTCAAGGATGTCGACGTCACGCTGTTCACCCACGTCGGCAACTCGCTCGGCGTTTCATGGGGACAATCCGGATCGAACGCGTTGATCTCCGCGATCTTCAAGTTCCAGGGATCCAGCGCGCACGCTGCCGGCGGGCCATGGCGTGGGAAGAGCGCGCTCGACGCCGTGATGCTCATGGCGCAAGGATGGGAGTTCAAGCGCGAGCACCTGGAGCTCGCGCAGCGCTCGCATTACGTCATTCCCGATGGCGGAGACCAGCCGAACGTCGTCCCGAGCACGGCGAGCATCTGGTTCTACTTCCGCGAACGCGACCATCCCAGGACGCTGGCGATGTTCGAGTCCGCGAAGAAGATGGCCCAGGGCGCCGCGATGATGACAGAGACACGGGTGGATACGATCATGATGGTCGGCTCCGGGTGGAGCGCCCACTTCTCGCGGCCGATCGCCGAGGCGATGTACCAGAACATCACGAAGGTGGGAACACCGACGTGGGACGAGAAGGATCAGGCCCTGGCGAAGGGCATTCAGCGTGAGCTTGGCTCGCCGGACAGCGGGCTGAGCACCCGTCCGGGCCGTCTCGGTGGTCCGGTGAACGAGGCAACACGCATGGGCGGCGGGTCAGACGACATCGGCGATGTGAGCTGGAACGTGCCGACGATCACCCTGAGCTTCCCGTCGAACATCCCCGGGTTGCCAGGCCACAACTGGGCCAACGCAATCGCCATGGCGACGCCGATCGCGCACAAGGGCGTCGTGGCTGGCGCAAAGGTCCAGGCGATGACGATGCTCGACATCCTGATGACGCCGAAGATCGCCGCCGACGCGTGGGACTATTTCAACAACGTCCAGACGAAGACGACCAAGTACACGCCGTTCTTCGCGCCGACGGACAAGCCGGCGATTTGGTTGAACGCCGACATCATGGCGACTTACAGGCCGCAGATGCAGAAGTACTACTACGACCCGAAGAAGTACAAGACGTACCTCGAGCAGCTCGGCATCCAGTACCCAACGGTGCGCAGCGGCATCATTCCCTAGTTGCGGAACCGTCGCGTCCGGACGGCCCCAAAGCCACGCAGCGGTGTAGCAGCACTCCTGAATGCGGAACCGCCTCGTCCCCGAGATCATTAGAAGCCCGTGACCGACACCGAGACACAGGTCGATCCCGCTGCGCTTTTTCCAGGGGACAGCGAGATGGCGCGGCGCTGCCGCGCCATCGACTGGGCGTCCACGGCGCTCGGACCGATCGAACGGTGGGCCCCCGCCCTGCGCACGGCCGTCCGGATCGTGCTCGAGTCCCGCTTCCCGATCAACCTGTGGTGCGGGCCGGAACTCACGCTCATCTACAACGACGCCTACTGCGGCGTGCTCGGCGCAAAGCACCCGCGTGCGTTGGGGCAGCCGGGCGCGGAGGTGTGGGCCGAGATCTGGTCGGACGTTCTCCCGCTCTTCGAGACGATTCGCAGCGGCGGCGCGTCGATCTACGCCGAGAATGCCCGTTTCGCGATGGAGCGAGCCGGCGGATCCGCCGACGACGCCTGGTTCACCTTCTCGCTCAGCCCGATTCGCGAAGAATCGGGAGCGATCGTCGCCTTCCTGAACGTCGTCGCCGAGACGACGCAACAGCGCCGCATCGAGCGCGAGGCACAGGATGCGCGGACCGCCGCGGAGGTCGCCGAGCGCCGGCTACGCGAAGTGTTCGCCCAGGCACCGGCATTCCTCGCTGTGCTTCGAGGGAGGGACCACGTCTTCGAGTTCGTCAACGACGCATACACGCGGTTGATCGGCGGCCGCCAGTCGATCGGCAGGACGGTCGACGAATCGCTTCCCGAGGTACGCGCCCAGGGGTTCGTCGACTTGCTCGACAGGGTATTCGAGTCAGGAAAGCCGTTCGTCGGTCGGGAGATTCCCATCACGCTCGCGCGAAGCTCCGGAGCGGCGGCGGAGCAGGCGTACGTGGATTTCGTGTATCAGCCGATCACCGAACCAAATGGCAGCACCGTCGGAATCGTCGTGCATGGTACCGATGTCACGGAGGCCGTGGTCGCGCGCCGCGAGATCGAGCGGCTGCTCCGCGCGAGCGAGCAGGCACGGTCGGACGCCGAGTCCAGCGAAGCGCGCTACCGCTTCCTGGCGAATGCGATTCCGGTTCAGGTCTGGTCGGCCACACCCGACGGCGCGCTCGATTACGTCAGCGAGCGCACCGCGGCGTACTTCGGCCGAACCGAGACGGAAGTCATCGGCGATCAATGGCTGACGGTGCTCCATCCCGAAGACCTCGGGCGCACGCGCGAACGTTGGCTGCACTCGCTGTCCACCGGCGAACCGTATGAGACCGAGTTTCGGCTACTGAGCGCTGCGCACGGAACCTTCCGCTGGCACCTCGCCAGGGCGACGGCTCAGCGCGACGATGAAGGGCGCATTATTCGGTGGTTCGGCACCAACACCGACATCGAGGAATCGAAGCGGACCGAGGCGGAGCTCAAGCGACTGACACTCGAGGCGACCGAGGCGAACCGGGCGAAGAGCGACTTCCTCGCCGCGATGTCGCATGAGCTGCGAACCCCCCTCAACGCCATCGGTGGGTACGCCCAGCTCATCGAGCTCGGCGTTCGCGGCCCGGTGACTGATGCGCAGCGCACGGACCTGCTCAAGATCCAGCGCAGCAAGGACCACCTCGACGCCCTCGTGAGCGATGTCCTTGGCTTCGCGAAGGCCGGCGCAGGGCGGATGGAGTTCCGCACCCGCGATGTGAGCGTCGCGAGGACGGTCGATGCGGTGCTGGAAATGGTTGCGCCCCAGATCGCGACGAAGCAGCTCAACCTGATCTCGCCGCAGACCACCGCCCCACAGGGAAACCAGGCCGCGCCGTCGGTCCCGGACACGCTCACCGTGCTCGCGGACAGCGACAAGATGCGACAGATCCTGCTCAACCTGCTCGCCAACGCGCTCAAGTTCACCCCGCCGAACGGCACCATCTCGGTCACGGTCGATGCGACGGAGGCCGACGCCATGATCAGCGTCAGCGACACCGGGATCGGTGTTCCGACCGATCAGCTCGACCGCATCTTCGAGCCGTTCGTGCAGGCCAAGCGTGCGCTGCACTCGAGCGACCAGGGCGTCGGCCTTGGCCTGGCGATCAGCCGGCAGCTCGCGCGGGCCATGAATGGCGACCTCGCCGTGAACAGCATCGTCGGCGAGGGTTCGACGTTCACACTGCGGCTGCCCCGAACGGCAGCGGCGCGGTAGTCCCTCCGGCCACTACGGTACGATCGACTTCCGCTGACCCGGGTTCTTCACGTAGATGTCGAACCAGGCGAACCAGCGTGCCCACATGTCGAGGTCACTCTGGTAGGTGGCCACGCTGTGGTCCTCGTACGGATACATGTAGAGCGCGGCCGGCTTGCCGAGGCCTTGCAGCGCGTGGAACATGCGGATGGAGCTAATGGGCGCGGTGCCGACGTTCATGTCCTCGGTCGCGTGGTACAGCAGCAGCGCACCCGAGATCTTGTCGGCGCGGTAGAAGGGCGACATCTCGAGGTACGTGTCCATCGCCTCGAAGAAGCTGCGCCGCTCGCTCTGGAAGCCGAAGGGCGTGAGCGACCGGTTGTACATGCCGTCACCCGCGATGCCCGCCTTGAAGATCGGCGTGAGGGTCATCGCGTTGACGGTGCTGAACGCGCCGTAGCTGTGGCCGCCGATCCCCACCCGGTTGCGGTCGACGTAGCCACCGTCCACCACGGCATCGACCACGGCGTGGAGATTCTCCTCGAGATCGCGCGTGTAGTTGTCGTTCATGCGCCCCGAGTCGCCATAGATCGGGATGTCGGGCTCGATGAACGCGTAACCCTGCGTGACCCAGATCTTCGTCGCGGTGGCAGGGCGTGCCGCCGGGACTTCCGGGAAACGATTGATGTTCGTGCCGTATTTTGATCGCTCGTAGGCGTCCTGCGTCGCATACTCGCGCGGGTAGAACCAGATGATCCCCGGCAGTCGCGTGCCCGGCTTCCAGTCGCGTGGCAGCCAGACATCGACCCAGAAGCGGTTGCCATCGCGCGGCCGGGTGACCTGAAGGCGCTTGCGCTGCGAGCCCGTGACTGCGGGCGCGACATCCCGGTTGCTGGTGAGCTTCCTGCTCGTGCCCGCCTTCGTGTCGCGGAGATACGCATCCGCGATGACGGTCGGCGACTCGTGGGTGTAGATGTAGCGCGAGTAATCATCATCGAGCGGCGCGACGAGCTCGTCGTACGCATCCGTCGGGCTCTCGAAGATTCGCGTGCGCTGACCGGACTCGATGTCGAGCCTGTCCACCCACGGTCGCGGCGCCCGCTCTTCCCATTTCGCGCCCGGCGCGTGCGTCCCGGAAAGAAACACCGACTTCCGGTCGCTGCCGACAATGACGACGGGCTGCCGGTTCGTCCCGCGCTTCATCGCGATCGTTCCGGTCGCCGAGGTGTCGGCGCCGTCACTTCCCGGCCCACCGGCACGGCCCCCGCCACCGCCGCCACGGCCACCACCGCCGCCGAGTACGACACCTCGTCCGAGGTCGAGCTTTTTCGACGGATCAGCCGTGCGCATGGCGACCACGCTGCCGCTATCGCTCACGAACATCGTCTGTCCGTCAGCGCTGTATGCAACGCCGGACAGGCGGCTGCTGCCCTCGTGGATCACCTTCGTATCACCCGGTCCATACGGCGGCATCCAGCTCATGTAGCGAACCGCCGTCGGTTGAGCGGCTGTGCCCTGCCCTCCGCGGCCGCCGGCACGGCCCGCCGCACCGCGGCCACCGCGTGCCGTGCTGTCGGCATTCCCACCGGCCGACGCCGCAAACACCGACTGCATGTACACGAGCCCGGGGCCGACAGGATTCCACTGTATGTTTCGCTTGCCCGTATCGGAGTTCGTCTGCTGGGGTCCACCGCGCCCCGACGGTGCATCGACATCGCCCGTGCGCTCTCCTTCGCGCAACGCCACGCGGGCCAGCGTCGTGACGGCCTTGCCGCTGACGTCCCACAGTTCTTCGACAGAGCCGAAGTTTCCCACGGGCACGAGATAGGAGAACGGCTCGGTCATCCGGGTGACGCGAACGTGCTGCCCATCCGGAGAGGGATCGATCGCGCGGATCATGGCCGGCGCGCCGATCTTCCGGGCGGTCTTCGCTTTCACATCGATCAGCGCGAGCTGGCCGGTCGTGTGGTACTTGAGCAGGGCCTTGTCGTGCTGATCCTGAAGGAGGCTCGGATGAACCACGGTCGGAACGACGCGTGACTCGGTGAGCCGGACCGACGGTCCGTCCTCGACATCGTTCGTGCCGTGCGTCGGCGCCGCACCACGTCCCTCGGGTACGAGCACCGCGACAATGTTGCGGCCGTCGGCGGTCCATTCGATCGTCGAGACGAGCGTGGCGAGCAGCGGCGTGCGCGTGACCTGCACCGACTTGCCGGTCGCCACATCGGCAACGAAGACGTGCGAGGCCGCTTCGAAATTCGCAATCCAGGCGACCTGGCTTCCGTTGGGCGACCATAGCGGCGACGAGATCGACGCATCCCTCGGAGTCTCGATGGGCTTCGTCGTTCCCGTTCGCGGATCGACCAGGGTCAGCCCCGTGCGGTTGCTCGTCGTGAGCGATCGAGCCCGGGCGGCGCGAGTGTCGATCTGGAGGCCGCCCAGGATGATGTGGGCCTTCCCGTACTTCGCGATGTCGCCCCGGTCCGGGCCCGTCGCGCGCAGGAACCACCGGCGATCCGGACTCGGCGCCGTGAACGAGATGTCGGTGCGCGCCGCCATGATGATCCGTTCGACATCGGCGGGCGGCTTGACGAACCCCTCGGCGCGGATGATCTCCTGTGGATTCCACCCCTGCCCTGTGGCGTTGTTCTGGGCGTCGAGGGGCAGGCTAACCACGATGGTCGCGACGGCAGCGAGCCCGAGGGACCAGCGAGACGGGTGAGCGGGACGGATCATTCGATGCTCCGATGATGATTGATGAAGGGCAACACGTCAGATACGCCGCTCTCCCTGCTTCCCGTTGGGAGACGGCTCCTGCCAAGGGGGTGGGGAGAGCGCCAACCGGAGTGTAGCATTGGAATCGGGAAACCCCATATATGCCTTCCGACATCACCCCTGCACTCACCCGCGCGGAATGGGCCGGCGTACTCGCCAACCGCGATCAGCTGACCGCCATCCGCGAGCAGTTTCTCGATACGCCCTTCAGCGGCCACGCGCTGGCGGCGTTGCTGCTCTTCGAGGAGGCGTTCGGATTCACGAAGCAGGATGTGGATGATGAAGTGCAGGTCGCGGCGTACTGTGCGGCGATGGCGGACGAGCACGCGGTGGCTGGCCAGACCGCCACGGCATCGACGTTTCGTCATCTCGGCGAGCGCCACCGCGAGCGCGCGACCAAGATCGCGGCACTGCTCCCACCGCTGACCGACGCGGGAGGAGCGTGAGCCCGCAATGAGCAGCACGTTCGCCGGCGCTCCCGAAGGCCCCACTATCTATCCCGACCCGCCGTCGGCGAAGATACCGGCAAGCACGCTGCGCGCCGTCGTCGCGGAGCTGCGCGCGATCTGCGGTGACCGGTGGGTCTACACGCACGAGCACCAGCTCCGGACATACGAATCCGACGGACTGCTCCAGTACGAAGTCCTCCCGGTCGCCGCGGTGCTGCCCGGGAATGCCGCGGAGGTGCAGGCCGTCGTCGCGACGTGTGCGCGTGCGAGAGTGCCGTGGGTCGCTCGCGGCGCGGGATCGGGACTGTCCGGGGGCGCGCTGCCCGTCGAAGACGGCGTGCTGATCGTGCTCTCCCGGATGACGCGAATCCTCGAGATCGACCTGGAGAACGGCCGCATCTGCGTGGAGCCGGGAGTCACCAACGCCGCCGTGTCAGCCGCGGTCGGCCCTGCGTTCTTCTATCCCCCAGATCCGTCGAGCCAGATCGTGTGCTCCATCGGCGGCAACGTCGCCGAGAACTCGGGCGGGGCGCACTGTTTCAAGTACGGCTTCACCACCAACTACGTCACCGGCCTCGAGATCGTGCTCGCCGATGGAGAAATGATTCGACTGGGGGGCTTCGAGCTCGATGGGCCCGGCTACGACCTGATGGGAGTGTTCATCGGGTCGGAAGGCACGCTCGGCGTAGCGACGAAGATCTGGCTTCGCGTCGTGCCGACCCCAGAGGCGATCAAGACGCTCGTGGCCTTCTTCGACACGACGCGCCAGGCCGGCGAAGCGGTCTCGGACATCGTCCAGGGTGGCGTCGTGCCCGGTGCGATCGAGATCATGGATGCCATGGCGATCACGGCGGCCGAGCAGTCCGCTCACGCGGGATTCCCCATCGGGCGCGGCGCGGCATTGCTGGTGGAGCTCGACGGGTCGGAGCGCGAGTGCGAAGCGCACTTCGCGGAGATCGCCGGGATCTGCCGCCGCCGCGGCTCCGACGATGTTCGCGTCGCGCGCGATGCCGCCGAGCGCGCGCGATTCTGGAAGGCGCGCAAGAGCGCCTTCGCGGCGATGGGGCGTATCTCCGCCAACTACTTCGTCCAGGACGGCGTCGTCCCCCGCACGAAGCTCCCCGATGTCCTCGAGCGCATCGATGTCCTCGCTCTCGAGTACCGGCTGACCGTCGCCAACGTCTTTCACGCCGGTGACGGGAACCTGCATCCACTGGTGTGCTACGACGGCGCGATCGAGGGCGAGGCCGATCGCGCCGAGGAGCTGTCGGCAAAGATCCTCGAGCTGTGCCTCGAAGTCGGCGGGTCGATCACCGGGGAACACGGCGTCGGCGTGGACAAGAAGAAGCACATGCCGAAGATGTTCGACGCCGGCGACCTCGATGCATTCCAGAGGCTGCGGTGCGCATTCGATCCCGCGGGTCTCGCGAACCCCGGCAAGGTCATGCCGACGCCGCGGTTGTGTGGGGAGGTGCCGGGGCCGTACCGCCAGCACCCGCTCGAGGCTGCAGGCCTCGCGGACCGGATGTGATGGAGCGCCCGTCGAGCATCGATGACATGGTGGCCGCGGTCCGTGACCACGGCGCGGCGGGTCGCACCGTACGACCACGCGGCGGGGGAACGAAGCTCGAGTGGGGCGGGTCGGCGCCGTCGGGCGTCGCGGCGCCCATCGATCTCGACACGCGCGGGCTGAACCGGGTCATCGAGCACAACCAGGGCGACCTGACCGCAGTGGTGGAAGCAGGGATGTCATTGTCCGCGGCGCAGGGCGAGTTCGCTCGCGCCGGCCAGATGCTGGCGATCGACCCGCCGCAGGGTGTTGGCGATGCCGCGACGATCGGCGGCGTGCTTGCCACCAACGACACCGGGCCCATGCGCCACCGGTACGGCGGGATGCGCGACCTCGTCCTCGGGATCGCCGTCGTGCTGTCCGATGGCACATTGTCGAAATCCGGCGGCAAAGTGATCAAGAACGTGGCAGGGTACGATCTCGCGAAGCTGTTCACGGGATCGTTCGGGACGCTTGGCGTCGTTGCGCGGGTTGCGCTGCGCCTGCACCCCGCGCTTCCCGCGACGGCCACGGTCGTGGGTGAGAGCGATGATCCCGATCGCATCACGGCCGCGGCGGCGATGCTGGCTCGCCTGCCGCTCGAGGCGGATTGCCTCGATGTCGCATGGAAGGGGGGCGCGGGGAGGTTGCTCGTGCGGTTTGCCGGTGCAGCGGCCGAGGAGCGGGGCCGCACCGTCGCGACGAGGCTGACAGGCCTGACGGGAGTGAAGGTGGTGACGGACGACGCCGGCCTGTGGTCGCGCCAACGCGCGTCACAGCGTGCGACGCCGGATGGTGGAATCGTGCTCAAGGTCTCGAGTCGGATGATGGATCTTGCGCTGCTGCTGCGTGCGGCGGATGCGGTCGGAGCCTCGGTGACCTCGCGCGCGGCGCTCGGCCTGTCGTGGATCCTCGTGGCCGACGCAGCGAGCGTAGATGCGCTGAGACGATCGCTCGCACCGCGGGCGATTACCGTCCTCGATGGAGCCAATCGCGTCTCCACACCGTGGCCGGTCGTCGAGCCCGGGGCCCTCGCCGTCATGCGGCGCATCAAGACCCGCTTCGACCCCAGCCGGACCTTCCGGCCCGGCGCTTTCGTTGGAGGAATCTAAGTGACCGGGGAAGTCGCATCGGCGCTGAGCACCCTGAAGAAGGCGGATCCCGGCAACACGGCATGGGACGAGATCCGCCCGCCGTCGCTGGACCTCATCTCGGATTGCGTGCATTGCGGGTTTTGCCTGCCGACCTGTCCCAGTTATCTCGTGTACGAGGGCGAGATGGACTCTCCCCGGGGGCGCATCGTCCTCATGCGGATCGGCCACGAGGAGGGAAGCAGCGTCTCGCCGGAGATGACCACGCACTTCGACCAGTGCCTCGGGTGCATGGCCTGCGTGACGGCGTGCCCCTCCGGCGTGCAGTACGACAAGCTGATCGAGCGCGTCCGTCCGCAGCTGGAACGCCATGGCGATCGCACCTGGACGGAGCGGGCGTTGCGACGGGCGATCTTCGCGCTGTTCACGCACCCCGCCCGCCTGCGCGCGCTGGTTCCGTTCATGGCCTTGCAGCGCTTGCTGCCGTTCAAGGTGCCGTTCGGAAATCTCGCGCCGAAGGTTCCGCTCCGCGCCGCGGTACGGCGGCTGGCCCAAGTCACGCCGGCGCAGGGGGAGACGCGCGGGCGAATCGCGCTGATGCAGGGATGCGTGCAGCGCGTCTTCTTCGGCGACGTGAACGCGGCAACCGTGCGGGTATTGGCGGCCGAAGGCTGGGAGGTACACGCGCCGCGTGAGCCGCGCTGCTGCGGTGCGCTGATGTCGCATACCGGCGTGGAAGACGAGGCGCGCGAGCTGGCGCACCGTACGATCGCCGCCTACGAGGGCTTCGAGTACGTCGTCGCCAACGTCGCCGGTTGCGGGTCGGCGATGAAGGACTACGGCCATTTCCTCGGCGAGGATCGGGCGAGGGCATTCTCCTCGAAGGTGCGCGACGTGCACGAGATCCTGGCGGCGCATCCGCCGCGCGCCAGGCGTCACCCGGTGCCGCTCAAGGTCGCGTATCACGATGCCTGTCATCTCGCGCACGCGCAGGGGATCCGCGCGCAGCCGCGTGACCTGCTCCGCGGCATTCCCGGACTCGAGTTGGTGGAGCCCGCGGAGTGGGAGCTGTGCTGCGGCTCGGCCGGCATCTTCAACCTCACGCATCCCGAGGCGGCGAAGACGCTGGGCGTGCGAAAGGCGGAGAACCTTCGCGTAACGGGCGCCGCTGCGATCGCCGCCGCGAATCCGGGGTGCGCGCTGCAGATCGGGGCGTACCTCGACGTGCCCATTTACCACCCGATGACGCTGCTCGATCATTCCATTCGGGGGACGAGGCCGTGAGGGTGGCAGCGGCAACGGCAACTGAGAGGAGCATGTCGGCAGTCGACAGCGACTGAAGCTGACAGCTGCGAGTGGCAGGACGCCGTGACCCGTCGGTGTCGGGCATCCGGAGCAGGGGCCGGCATTGAAAGGGCGTGCGCGCGTTGGATCGGTGGTGGGGGACGGCAGCTTCCAGCGCATTGTCATCGCGCATGGGGGATTTCAAGAAGCTTCAGGTGTGGCGGAAGGCGCACGCGCTCGCGTTGCACGCGCATCGCATCGCGGCCGGGATGCGGGGGCCGCGCTACGCGTCGTTGCGCAGTCAGATGACGCGCGCGGCGCTATCGGTGCCCACGAACATCGTCGAAGGCCACGGCTACACCAGCAAGCGGGACTTCGGCCGCTTCCTCGGCTACTCGATCAACTCGACATCCGAGCTCGAATACCACCTGATCGCAGCCCGCGACCTCGGCGCCATCGGGCGATCCGAGTTCGTCTCCCTCCTCGCGCAACTCGTCGAAGTGCGCAAGATGCTCCACGGCCTGCTCACCAGCCTCGACCGGCGACACCCGTCCCCGCCACAGACGGGTCCCGAGCCCTCAGACTAGCGACTGTCAGCTCTTCAGCTGTCGACTGCCGACTTGCTCTTCTCCCTTCAGTGGTCGTCGCGATGTCTCGCCAGCCCTGCGCTACCGCACCTGCGCCACCGCCAACGATCATCTACGTACACATACGTATCGTCACGATGTACGGTCACCCGTAGACTCGCTCCCACGCAAACCGCGCCCCCCAACCCCCTGCGAGGAGAGAGTGATGCACAAGAATCTGAAAGCGGTATTCGCCGCAGCTATGGTCGCCACGGTCGCTGCCTGTTCCGAGAGCGGCCTCGAGCCAGTGGCGTCCGATGTTCGCCCCCTGATGGACCTCGAGCACGCTGGTCCGTCGTACTTGTCCAACTACGTCGCCATGGGCACCAGCCTCAGCATGGGCTGGGCGAGTGACGGCGTGCTCAGCAGCTCGCAGGCGACGTCGTGGCCGGTGCAGCTCGCGGACAGGCTGCACACCCCGTTCACCTTCCCGGGGATCGCCTTCCCCGGCTGCAAGCCGCCATTCGCTGACCCGCTCATTGCCTTCAAGCGCATCGACGGAAGCTCGGCGCTTGGCCCCAACACGACGTGCGCACCGAACGAAGCGGGCGTCACACTGCCCACCAACAACCTCGCCGTGGAGAATGCAACGGCCCGGGAAGGGCTGACCGGAAGTGAATCGCCAGCGACCGGCCGTGGACCCGTGACCAGCCGCGTGCTTCCTGCGGGGATGACCCAGGTCACGGCGATGCAGTCGCTGAAGCCGACGTTCGTTTCAGTCGAGTTCGGCGGCAACGAGATCCTGCCCGCGCAGGCCGGTCTCGTGATTCCTGGCCTGACCGTAACTCCATTTTCCGTCTTTCGGGCCAGCTACGCGGGGATCATCGCTGCCGTGCAGGGCACCGGCGCACGCGCACTCCTCGTCACCATTCGCACCGACCTCCGGAACTTCCCCGCGATTCGCACCGGGCCGGAGATCGCCGCACAGCGTGAAGCGTTCGCGAAGTACAATGTCACGGTCGATGCCAACTGCGACGCGAGCCCGAACTTCCTGTTCGTGCGCGGCATCGTCCCGACGGCGATCCTGAGGGGAGCGGGCATGGCGCAGGCTGGCGCCGGACCCTACAACCTGAGCTGCGCGGATCGTCCCTTCACCGTGGACTTCATCCTCTCCCCCGGTGACATTGCCGCGGTCAATGGACTGGCCGAGCAGATGAGCAATGAAATCGAGCGCCATGCTGCGGAGAACGGCTATGCCGTCTTCCCACTCGGCGTGCTCTACGAGATCGCCAAGGATGGCGTTCCCTTCGACCTCGAGTCGTACCTGCATTCGGCCACGCCGTATGGTGAGCTGATCAGCCTCGACGGCGTGCACCCGAGCGCAGCCGGTCAGGCCATCTTCGCGAAGGCCGCGGCCAAGGCGATCCGCCGCACCTACGGCCAGAACGGCGACGGGCAGAACGACCAATAGGCGGGTCCGGACACCCGGCAACGATCGGCGAGGCGGCGGGGCGAGCAGACCCGGACATCAACGCCGCCCTGGCGAGCCCGGGGAACCAGGAGGCGCTCCTACGATATCACTCGTGGGAGCGCTTCTCTCATCCCCGTGCGGCGCGATCGTCCGCCGGCGCCTCGATCGTGATCCGAACATGTAGATTGCATCGGCAGCGTGAAGGAGAGGAAGAATGAGCCAGTCGACCCACACCCGCTCGGTCGCCCTCATCGGGGCGATGACCGGCGAGCGTCGTGCATTCCATACGGGCGGACATCAGGCGATCTCGGAGGAGAAGATGCTTCCGATCGCCGATGTGCTCCTGATCATCGTGGACGATGATCCGGGTGCGATGCTGTATCGCTACACCGCGCACGGAGAGCTCGGAGGCGACACCTGGCACGCGAGCATCGAGGACGCTCGAGCCCACGCGGCATTCGAGTATGGCGAGGCGCTGCTGCTTCCCTGGATGGACGTCCCCGGCGAAGTCGCGGACGCGCACCTGTTCGCCACCGAGTATGCGCGCGAACGGCTCAATGATCGGGGGCGCTGGTAGCCAGCTGCCGGACCCCCTCACTCCCCCCGCTGCGCCCGGGAATCCCACCGCTCCCGAGCTGGTCGAGCGGGTCCGGTCGGCCGTCGAGCTGCTGGAGTCGATCGCCGAGGACCGGGCGCTTCTCGCCGGCGTCCCGCGCGATGAGCGGACACGGTTGCTTCGCGCTGCCGGCCAGGTCTCGCGGCCGGACGCCGTGGACCGCTGGCGGCTCCTGAAGGAGACAAAGCGGCAGCGCAAGGCGGCAAAGGTGCAGCGGGCCGAGGCCACGCTCGCCCAGACCGGCATCCGGAAGCTGCGCCGCCAGACCGTCTTCACGACGCCGAACGTGTTCCCCCCTGCCAACTTCGCGCCGGGCGATGTCGATGGCGATCCTGACGTCCGCGAGTCGGTCGAGCCGAACAACTGCTACGTCTGCAAGCAGGATTTTTCGGTCCTGCACCATTTCTACGACCAGTTGTGCCCGGCGTGCGCCGAGCTGAATTTCGCGAAGCGTACGGAACTCGCGGACCTCGGAGGCCGGGTCGCGCTGCTCACCGGCGGACGAGTGAAGATCGGCTACCAGGCAGGCATCAAGCTGCTTCGTGCCGGAGCGGAACTCATCGTCACGACGCGCTTTCCCCGCGACTCGGCGGCCCGCTACGCCGAGGAGCCGGACTTCGCCGACTGGGGACATCGCCTCGCCATCTTTGGGCTCGATCTCCGCCATACGCCCAGCGTCGAAGCATTCTGCCAACAGCTCGTCGCGACGCGTGGCCGTCTCGACTTCATCATCAACAACGCGTGCCAGACGGTCCGGCGTCCACCGGAGTTCTACCAGCACATGATGGCCCGGGAGACCGGGTCACTCGCCGAGCTTCCGGACAACGCCCGGCGACTCCTCGGCGCGTACGAGGGACTGCGCGGCTATCACATGCTTCCCGAGGGGAAGAGTGCGTCGACGACGGTGAATCGGCGGATCGGCGAGGTGGCCGACGTCGTCGGGCTCACGCATGCGGCGCAGTTGTCGCAGACCGTGCTCTTGCCCGAGGAGCTCGAGGCGCAGAAGCATCTCTTCCCCGAGGGACGGCTCGATCAGGACCTCCAGCAGGTGGATCTGCGCGAGCGCAACTCGTGGAGGCTCATGATGGCGGAGGTCCCGTCGGTGGAGCTCCTCGAGGTACAGCTCGTGAACGCGATCGCGCCGTTCCTGATCAATGCCCGCCTCAAGCCGCTGATGCTGCGCACGCCGGAGCGTGACAAGCACATCGTCAACGTGTCAGCGGTCGAGGGGCAGTTCTATCGGAGCTTCAAGACGACGCGCCACCCGCACACGAACATGGCCAAGGCTGCGCTCAACATGATGACGCGCACATCGGCGGCAGACTACTTCACCGATGGCATCCACATGAACAGCGTGGATACGGGCTGGGTGACGGACGAGGACCCGGCTGACATCGCGGCGCGGAAGACCGCCGAGCACCGCTTTCATCCGCCACTCGACATTGTGGACGGTGCGGCGCGGATCGTGGACCCGATCATCGCGGGGTTCAATAGCGGCGAGCACGTATGGGGAAAGTTTCTCAAGGACTACCGGCCGACGGACTGGTAGGTCGAGGGACTGGAGCGGGAAACGGAGTCGACAGTTATCGGTGATCAGTCATCGGTGCTTCGCCCTCGGTGCGCAGGAATTACTGACGACCGATGACTGAGAACTGATCACCGCTCACTCCGATTCCTGCTCCCCACCCCACCTTCGCGCTGATCAGCGCGCGTGCTGATAGACCAGCCGGGAGATGTCCACGATGAGCCGTCTGGCCACTTCCTCGTCCGGAATTCCGGACGTGAGCACGACGAGCACATACGGCTTGCGCCCCTCGGGATAGACGATCGCGGCGTCGTGCAGCACCGCCGTGATGGAACCGGTCTTGTGGGCGACCCTGGTACCGACCGGAAGACCGGCGGGGATCTCGCCATCGAACTCCTGGCGCAGGAGAACCTCGCGCATCGCCCGGGAGCTCGCGGGCGACGCCGCCTTCTCCGTCTCGATCGCCTCCATCAGCATGGCGAGATCGCGCGCCGTCGTCGAATTGCTCAGGCCAGCCGCGAACGCCTTGCTGTCTTCCACGCCGCGCAGCACACGAATGTTGCGAGCGCCAAGCGATCGCGCCGTCGCCTCGGCCTTCGACGCCCCGGCGAGCGCGATGACGATGTTCGTCGCGAGGTTGCTCGATCGCGTGATCATGCGATCGATCAGCTCACGGAGGGTCACCGAACTCCCGACGCGCTGGTACATCAGGCTGTCCGAATCGGATCCCGCATCGAGTGAGTAGGGTGATCCGTCGACGATCGACGCGAACTGATTGACGACCGGAATCAGCTGGTCAGCCCTCAATCGACCTGCATCGATCGCCCGGTACAGCTCGATCATCACCGGCACCTTCATCGTGCTGGCGGCGTGGAAGCTCGTGTCGGCATTGATGTAGAGGGTGTCCCCCCGCTGGAGATCGTGATACGCGATGCCCACGGTCGCACCCGTCACCGCCGCGATGCGGCGCTCGATCCGGGCGCCGAGGGAATCGGTGCGCGAGCGCACGTCGCTCGGCGTCGGGCGGCCGGGGCGCAGGACGGAGCAGCTCGCCAATATCACGGCGATGACCATCGGGGCAGCGCTGAGGTGTTTCGAGGGACGAAGCATGCTTCAGTTTATTCGTATAGGTGTGGAGGCGCGAGGAGTCTGGCTCCGATTTTCCGGCATCCTCTGTGGGTATGGGTCGGGAAGAGCCTGAACATGAAGACCATGAAGGGGGCATGAGGATGCATGAAGAAGGGCAACTGATCTGGTGGCATCTCTGCGGAAAGATCGAAGCCCAGTCGCCCGGTAGCCGCACGGGTTCACTGAAGTTCACTGCGGGGCGGGCAGATTGCGGATTCCGAACTGCGAACGCAGAAGACGCGGATTTCGCAGAGGACGCGGAAAGGGCACAACCGCGCATGGCAATCGAATCGATTGACTGTCGCAAAGGAAAACTTCCGCGTCCTCCGCGTTCTCTGCGTTCGCATTTTGATTTGTGGGCAAAGCCGTAGGCTACACGGTTCGCCAGTCGCGTCCTGCCGCCATTGAAGTAGTCACGTTCGAGGTTCGTCATGAACCTTCATGGACGGACTTCATGTCCTTCATCTTCCGGCTTTTCTCCAAGCCAGGATCCTCGCCAGAGGCCAGCCCCGCTGCAACAGGCCCTGACGACGCCCTACACTTGGACACTCGCACGAGCACCATTTCACTCGATTCCTGATCAATGGCACTGCTGGGCATGCAGGACGTCAGCATCGCGTTCGGGGGGCCGCCGGTTCTCGATCGCGCGGCTTTCGGCATCGAGCGCGGGGAGCGTGTGTGTCTGCTCGGGCGAAATGGCGCGGGCAAGAGCACGATCATGAAGCTGCTGGATGGGACGGTGCTCCCGGACAGCGGGGATGTCGTTCGCCAGACGGGCGTCACCCTGGCCCGCCTCGAGCAGGAGATCCCGGGCGATGTCGATGGGACGACGTTCGAGGTCGTTGCTGCAGGGCTCGGCGAGACGGGCCAGCTGCTCGCCCGATATCACCACGCCAGCCATCAGGTCGGAATCGACGCGAGTGACAGCGCGTTGCGCGAGCTCGATCGCGCACATCGCGAGCTCGATCGAGCCAACGCGTGGCAGCTCGAGACGCGCGTCGAGACAGTGCTCGTCCATCTCGGGCTCGATGCCGACGCGCCCTTCAGCGCCGCATCCGGTGGACGAAAGCGCCAGACGCTGCTCGCCCGCGCACTCGTGCGCCTACCCGATGTCCTGCTGCTCGACGAGCCCACCAATCACCTCGACATTGACGCGATCGAGTGGATGGAGAGCTTCCTCATCGACCGCGGGACGACGCTGCTGTTCGTCACGCACGATCGCGCGTTCCTGCGCCGGCTCGCGACCCGCATCGTGGAGCTGGATCGCGGACGCCTCGTCGACTGGGGCACCGACTACGACACCTATCTCCAGCGGAAGGAGGCTGCGCTCGCCTCGGAAGCGCGGGAGTGGGCCCAGTTCGACAGGAAGCTCGCGAAGGAGGAAGTCTGGATCCGGACCGGGATTCAGGCCCGACGCACTCGCAACGAGGGGCGTGTGCGCTCACTCGAGGCGCTGCGCGTGGAGCGGAGCGCACGCCGCGAGCGCACGGGAACGGTCAGGCTCCAGGCGCAGGACGCTGAGCGCTCGGGAAAGCTCGTCGTCGAAGCCGCGGGCGTGCGGTTCTCGCGCGGCGACCGCACCATCGTTCGGGACTTCAGCACGAAGATCACCCGCGGCGACCGCGTCGGGCTCATCGGTCCGAATGGCTCCGGGAAGACGACGCTGCTCCGCCTGCTCCTCGGGGAGCTCGAGCCCGACGCCGGCAGCATTCGCAGCGGCACCAACATCGAGCTCGCGTACTTCGATCAGCTCCGCGAGCAGCTCGATCCCGAGCGCACGGTGTTCGACAGCATTGCCGATGGCGCCGAGTTCGTCGAGATCGGCGGCAATCGGAAGCACGTCAACGGATATCTCCAGGATTTCCTCTTTCCCGCGGATCGCGCCCGCACTCCCGTACGGGCGCTCTCCGGGGGCGAGCGGAACCGCCTCCTCCTGGCGCGGCTGTTCACGCGGTCGTTCAATCTTCTCGTGCTCGATGAGCCGACGAATGATCTCGACATCGAGACGCTCGACCTGCTCGAGGAGCTGCTTCTCGCATTCGAGGGCACCCTGCTCGTGGTGAGCCACGACCGGGCATTTCTCGACAACGTCGTCACGAGCACCCTCGTGCTCGAAGGGAGCGGCCTGATCGGCGAATACGTCGGCGGCTACACCGACTGGGTTCGCCAGCGCCCGCCTGCCCCGAATCCCGCACGCGAGCCAGGGACCGCGAAGCCCGTCACTCAACCAGCCGCGCCCGCCCCCCGCCCGCAAAAGCGGCGCGGCCTCGGCTTCAAGGAAAAACAGGAACTCGCCGAGCTTCCGGGTCGCATCGACGCAATCGAGCAGGAACGTGAGCGACTGTACGCCTCGCTCTCCGATCCAGTGCTGCTTCGGGACGGAGCGGCTGTGACACGGGCAAGGGCTCGCCTCGCGGCGATCGACACCGAACTGTCGGAGTTGACGAATCGCTGGGAAGCCCTGGAGACGATGGCGGCCGAGG
>JANOCW010000283.1:0-2536 GCA_031412375.1 Gemmatimonadaceae bacterium | reverse complement strand
GGTCACCATCACGTTGGGTCTCCTGCCCTTCGTGCTTCAGTCGGTTGTCGCACTCTGCTGCTATCACCTCCGAGGGCTGCGGCGCTCGGACACCTACGACGGGATGGCCACGACTTCGTGAGCGGCGACGTGGCGGGCTCGTGGCACGCGTCGGGACTCCGCCGGGCGGCAACCTAACGTGCGTTGCAGTTGACGGAGCGCTATGGAATGCTCGCTGCGCTCGCAATTATTGCATGCTCCGCAACTGAACTTGGGCGTTAGGCGCATCGCCGGACCTAGGGCGTGTGGCTAGCTTTCTCGGATGGCCTTTTCTGTCGAATGGGACCCTGTCAAGGCAGCGACCAACGTCGCTCGCCACGCGGTCGCCTTCGAGGAAGCGGCAACGGTGTTCGGCGATCCTCTCGCCCGTATCGTCGACGACGACCGACATTCACAGGACGAGCCGCGGTTCGCCATTCTGGGCCAGTCGTACCAAGGCCAGATCCTTGCCGTCATGTTCACGGAGCGCGGCGAGCACCGCGTCCGCGTGATCAGCGCTCGAGTAGCCACCCCGTCCGAACGACGCCACTATGAAGAAGGATCGCGCTAAGCCGCCCGCGGGCGGGCCACCGGCCGAGGAGGACGATATTCGGCCCGAGTACGATTTCAGCAAAGGCCAGCGGAACAAATACGCCGCGGCGTATGCGGCCGGAACGAATGTCATTGTTCTCGATCCGGACGTCGCCGCAGTCTTCCCGACGGCGACCGAGGTCAATGAGGCCTTGCGGGCACTGGCCGGGATTATCGCGAAGCATCGCCCAGACCGGGGTCGGTCGCGCACGAGCGCCTCCTATGAGGCGTCATCTGTCAAGTCTCCGCGAACAGAGTGATTAGCAAGGACGACCGATAACACGGCTCGCCGTTTGGGTGTTCTGGTACGCGCCTTCCGCCACGACTGGTCGCTTCGTCCGATCGTTCCGAGCCTAGGGCCCGTGAACTACCTCCTATCCGTGTCGGCCTGAGCCGAGCACCCGAACTTGGTGAATCCGCCCAAGGGCGTGTGTGAAGCGAGGGGGGAGCGGACCCCTTCTAACGAACGATGCCGAGCGCACAGAGAGCGCTCGAGACCCGGCGGCAAGTGCGGGCCGCTCCTGCCAGTGTGACTGGAACGCGGTGCATCCCTCGTCGCTACGCCCTGAGCACGGCACCCTCCGGAATCAGCCCCGTGTCCAGATAGCGCCAGAAGGCGATCAGGAGCTTTCGCGCCAGGGCGACGATGCCAATCTTGCGCGTGCGACTGGTGCCTGTCCCAAACTTCTGCTGATACCACTGCGCGAGCGCGCTCTGCGGCTGGTAGCGAAGCCACGCCCACGCGGTGTTGATCGCCAGGGCGCGGACCCAGCGGTTGCCGGCCTTCGAGATGCCTTGCTCGTGCTGCAGGTCGCCGCTCTGGTAGTGCGTATCGGTCAGTCCAGCGAGCCCGCCGACCTGGCGGCGGTTGCGAAACTGCCGCCAGGCGAAGAATTCCATGACGTAGAGCCACGCGCTGTCGATCCCGACGCCGCAGAGTTGATTGAGCTGGCGCACCTGGGCGATCGCCGGATCGTCGGCGGTGCGCAGCAGCGCCCGCCGCTCGGCTTTGAGCGCGCGGATGCGCGTCGTGTAGTCGACGACCGTGTCCCACTCGCGAGCGAGGCGCGTGCAGAGCAGCGGCGGCAGCGACGTCCGGTCCCAGAGCCGCGCCGTCCCGAGGTGTGTCGGCAGCTCGCGGATCCGCGTGAGCGGCACTCCCTGCGCCGCCAGGAGCCCCTTGATGCGATTGGTGTGGCGACCGCGATCGCGCCGCGCGAACAGCAACTCGCGGTGCACCTGGCGGTGATCTTCAGCCGTCGGCGTCGGGACATGGACCACACTCCAGACCTTCCGCTCGCCGCCGGCCGCGCGGAGGAGCATCGTCACCAGCTTGCAGGCGTCGAGGCGGTCGGTCTTGGTCCGACGCCGGCGACGATTGACTTCAATGCTCGACGAGTCGACGACGCTGTTGGTGATCCCGCGGCTCGCGAGATAGCGATGCAGCCAGAACCCATCTCGACCCGCCTCGTAGCAGCTCTCGATCGGGGCGCTCGCCGGCAGCGCGAGATGGGTCTTTGCGCGCGTGATCTCCTGCTCCAGCGTCGCGAGCGCACGCGCTGGCATGGTGCGCACGAGCGGCGGCTGGTCGATGCGCGTCGTCATCGCGAGCTTCCACTCGCTGTTGCCGAGCTCGAAGGCGAGGTATAAGGTAGTAGGAACACGGGCCGCATCCGGGCGGGTCGCTGCTGGTCGCATGGGCTTCTCCTTCTGTGAGAGGAAAGAGGGAGCCCGAACAGTGGCGGCCCGTCCGCGTGCGCCGCCAGTTCCTACATAAGTTCTAACGTGCGTTGCAGCAGACAGGGCTACTTGGATGCTCGCTTCGCTCGCAATTATGTGAAGCCCTGCAGCTGAACTTGGGCGTTAGGCTTCAATCGACGACTCGCTGATTCGAGAATGCGCCACTTCGGGCCTAGCGCGGCCGATC
>JANOCW010000282.1:0-2899 GCA_031412375.1 Gemmatimonadaceae bacterium | reverse complement strand
AGCAGTCGATACAGCGGAATCTTGAGCCGCTTGGCGACGAGGTCGTGAAGCGCGGCGCTCACGGCACTCCGCGCAGCACCATTGAACCGGATGGCGGCGTGCATCTCCGACTCGAGCGTCTCGAGCGACCAGCCGTCGGCCGATTCGAGCAGTGGCTTGAGTCGGCTGAGCGCGGCGACGACGGTTTCGGCGGTCTCGCCGTAGAAGCGGCTCGGCGCGGCCTCACCCCATCCTTCGGTCCCCTCGCCGTCGAAGACCCTGACCCACACCACCCGCCATTCGCTCGACCCGCCCCGGGCGATGACGAACGGGTGAGTGGTCCGCAGGGTGACGATCTCGTGCTCGAGCCGCATCGTGAAGTCAGTGCCGAAGGATGACGTGAGCGATCAGCGCTGCACCGGCACCGCACCGGAGCGCCGGGCGAGCCACGCTGGGCGTCGTTCAGCCGGGCTGCCCTGGTCGTTGAGAAAGACGATGAGCGCGTCGGCGATGTCGTTGCCGCGCTGGTAGCGATCTGCCGGCGCCTTGGCGAGGCACTTCAGGATGATCGCACTCAGCGCAGGAGGGGTGCGTGCATCCACGACTTCGGGAGCGACCGGTTGCTCGTGCACATGCTTGTAGCCGATCGAATAGGAGTCCGCCCCGTCGAACGGTGGGATGCCGAGCAGCATCTCATAGAGCATGACGCCGAGCGCGTACACGTCGCTCCGGCCGTCGACCATCTTCCCCATCGCCTGTTCGGGCGACATGTAATGCGGCGTGCCCATCGCGCGCCCGGTGCCGGTGAGTCGCCCATGAAAGCGCGCCGTCGCGATGCCGAAATCCGTGATCAGCGCGTGGCCGTCCGCGTCGAACAGAATGTTGTCCGGCTTGATGTCCCGGTGCACGACGCCCTGCCGGTGCGCGTAGTCGAGCGCGACGGCGCACTGGGCGAGGATCGCCGCGGAATCCCCGGCCGGCACGACGCGATCGCGCACGAGTCGGTCGGCGAGCGACCCGCCCGGAAGGTAGGGCATGACGAGGTAGACAGAGCCGCCGACGTCGCCGTAGTCGAGGATCGTACAGATGTGCGGGTGCAGGAGCTGGCAGGCGGCTTCGGCCTCGCGGCGAAAGCGCTCACGCATCTCCGGATCGCGAGCCAGGTGGGTATGGAGCACCTTGATGACCGCCGTCCGCTCGAGCAGATCGTGCTGGCCGAGATAGACGTGCGCCATGCCGCCGCTGGTCAGCCGGCGAATGATGCGATACCGGCTGCCCGTCACCTTGCGCAGTGCGGTGATCTCCTCGTCTGGCTGCTCGGCGGGAGCTTCGGGTACCTCGGGGAGCGGTATCTCACACCGGGCACACTGCAATCCGCTCGCGCGGTTCCAGGTGCCGCAATCGGGGCAGAACATCCGTCAGACTCCGAACTGCATGTTGACGAAGTCGTACGGGGGCCAGGGGCCTGTCTGGTCGAAGTCGAGCTCCGGATGCTGCCGCGCTTCCTCGGCGATGACATCGACGAAGCCGGCCCACCGCTCGCGCTCGACGAGGAACGCGGCGCTCGCCGCGCGCGGGCCCTCACGCGGCTTGAGCGAAACCGACGCGGCAGCGTGCTGCCGGAGCTGGCGGAAGATCTCGGCTGATTTCGCGACGACGTCCACGGCCTCGAGGCCGTCGCCGGAGCGGCGGGAGAGGTGGAGTCGCGCACCCTGCCTCCCTTCCACGAACCCCAGGCCATCGGTGAGCGTCACCGAGTGCAGCTCGATCCAGCGGGTGACCGCCTCACGCGAGCGGAAGACGATCCCGATCGGCGCGGGAAGGAAGGGCCGCTTGTGGAAGATGGATTCGACGACGCGACGATGCTCGTCCACCTCCTCGGGACCGGGGGTGCGGGCTTCGTACGGCGCCGGGGCGACGATCGCGCCCAGGTCGCGAAGGGCGACGATGCTCGTTCCCTCTGCGAGCGAATCCCCGTCCGAGCCCTCCAGCTCGACGACGCCGTACAGCAGAAGTGCGGTCATGAACCCACTCCGGGGCGAGCGCGTTCGCGAGCGGTTCCGGCGCAGGAAGCATTCATGACGATGACAGTATCGCGTGTGGCCACTTGACCCCTTTGATCAGCTGAAAGCCGATGGATCGCTCCCTGGAAAGCTCGCGCAGCAGCGTCGTCTCGCGTTCGACGGCCCCACGCGCCTCCCGCCACCCCCACCGCCGCCACGCCCGCCCGGCGATCTGTACCTTCTGGCGCCAATTGAGGTGCGTCTCGAGCGCGGCACGGCTGCCCGTGCCCCGCGTCGCCGAGGCGCCCGGCCCCCCCGATGTCCAGTCCTGCACCTGAATGTCGACAACCCCGGCGTCGCGCAGCATCTGCTTCCACTCCACGAGCAGGTGCGGTCGCAGCCCGAGCCGCTCGACGAGCAGCTCGCGGGCGCCCATCGCGATGTCGGAGCTCCACGTCGGCTGAAGCAGGACGACCGGACCCATGGGCTTCGTCACTCGAACCAGCTCGGCCACGGCGCGCGCCGGATCGTCTGCCGCCGCGAGCACGGGCTCGCCGACGCTCCCGTCGAACACCGCCGTTTCGTGCGGAAGGTCATCGAGCGCTGCCTGCTGATAGGTGAGGGAGGGTGGAATCGCGATCGTGCGGCGGCGCGCCTCCGCCCGGCCAATGCGCTCCGCGCTCGGATCGACGCCGGTGACCGCTGCTCTCGTTCGTCGCGCGATCCACTCGGCGGTCACTCCATCCCCGCACCCCGAGATGAGGATCTCCTTGCCCGGCGCTGGCTCGAGCAGGTGCACCAGCTCGCGGTAGAGATCTTCCCCCGTCGCGCGCCACCGCCCGAGCACGACCATCTGCACCAGTCGCAGGACGGCAGGCACCGGGGGGACCCGATCGGCGTCGCTCACGCCGGAAATC
>JANOCW010000281.1:0-2138 GCA_031412375.1 Gemmatimonadaceae bacterium | reverse complement strand
CGGCATCCATCACGCCGAGGTTCTCGACGCCGGGATTCGTCTGTGGGCTGGCGACGAAGGCGATCGTCCGGCGATCGGGAAGAAGGCGGGCCCACAGGTACATCCAGATTCCGGCGCTGTCGCGCCGTGCCAGTGGCGTGACCGCTCCGGTATTCGCCGTGATCCAGGCGATCGAGCCGTTCTGCACCGCGAGAAGCCGGTCGGTGGTGGGCCAGGACAGCCCCTCCATGGATGACTGCGTCAGCGAACGCGCCGGACCCCCGTCGACTCCGATGGTCTTCACCCCGGCGGGCGTGTCGAAGGCGATCCAGCGACCGTCGGGCGAGAACACCGGGTAGGACGCGCGCTCCGTCCCGTCGAGACGGCGCACCGCGAGGTCGTCGAGGCGGCGCACGTGAATCAAACGGGTCGCACCCTCGACGAAAGCGATCGCCGTCCCGTCGCTGGAGATGTCGAGCATGCCGCCGGCGAGTCCGACGTCGGGAACGTCACCGCCGGGCATGATCGAAAAACGGACCGGCACAGGGGTCGGGGCCGACCGCGCGAGCAGCTTCGCGCCGATGAGCACGCCGACCGCGAGCGCTCCGATTACGCCCGCAAGCACAGCAGCGACACGCGCCGGTGACCATCGCGCCGATGTCGTCGGCCGTTCCGCTGTGCCTGTCCCGGTGGCGGGCATCGTCAGGCGCCCTTGCAGCGCATCAGCGAACTCGCGCGCTGTCGCGAAGCGATCGGCCGGAAGCTTCTCGAGCGCCCGCTCGATCGTGGCCTCGACGTGCGATGGCACCGTCGGCCGGCCGAGCCGCACGCTGCGCGGCTTCTCCGTCAGCACCTTCGCGATCACGGCCTGCGATGTTCCACCGAGATACGGCGGGTCACCGACGAGCATCTCGTACAGCATCGCGCCGAGCGAGTAGATATCCGTGCGCCCGTCGATGTCGCGATCGCCCGTGGCCTGTTCGGGGGACATGTACTGCGGTGTACCGAGCGAGAGGCCTGTCTGGGTTATGCGGTTGCCACCCGCATTCGACACGGCGAGCGCGATCCCGAAATCGGCGACGAGCGGCTGTCCTTCGTGAAGGAGGATGTTCTCTGGCTTGAGGTCGCGATGGATGACGCCATGCCGATGTGCGTAATCAAGCGCGCCGGCGATCGCGACGGCGATAGAGACGGCCTCGGCGACGGGCAGTTGTTTCTCACGCTCCAGCCTTGCGCGGAGGCTCTCTCCCTCGACGTACGGCATCACATAGAACAGCAGCCCATCCACCTCTCCCGAATCGAACAACGGCAGCAGGTTGGGGTGCTGCAGGTTCGCCGTGACCTGGATCTCGGCGAGGAATCGCGCGGCGCCGAGGGTGGCGCCGAGCTCGGGACGGAGGAGCGTGTGGGCGGCGGTGCGGTTGTGCCGGATGTCGCGCGCGAGGAACACCGTCGCCATCCCTCCGCGGCCGATCTCGCGCTCGACGCGATAGCGGCTGGCGAGTGCGGCGATTAGTTGCGCGGGTGCGCTCATGCAGCGGAGGCCGGGGAGGCGAGCGATTCAACGGGAGCCGAGCCAAGGTAGGACCGATCATATCCCGGGGCCAGATGCGTCGGACCGGCCCGCTGCGCCGTGCGATGGGAGACCCTCATCCGCAATGACGCCGGATCGACGACCCGCCGCGGACGGACTGCTGGATGGAGCGCCGTCGTGGCACGTGGGTCGCCCCAGACGTAACATTGGGCGCCCCGCACTCCCAGGAACCTCCACCCTCCCTGAGCGATCCCCTGGGCTCCGATCTCCGCGACCAACTCCAGGCGACTCTCGGCGCCGCATACGTCATCGACCGCGAGCTCGGCGGCGGTGGCATGTCGCGTGTGTTCCTCGCCGAGGAGATGCGCTTCCACCGGCGAGTCGTCGTCAAGGTCCTGTCGCCGGAGCTGGCAGCGGGCCTCTCCGTCGAACGCTTCGAGCGCGAGATCACCCTTGCGGCGCAGCTCCAGCACGCCAACGTCGTTCCTGTGATGACCGCCGGCGACGTCGATGGGCTGCCCTACTACTCGATGCCCTTCATTGATGGTGAGACGCTCCGAGCACGCCTCGGTCGCGGCCGCGTCCCACACGAGGAAGCGATCTCCATCCTGCGCGACGTCGCGCG
>JANOCW010000280.1:0-1895 GCA_031412375.1 Gemmatimonadaceae bacterium | reverse complement strand
AGCAGGACGGACGCAGTGGCGCCGGCAATCGCCATCGACGAGCCGACCGAGAGATCGACGCCGCCGGTCGCGATCACCAGCGTCATCCCGACCGCCACGATCAGCACCGTCGAGACCTGGAGCAGCACGTTCCAGAGATTGCTCGCGGTCGCGAAGTTCGATGTGAAGACCGCGTTGATCACCACGAGGAGGACGAGCGCGACCAGCGCACCGTAGGTCGGCCCCATGCTCGCGAGCTTTCCCCACCGCGCCTCGTGCGGCGCGACGGCCGGGTTCACACCCACGGCATCCGCCATCGTCAGCTCGCTCCCGCCACCGCCGGCGCCGCACCCTGCGGATCGTCGTCCATCGCGCTCCCCTCGGCCATCGCCCGAATGATCGCCTGCTGCGAGATCTGATCCCGGGACAGCTCGGTGACCTTGTGGCCATCGCGCAGCACGATCACGCGCGTGCTTCCTTCCACCAGCTCCTCCAGCTCCGAGGAGACCATGATCACGCCGAGTCCGGCCGCAGCGAGCTCGTTGACGAGGGCCTGGATCTCCGCCTTTGCGCCGATGTCGATGCCTCGCGTCGGCTCGTCGAGAATGAGGAGCTTCGGCTCCATGCACAGCCACCGCGCGAGCAGCACCTTCTGCTGGTTCCCACCGGACAGCTCGCGAATCTTCTGGTCGGCGCTCGTTGCCTTGATGCCCATCCGGCGCATGAACCGCTCGACCATCTCGGTCTGCTTCGCGCGCGAGACGATGCCGAACTTCGTGAGCATCGGGAGCGCGGCCAGCGTGAGGTTCTCGCGGATGGAAAGTTCGGGAAGGATGCCCTCCGCCTTGCGGTCTTCCGAGAGAAACCCGATCCCTGCGGCGATGCCGTCATCAGGGCCGCGTGGCGCGAACCTCTTCCCGCCGTACTCGATCGTGCCACTGTCAGCTGGCGTCGCTCCGAAGATTGCACGGGCGGTCTCCGTGCGGCCGGAGCCGAGCAGCCCGGCAACGCCAAGGATCTCACCCTTTCGCACGACGAACCCCACGTCCTGCAGCTTGGGATTACGGCGAAGTCCCTCTGCGCGCAGCAGCGGCTCGCCGACCGTGACCGCTCCCGGTGTTGCGTGCCCTCCGAAACCGGTGGTTCCCAGCCGGAGCTCGTCGCGCGCCTTGCCGAGCATCAGGCAGACGAGATCCAGCCGCTCGAGGTCGGCAAGCGCGTGTGTGGCGACGAGCTTCCCATCGCGAAGGATCGTCACGCGGTTGCAGACGGCGTACAGCTCGTCGAAGCGATGGCTGATGTAGACGATCGCCGTGCCCTGCGACTGGAGGCGGCGGATGAGCGCATAGAGCACCGCGACCTCGCGCTCGGCGAGCGAGCTGGTGGGCTCGTCGAGCACGAGCACTTTCGCGCCCAGCGAGACACCGCGCGCGATCGCGACCATCTGGCGCCGCGCGGTGTTGAGCGATGCGACCGTCGCGCGGGGGTCGACGTCCACGCCGAGTCCCTGAAGCACGGTCGCCGCATCGGTGTTCATCCGCCCCCAGTCGATGAGCCCCCAGCGCCGTGGCTCCCGACCGAGAAAGATGTTCTCCGCGACGGTCCGATAGCCGATGAGGTGAATCTCCTGGTGCACCGCGGTCACCCCGGCATCGCTCGCGTCGGCGGGCGTGTCGAAGTCGACTTCGCGGCCCTCGAGCCACATGCGCCCGCCGTCACGGTGGTACGCGCCGGTCATGATCTTCACGAGCGTGGACTTGCCCGCGCCGTTCTCGCCGACGAGGGCGTGCACCTCTCCGCGATAGAGCGTCAGGTCGACACCGGCGAGTGCGGTCGCACCGGCGAAGCGCTTGACGATGCCTTCCATCCGCAGGAGCGGTTCGGTCGTCGCGGGGGCGTTCATGCGAACGCGCCGG
>JANOCW010000279.1:0-11989 GCA_031412375.1 Gemmatimonadaceae bacterium | reverse complement strand
AGGTCGAATGGCTTGTGCAGCAGGACGCACCCCGTCGCCTGGATCAGTCGCTCCGCGGCGTCACTGATGTCTCCGGTGAGGAAGACGGTGCAGTGGCGCAGATGCGGTTGCGCTCCGAGCGCGACGTAGTACACCACATCGCCGCGCATGTCCTTCATGCGAAGATCGGCGACGAGCACGTCGAAGTGCTCGGTCATGACGCGTTTCTGGGCTTCCTCGCCGGAATGCACGGCGACGACGTCGTTTCCCGCGCGTGAAAGCGCGATCTTCAACGCCAGGCAGATGGACGGTTCATCGTCCACCACCAGCACCCGAACACGGTCACCACGAAACATCGATATCTCTACCTCGCGAGGAGGATCTGCCCGTCGCACGGTCGCCCTCGGCAAGCGGCCGCGCATTCTGTCCCACCCCCGGACCAGCGGGATACAGGTGACGCACCAGCATTCCCACGAACTGCTCCGCATCCACAGCCGCGCGAACGCGCACCGGCGTCTGTCCAACCAGCTCGACCATACTTCGTCGAAGCTGCTGCTGCGTGTACCCCAGCTTCTTCGCAACGTCGAGCAGGGAGTGCCCCGGCTCCCGCATGTATGAGTACGCCCTCAACATCCGGGCCCCGGTGACGACGAGCCTGGGCGACGCCAGCCCAACGACCTCGAAACACCGGTATACCGTTCGTCGCGGCATCTGCGCCGCGCTCGCGAGATCGGGAACTCCAAAGAACTGGCCCGGTCTCTTGAACATCCGTTCGACCGCCCGTGCCAGCGCCCCGGGGAGCGCGCCGACAGGTTCGGAGAGATGCTCGAGCATCAGGCTGCTGAGCGTGCTGCCCGGCTGTCGCTCGAGCACCAGGCGGAACTTGGCCGGTGCGTCATCGAAGCGGTGCAGCACGACCTGCTGGGTGCCGTGTTTCGCGAGCTCCACCAGCGCCTTGAGGGTGAGCGGCGCCATCTGGGTGTAGAGCACCATCGGCAGAGCAGGGTACTGCTCGATCAGCGCCCGGATTTCGGTAGTGCGCACCAGGCCATCGGCCGCCGGGTCGACGACTGCAATGTCGACCGAGCTGCGCCGCACCAGCAACTCCAGCTCTGCCCACCCATCGACCGGGTGAACGGTGTGTCGCTCACCGAGGACGACCCGGAGGTGGGCAAGGAGCACGGGCGGGAGAAACGCTGCAACGTCCAAGGGAGTCCCGGTCGCGTGGCACAAAAGTGCATGTTGTTGGCACAAAATGCACGTTTACGAAGCATAACGCGACCCTACCTTCGGGAGAGAAGCAACGCCAATCACAACTCTCCGAGAGGTTCCCCTCATGCGTCGCAAGCTTCCCCTGCTCGCCCTCGTCCTGACCGCCGCCCTCGTCAGCGCATGCGCCAACCCCACTGGCCCGAGCCGCGATGATCTCAGCACCTGCAAGCGAATCGTCACCGTCGGAACCCAGACGCGCTGCGCCGACAACGACCCGCAATAGTTGCTCCCTGACTCAGGAAATCGAGGGCCACGGGCTGCCACCCGTGGCCCTCGTGCCTTGCTGCTGCCGTTCAATTGTACATCGGGTGGCTTCAGGACCTCGCTGACTCCCCACTCTGGTTGCTGTTCTTCCCCGCAACGCCAATCACGGATCGCGCTCGCCATCGAGCGCGGGAAGACAGTGCCCTACCGTGCCAGCTCGGCTTCCTCGCGCATGTCGTGGATCGCTGCCACGATCTGTTCGACATCCGCGGTTGGCTGATAGTCCGACACTCGCCGCTGGGTGACTTCCGCCCGCTCCAGCTCGCGCAGCTCGGCTTCGGCAGCGTGAACCAGCTGGTGGAAGGCATGGTGCGTCGCTACGTCGATCGCCTTCGTCAGCGCACTGCGCGCCGGCTCCACCCGCCCGAAACCGGCGTAGCCCTTTCCGACGACGAGGTAGTAGTTCGCCTCGAGCGACGCTGGGAGCGGAGCATCCGCCAGCTGGCGCCGGTACTGCTCGAAGACCGGCTCGCATCCCTCGCGCCCGGCAACTTCGAGAAGGTTGACGGTCGCCGCCCAGCGGAGGTACTGCTCCTGAGCCGTCGCGGCCAGCACGACGAGAGCGTCTCGCGCTGCGCTGAGCACCCCGAGCTCCACGAACGCCGCGGCGATGTCGAGGAGCACACGGTCACGATCGGCCGGATTGGTCATGCCATCGAGTGCTTCGTACGCAAAGCGCACCGCGCTCTCGTACTGGCCGCGCAGGATCGCCACGTTGGCGCGTTCGTGCAACGCAATCGCACGAACATCACGCAGCTTGCCCTCGGAATCCGTCGCGCGCGTGACAGTCTCCTCGAGGATCGACTCCGCCTTCGGAAGGTTGCCACGATCGATCGCGAGCTTGGCATCCGCAACGCGGGCACGCAGCACCTTGACGATGTCGCCAACCGCCACCGCAATCTCGCCAGCCTGCGAATAGGCCAGCGCCGCCTCGTCCCAGCGGCCGAGCATGCGCGAGCAGTAGCCGAACTGCATGTTCGCGTCGATGACGCTGTCCGATTCTTCTATTGGATGCGCATGCGCGAGGACGGTGTGGTAGACATCTGCCGAGAGACGCCATTCGGCCGCATAGTGAAGCGCGCGCGCATAGGCGAGCAGCCGCGGGGTCACCGACGACGGCTCGGCACCCGTGGCGATCGCATCGACCACGCCGGCCAGGATCAGCCGGGCCGGGTTGCCCGGATCGACCGAGTTGACCGCCTCACGCACCGCCTCCACCCCCCATCCAGTGCGGCCGGGGGTGAACGGACCGTGCTCCATCCACGCGTCGACGAGCCGCAGCACCACGAGTCCCGCACTCGTCGACCGCCACGCGGCGTCCGACTCCTCGAGCTCCGCCAGCGCCTCGAAAAACGCGAGGTGGCGAAGGGTCTGCTCGGATTGAATCACGGGATCTCCAGTGAATGAGTCACAAGCTGGGGCACAAGCGTGGACGGTTCGGCCCGATGGGGCCCCACCCTCCAACGTTAAAGACGCCCAAGCTCTGAGCGCGGATACAGTGGTCGAGCGCCCCAATGGTTGCATCGGGCAGAGTGTTCGACAAGTAGCGTTTTGTGCCACCCAACGTGGCATTTTGTGCCACACGAAACCGGACGACGTGACCTGGCGCGGCGTGCGCACGCACCGTTGTTGCCGGCTTCGCGGGCATCGATCGGTCATCCAGTCTGGCCACTCACCCCTCGAGATGACCCCCCTCGAAGCGCGCGTTCAGCACGCGTCGGCCTGCAGCAGCTAGCGCAACCCTGCTCCCCGTCGCGTCGTCTCACCGACGACGGTCGCAGGGCGTGGCGCAACACCATCGGACACGTAGCGCGTGCGGTGTCTATCCATGCTGTCGAGCAGCCGCTCGAGGGTGCCTTCCATGACCTGCACCCGTTCCAGCCGCAACGGGTTGAAGGCGGTATCCCGCGGACTGCGAACAGGATTCCCCGCCACCATCAGGATCGCGTCAAAGTCATAGCTGATCGTGCGGCCGCTCGTCGGATCGGTCCACGACCCACGCTCGGCGAGATCCCGATTCCGAGGCCATGCGCCGAGCGGCAGTGCAAAGGTTCGAACCCGGTATCCGGGCACGGCCGAATCGATGGCCATGACTCCCCGGGCGATCTGCTCCTGCACTTCTGCGTCGGAGTACTTCGAGAGGTTGGCATGCCAGAGCGTGTGGTCGCAAAGCTCGAAGCCCTGCTCCGCCAGGAAGCGGACCTTCTTCATCCGCCATTCGCGCTTCTGCCCATCGAACTTCTCTCTGTCGCCGAAGAACGACCGGCCCGCTTCCGCTCCTGACAGCATGCAGAACACCGCTGTGTTGCCCCAGTCGGGATGACGTTTGTGGAAATCCAGCCAGATTCCGACCGCGCTCGTGGAGTCGATCTCGAGGCGACCGTTGCGCTCGATATACCTGAACTGCGACGGCGACGCGTCGTCGAAGGTGACCACCACGGGCGAGAGCCCTGCCGGCAGGTTGATCGCGCCGTCGACGAGCTGACCGACCGTGATGGGACGGTATCCCCTGGCATAGAGCAATTCGAGATCACGTCGAAAGGCGTCCGGATGACGCTCCCACCGACCTTCATTGGGCCCGATGAGGTGGTATTCGAGGATTGGGATTCGCCCGAGAGTGTTCGGTTCCCGATCGATTCCGGCACCGCGCCCGACGAGGCTCACCCTGGGCGGTGGAGCGTTCGAGAGAACGACGGAGGGAACTGGACGCGTGCTGTCGGCTGAGGCGGTGGAGGGCGGTGCAGCAGCAGCGGCGCGGGGGGATTCGGGGGTGCACCCCACGGCGGCCGCGAGGACGAGCGCTTCGGTGAATCTACGGCGGGACATCAGGACTACTTTCTCCCGGTGAGAAAACGAACTCGGGGGGTAGGCTGCCAGGCTCCGTGAGGGTACCGGAGCGGGAAGTCCACCCCCTTGGCGAGTGTTATGCGAGGAAACAAGGGTGCCAGGGTGGCGTATCATTAGTGGGCGGTAGGGGCGATGACAATCGGCGCCCGTGGTCGCCTGAACCACGTGCGGCCACATGCGACATGGCTTCTCCTGAAGGACCATTCTGATCCTCCTGACGCAACAACTCCCGTGAGGGATCGCTTCCGCTCCCAGGAGCGCCTGCGCATGCTCCAGCAGCGCCTCCGGCCAGACGCCGCCACCCCCGCGCGGGTGTGGGTCCGGCGCGCGTGGCCGGGCCTCGCTGCGCTGGCATTCGCGACTGGCGGAGTGCTCGCCCTCGACGTCTGGCTGGCGACCTGCGGATTCACGGGTTGCCCTGGCGCCGCCGAGATTCACGCGTACCGCCCGTCAGAGGGCGGCCGGATTATCGACCGCGCCGGGGCGGTGCTTGGACGCATCACCCCCGTGCGCCGCGCGAACGTGCCGCTCGATGCCATCCCGGGACACGTCCGGGACGCGTTCATCGCGACGGAGGACCGACGCTTCTACGACCACCACGGGCTCGACTGGCGCGGGATCGGCCGGGCCTCGGTGCGCAATGCCGTCGCGCTGGGAGTACGGGAGGGCTACAGCACGATCACCATGCAGGTGGTGCGCAACACCTTCCTCGTGGGCCGCTTTCGGCAGCGCTCAGTAGGCCGCAAGATGATGGAGATGCGGTTCGCGCGCCTGCTCGAAAGAAACCTGACCAAGGATCAGATCCTCGAGCTGTACCTCAACGTCATCTATCTGGGGAACGGCGTGTACGGGGTGGAGGGCGCGAGCCGGGATCTCTTTGGGAAGAGCGTCCGCGAGGCGAGCCTCGCCGAGGGGGCGATGCTGGCCGCCCTGCCGAAGGCGCCGTCGGTGTATACGCCGCGGCGGGATGCCCGACGGGCGCGGGCGAGGCGCGACCTGGTGCTCTCGCTCATGGTGCGCGAGGGATACATCAGCGAAGGCCGGGCACGGGCCGCGGTCGAGCAGCCGTTGCGCATCGCGAAGGGTGAGTGGGAGCGCTTCGCATCCGACGAGCCGTCGGCCCTCAGTGCAGTGCGCGCGGTCGTCGACTCGGTGATGCTGTCGCTTGGCCTCGACGATGGCGACGTCATCGTTCATACGACGCTCGACGCCGTCGCCCAGGCGGCCGCCGATCGCGCCGTCTCGCGGCGAGCGGCGTCCATTCAACGTGAGTCGAACTCGTGGAATGGAAAACGAGTCGGCGACGTCCAGGGAGCGATGGTCGCCATCGACGTGCAAACGGGCGAGATTCGCGCACTCGTCGGCTCGAGCCGATATGAGCGTGGGGGATTCAATCGCGCGTTGTCGGCACGACGCCAGCCGGGTTCGGCATTCAAGCCGTTCGTCTATGCCGCGGCGATTGCGACCGGGTTGACGCCCGCGACGATGGTGGATGATGAGCCGATCGAGGTTCGCGATGCGGGACGCGTCTGGATTCCCGCGAACTACGGTCATGAGTATGGCGGCCGGATCACGTTCCGCACGGCGCTCATGCAATCATCGAATGTCGCAGCCGTCCGCGTGAGTCGCGCGGTCGGCGAGAAGCGCGTTGTCGAGGCTGCACGGCGGAACGGAATCACGAGTCCCCTGCAGCCCGTACCGGCAATCGCGCTCGGAGCGATGGAGGTGACGCCGGTGGAGCTCGTCGCCGCATACGCGCCGTTCGCGAACGGTGGCTACCGGGTGGAGCCGGTGCTCGTGCGGCGGATCGAGTCCGTGAACGGGAAAGTGCTCTGGGCGCACGAGCCGACGCGAACCGCAGTGCTCGATCCCCGCGACGCATTCCAGATCACATCGATGCTGCGCTCCGTCGTCGATGAGGGAACCGGTACCGCGGTGCGTGCTGCCGGGATCAGCGCGCCCGTCGCGGGGAAGACGGGAACCACCAACGATGGCGCCGATGTCTGGTTCGTCGGCTACACCCCGACGATCGCCGCCGGCTTCTGGTTCGGGTATGATGCGCGCCGCTCCATCAGCGGCAACGCCAACGGTGGCCGGCACGCCGCGCCCGCGTGGGCCGATTTCTATCGCAACGGCTGGACGGAAGACGAATCATCGGCGGGCTGGAGACCGCCACCGGGCATGACCCGGGAACTCGTCGATGGCGAAACGGGGTTGCTCGCGCAGGAGTGGTGCCCGATCACTCGCGACGAATGGTTCAAGTCGGGAACCGAGCCCACCGAGTACTGCGAGGAGCACGACCACCTGGATGGGTGGATGGGCGACTTCGGCACTCGCATTGGCCGCATCCTGCGCCGGATTCGCTGACCGGGCTGGAAGCGGCTTCCTCCGAAGGGCCGACTGAAACGGCTTCCTCATGAAGAGCATGAAGGGTCCATGAAGGTGCATGAAGCAGGACAAGGGCACTGATTGATGAACACCGGTGCCGGCATTCCACCGGTGGTCAAGGGCGACACTGGTTGGAACAGAGGGGCGTGATCGGGCTACGCAGGCGCTTCCCCTGATGCGCCTTGAGCAAGGTGAAACGGTCAACGGCGAGCGAAGGCGAAACATTCTGCGTCAGCCGCGAGCCCTCTAGCGCTCAACAAGAACAGGTGGGCCGAGGCAATTGCCTGGGCCCACCTGTTGATGACGGCTCTCCTTCATGCACCGTCATGAACCCTTCGTGCTCTTCATGAGGAGGCTCTTGCCGAGCCGTCGCAGCCGACAATGCCGAAGCGTACGTCGAACTACGTGCGCAGCATCGATAGCCACTCCAGCGACGCCCCCTCGTAGCCGGGAAAGATCCGGTCGAGCTTCGCCGCGCCGAGGTGTCGCGAGGCGATCTCGGCGAACACCGCGCGCATGTCGGTCGTGAGGGCGAGGTCGCGTCCTTCGTGGAGCTGCTCGCGCTCCAGGCCCGGCCACTTTCCATAGACCTTGCCGCCCTTCACCGCGCCACCGATGGCGAACATCGAGCCGCCGTGACCGTGGTCGGTACCTCCCGTGCCATTCTGGCGAGCAGTGCGGCCGAACTCGGACATCGTCAGTATGACGACGTCCTCCATGCGGTCGCCGAGGTCCGTCGTCAGCGCGGCGATGGCGCTGGCAAAGTCACCGAGACGGTTGGCGAGCTGACCGGTCGCCCCGCCCTGATTGTTGTGGGTGTCCCATCCCCCGACATCGGCGAAGGCCACTTCCACCCCGAGATCGGCCTTGATGAGCTGCGCGACCTGCATGAGCTGCTGGCCGAACCGGCTGCGCGGATAGTTCGCTCCCGCGGATGGCGCGTAGCGCGACGGATCGGCGGACTTCAACATCTTCACTGCATCGAACATGTCCGAGCCAGTACCGTGGACGATGTCGGCGCGGCCGGTGCGGTAGAGCGCTTCCAGGCGCTCGACCTGATTTCCCGTCGCGCGCACGGTAAACTCCTGGAGCGAGTTCATGGCGACGGTCGGCGCGGGACCCTCGAGGATACGGGGCGTCTGATTGGTCAACGCGACGGCGCGGAAGTGCGATTCGCGCGGGGCCGGCGAAACACATTCCTCGCATGTCCCGTGGGTCGCCAGATAGCGGTTGAGCCACCCATCCGGGGTGCTCTTCACGTCGGGTGTGCCGCTCTCCATGTAGTCCTGCGCATCGAAGTGCGAACGCGTGCTGCTCGGCGATCCGACTGCATGGATGGGCGCGAGGAGACCGCGATCCCAGAGTGGCTTGAGTGGCGCGAGCGCCGGGTGCAGGCCGAAGAATCCGTCCAGGTCGATCGCGCTTCCCTCTGCTCGTGCCGACGGGCGCGGAATGCCGATCGCCGGACGGAGGGCGTAGTAGCCCTGCTCACCGTGCGGGACCACGACGTTCAGCGCATCGGCGGCGCCGCGCTGGAAGATGCAGATGAAGACCTTGCCTTTCGCGGCAGCCGCCTGGAGCCCGGCCGCGAATGCCGTGCGGCGAAGGAAGCGCGGGCTCAGTCCCATCGTCACCAGCGCGAGCGCGCCGGAGCGCATGAAGACGCGTCGTCTCATCGGGACCTCTGCTACCTGCGTTGGAATTCGGGCGAGCCCAGGGCGAGGCCGATGACCTGAGCCAGCCCCTCGAGCTGCGGTGTGCGACGGTTTCCTCCGGCGCGGCGCATGGCACGTTCACCGCCGACCATCATTGCCGGCGGGTCATCATCATCGATCGCGATGGAATCCACCACCGCGCCGGGATTCGCGTCAAGGAACGGGTTTCGTCCCGTAATGAGGATCTCGCGCGTGTCCGGCGAGGCATTGCCACCGAGCAGTGACGCGATCACTGCATCGACCTGCTGCTCGCGCGGCGCGCTTGCGACCGCGCGTGCCGAGGGCCAGCGGTCGAGACGCACGCCCGGGATCTGCCCCGCCGCGACCATCGTCCCGAAGTTGATCCGGTTGAGGATGGCACCCGTGTTGAGCCACGCGTCCGCGACATCCGGATATCCATTCGGAGTCTCCTTTCCGAAGATCGGCTGACCGAGTTGTCGCACAGCCAGCGCAGTGCGCTGCGTCGCATCGGGGAGCGCGTTGAGCGCGCGCAGGGTGCTCGTGACCAACTCGAACGGCGTCTTCACCTTGCTGCGATACGCAGCGCTGGAAAAGAACTCGGGTGACGTCACGATCGTCCGGACGACCTCTCCGATCTGTCCGTTGGTCCGTGTGAAGGTCGCCGCGGCGCGGTCGACGAGGGAGGCAGGCGGCGTATCCGACACGAAACGGCGGGCGAGCTTCGTCGCGATGAAGCGCGCGGTCGCCGGGTGGCGCGCGAGGATGTCGAGCACCTGCTCACCATCCTCGATGCCGCGACCGGCCGGGAGCGACGTGCCGAGCACGGTCTTCGAGCCAGCATCGTGCATCTGGGGACGGAACACAAAGGTGCCACCGCCTCCGGTGCGCGGATTGTCGATCGTCCATCCGGTCAGGGCTCGCGCGACGTTGATGACATCCTGCTGGGTGTAGCCTCCATCGACGCCGAGCGTGTGCAGCTCGAGCAGCTCGCGCGCGTAGTTCTCGTTGAGGCCGCGCCGCCGCGCCGGGGGCGGCACCTCCGACGGGGGCATCCGCGTACCCGGACGCGCCTGGCCCGGAGGACGGCGCTGAGCGCCGCGACCACCGCGAATGGCAACCTGCGGTGACGCCAGCGTCGGGCGGCCTGGCTCGACGCTGCTCTGGGCGTTGTCCAGATAGAACAGCATCGCGGGGCTCCTGGCGACCGAGCCGAGCATCTCGCGGAAGCTCCCCAGCGCATGGGCGCGGATCGCCCGGTCATAGTCGGTCAGGAAATACCTCACCTGTCCCTTGCCGAGGAAGACGGAGAAATGATTCTCCCAGAAGTCCACCATCACTTCCTCGAGCTGCCGCTCACTCAGCAGGGCACGCGCGACCTTCGCCGACTGGATTTCGATGGTGACGCGCTGCGCTTCCCGCGCGGCCTTTCGAACCGCGGCACTGTCCTCTGCGGATGCCCGGCCGCTATCGCGCCGGGCGATCATCCGACGGAGCTGCTGTGCGCCGGCGTACTCCCGGAGCAGCTCGCCGGCGGACAGTTCGAGTGTGGGATAGCGCTTCAGAAACTCCACGGCTGCCGCGTCATCGATCTTGCGCGGAGCGAGCTGCGTCTCGATCCAGCGGTCCACTCCCACCTCGCGCACGCGTTGCAGGTCGCCGGGGCGCGCCCCGAACGTGAGCCTGCCAAGTGCGTGGGCGGCCTGCTGGTCCGCGGTCTGTTCGCGTGGCCCGGAGACCACCGTCACGCGCGGGGGATCGGAGGTGACTGCGGGCGCACACGCGCCGAGTGCAACCGCGGCGATGCTCGCCGCACGCAAGAGGATCCGCATGAATCTCCGTGGTTCGTTGCGACTTCGTTCTCGTGCTGGTAGACGCGTCGTGCGGAGTGGCGTTAAGCGATGCACATCCACCGGCGCATGGCCTTCGTCTTGCTCCGACTCGGAGGCCGGGACAGCAAGAACGTCTGGTCGCCATCTTCCCCCACGTGCACGCACCGCGAATCCCAATGAGTACACTTCGTCGTTCTGACCACCTGTGCGCGAGCCGGACACATGTCGCTCCGTTGGTCCGCTTCGCTGTCGGCATGCTAGGCCTCGGCACTGCCGTGTCGCTCACCGGATGTCCTGCGGCGACGGATGATTCGGCCAAGGAGGACACGAGCGTCGCCGCGGCCGCGTCGAGTGGCGACACCGCCGTTCGTGCAGGGGCAGCGGTGGATTCCGTGATGGGCGTTCCTGCAGTCCCGCGCGACTCGCTCCCCACCGCGGCGACCGACACAGGGTCGGTGCAGCTCTACCCGACGAATCCGCAGCGTGGCGGAGTGCTGTTCGCGTACGCCGAGGGGGTCGCATCGAGCATTCCCCGCTGTGCCTGGAAGGGCGCGCCGCTGCCCTGTTACAGCCACGGTACCGGAGTCCTCGCCGTCGTTCCGCTCACCGCTGACGAGCCGGGGGGCACCTTTACGCTCTCCATCGACCGGGCCGGAGGACGCATCACGCGCCAGGTGGTCGTTGCCGAGCGCGATCTCGGACGGAACGTCATTCTGCTGGACTCGACGCGCTACGCATTGTTCCGGAGGACCGCGGACATGGCCCGCGACGCGCGCGTGCTGCGCGGCGTGCTCTCATCAGAAACCCCGGAGCGGCTCTGGACGCGCAACTGGAAGGAGCCCGTCCCTCTTGGCAAGAGCACTGGGTACGGGGAGGATCGTTTCTATTATCGGGCGTCCGATTCGAGCCGGGCCATCCGCGTCGACGCGGGGGCGAAAGTGCGCGGGGCGTTCGGTGGCGATACGACTGCGACCGCGGGAACGAGTGCCCCGGGCTGGCGCCACAGCGGGATCGACATTCCGGTGAAACGGGGAACATCCGTTCGCGCGCCCGCTCACGGGATTGTCGCGGAGGTCGGGGTCTTCGTGCTCACGGGTCGAACACTGGTCGTGGACCACGGTCGGGGAGTGCACAGCGCCTATTTTCACCTGGACACGGTGCTGGTGCAGAAAGGCGACCGTGTTCGGGAAGGCGGAGTCATGGCGCGGGTAGGGGAGAGCGGTCTTGCGACAGGACCTCACCTGCACTACGGCATCTACATTCACGGCAAGGATGTGGATCCAGCGGCATGGCGTGACATGCCCCCCTTCGCGACGACGGCGGCTGCCGACTCGTCGCGCCGGGCCGTTCCGCGCTGAGACTCATCGAACGGCGGGCAGGCGTCGCAGGGACGGCGTGCCAACCTTGCGTCGCCGAACGTCCGGTCATATGGTGAGCGCCCACCGGAGTTGACGGGCGCTGGCATTCCAGCGCCCGAGTGCACATGAGGACCTCATTCGCATCGATGAACTAACGCGTCTGCCACTGCGCAGCACGTTCATTGACGCCGCCACGGCGTCGATCGAGACGGCGCGCGCGTCGGACCAGGCGCTGTCGTTGCTCGTGGTCGACGTCGACCCCTTCAAGCTCGTCAACGACACCAACGGCCACCACCAGGGGGACCACGGCCAGGTCGAGGGGGCCGAGATCCACCCGCGCAAACTCCCGGGGTATGACGTGGCTGCGCGATACGGC
>JANOCW010000278.1:0-1860 GCA_031412375.1 Gemmatimonadaceae bacterium | reverse complement strand
TTCGACTTCGGCGCGGCGCGCGCGCTGGCCGGGCGGCTGCAGCGCGAGGGCTACGATGTGTATCTCCGGCCGGCGTCGGCCTTCAGTACGCTAGGGTGGTTCAACGACCCTCTGCTGTCGACGACGCTGGACTCCGACTCGCTCGACCTCGTGAACACGGTCATCCACGAAGTCACCCACAACTCGTACTATGGTGCAGGGCAGGCGGAGTTCAATGAATCCTTCGCCAACTTCGTGGGCGCGCGCGGCGCCGAGTCGTTCTTCCGCGCTCGTGGGGAACGCGCATCGGCGGATCAGGTCGTGCTTCGCTGGGAGGACGAGAAGCGGCTCGCGACGTTCTGGGGCGCGCTGTATCGGTCGCTCGATTCCGCCTTCGCTGCCCATCCGGACAGCCGCGAGGCACGATTGATCGCGCGCGACACGATGTACGCGCGTGCGCGGCGCACGCTGGTGGACGACGTCGGGCCCCGATTGCGCACGGTATCGCGGGGCTATGCCGGACGCGTCGTGCTCGACAACGCGGCCCTGATGGCGCGACGGGTCTACCTCACGGACATCGAGCTATTCGACCGCGCACACGCGCGCGACGGCGGGAATCTGCGCGGAACGATCCGTCGGGTCATTGACCTTGCGAAGGGCGCGAAGTCGGATCCGTTCTCTGCGGTGCGACGGTGGGTCGACAGTCTGCCCCCTGCCGATTCGCTTCGCCTGCCTCGACCTCCGCACCCGGTGCGCTGAGCCCCCTCTTGTGCGGGTCACGAGGGAGCAGGATCTTGGGCGCTGTGGTCCTCCTCTGAAACACTTCCCGCCGCCGAGATCGCAATGCAAGACTCTGCTTCTTCGCCAGCTTCGGATCGTCCAGCTCCGGATCGCGTGCCGGAACCCGCAACGGTGTGGGAGGACTTCCTCGACATCTTCTATGCGCCGTCGTCCGTCTTCGCGCGCCGCGAACACGGAAGCTTCTGGATTCCGCTGCTCGTGGTCACGGTGGCGATCGCGATTCTCTTCTATGTGAACTCCGGCGTGATGGATCCGATCATGAGCGCGGAGATCGGACGCAGCAAGGCAATGTCGGATCCCCGCATCACGCCGGAAATGGCCGAGCAGATGCGGAGCGTAAGTTCGGTCACGGGGAAGATCGCAGCGGTGATCGGGCTTCCGATCACCATCGTCTGCATTGCCCTGGCCCTCTGGCTCGCGGCCAAGGTGGTCGGCGCGCGGCAAACGTGGCACGCGGCCCTCGTCGTTGCTGCCTACTCCTACGTCCCGAAGATCCTGGACACGCTACTCATGGGAGTGCAGGGATTCCTCGTCGCTCCTGAGCAGCTCGATGGCCAATTCCGCCTGAGACTGGGGCCGGGACGCCTGCTCGACCCGGACACATCCTCGCCGCTGCTCGTCGCGATCGTCGGCCGTGTGGACCTGTTCACGATTTGGGTGACGGTCCTTCTCGCCATCGGGCTCGCGGTGACGGGTCGCATCGACCGCGGCCGTGCAGCGCTTGCCGGCGTGCTGGTGTGGGTCCTCGGCGCCATCCCGTTCGTCGGGGCGGCGCTGTTCTCCTGAGAAGGCACGGGCTTCGCGCACCGAGCATTCGCCCCCGCGCGCCACGCACGCCGCGGCGCGGGAGCCCCACCCCCCCCGCCCCGGAGGACGCGCGGTGCGTCGGACGGGCCCAGTGGTGCCTCAGCGGCCCGGGAAACGGCCCTGCATGAGTGCGCGCAGGTCGAGCTGAACACGACCTGCGGCGGCGTCGGGAATCGTGGGCACGACGGCCTCCTGCCCGACCACAACGCGCTGCATTTTGTCGCGCACGCCCCGATCGATGAACCGCGACAGCTGGTCCATTGAATAGTCCGC
>JANOCW010000277.1:0-2934 GCA_031412375.1 Gemmatimonadaceae bacterium | reverse complement strand
CCTGATGGCAGTGATCGCCGTCGGCGACTTCGACCCGAACCGCATCGAGACGCTGATCCGCCAGCACTTCAGCCGCCTCCAGCGCCGCCCTGCACCCCGACCCCGCACGCTTACCGCCGTGCCCGACAACAGCACGCCGCTGGTCGCGATCGCCACCGACCGCGAGGCGAGCGGGTCGGGCGTGAACGTCATCTTCAAGCTGCCCCCGGGTGAGACGAAGACCGTTGGCGACTACCGCCGCGATCTCATGGAAGGGCTCTACCTCGGGATGCTCAACAACCGCTTCTCCGAGATGGCGCAGAAGCCGGACGCGCCATTCCTCGGTGCCGGCGCGTCGAAGGGCGACTTCTATGCACGCTCGCGCGACGCGTTCACGCTCGGAGCGGGAGTCAACGATGGCGGGATCGAGCGCGGGCTCGAGGCGCTGCTGGTCGAGGCCCGACGCGTGGACCAGTTCGGCTTTCTCGAATCGGAGCTCGCACGGCAGAAGCAGGCGGTGCTCCGCTCGTACGAGCGATCGCACGCCGAGCGTGACAAGACGGTGTCGGGCGCGTTCGTGGAGGAATACATCGGCAACTTTCTGGATGGCGAAGCCATCCCCGGGATCGAGTACGAATATCGACTCGCCCAGGAGCTGATTCCGTCGATCACCCTCCAGGAGATCAACGGACTCGCGAGCCGGTGGATCACCGACGAGAACCGCGTGATCATCGCCGAGTCGCCGCTCAAGGATGGGTTGAAGGTGCCGACGGAGGCCGACCTGCTGGCGGTGTTCGATCGCGCGACGAAGGCTCCGATCGTCGCGTACGCCGAGGCGCTGTCCGACGATCCACTGCTCGAACGCGTGCCTGCAGCCGGACGGGTTGTCAGCGAGCGAACGATTCGGGCTGTAAATGTCACGGAGTGGAAGCTGTCGAATGGTGCGCGCGTGCTCTTCAAGCCGACCGACTACAAGGCTGACGAGGTCCTGATGAGCGCCTACAGCCCCGGCGGGACGTCACTCGCCCCGGATGCCGACATCATGTCGGCCTCGATGGCGTCGCAGGTCGTCAACCTGAGCGGCCTCGGGAAGTTCAACGTCGTGGACCTGCGAAAGAAGCTCACGGGCAAGGCCGCTGGCGTCACCGCGACGATCAGCGGGACGAGCGAAGGGCTCAACGGACGCGCTTCGCCGAAGGACCTGGAGACGCTCTTCCAGCTGATCCACCTCCAATTCACGGCCCCTCGGCTCGACTCGGCGGCATTCGCGGCGTTCCGGAACCAGATGCTGCCCAACCTCGCGAACAAGGGCGCCGTGCCGGAGGCCGTCTACTCCGACACGATCCAGGCGACGCTGTCCCAGTACCATCGCCGTGGCCGGCCGATGACGACCGCCACGTTCTCGGAGGTGGACATCGCGAAGTCGTTCGCGTTCTATCGCGATCGCTTCGCCGATGCGGGTGACTTCACCTTTCTCTTCGTCGGCAACGTGACGCCAGCGACGCTCAAACCGCTGGTCGAGCGCTACATCGCGACGCTGCCGACCTCCGGCCGCAAGGAGACCTGGAAGGACGTCGCGCCCGGATTCCCGCGGGGCGTGATCGACAAGACGGTACGCAAGGGAACCGAAGCGAAGGCCAGCACGCTGCTCGTGTTCTCGGGGTCGTTCGTGCCGACGCCCGCGAGTCGCTTCGCACTCCGCACGCTCGCCGAGCTGTTCCAGATCAAGCTCACCGAGACGCTTCGCGAACAGCTCGGGAGCACCTATTCGCCGAGCGTCGGCGCGAGCTCGACCCGAATCCCGAAGGCCGAGTACCTGGTGCAGGTGCAGTACGGCTCCTCGCCGGAAAACGTCGAGAAGCTGACGAAGGCCGTGCTCGCACTGATCGACACGCTCAAGACGAAGGGGCCGACGGCGGCCGATGTGGCCAAGGTACGGGAGCAGCTCGTGCGCACCCGCGAGACCGAGGTCAAGACGAACGGCTACTGGAGCGCGAACATTGCCGGCCGCGACCAGGCAGGTGAAGACCTCGCCGGGCTGCTCGCGCCGTACGACCAGATGGTTCGCAATCTCAATCCGTTGCTCGTCCGGCAGGCAGCGCGGAAGTATTTCGACATGCGGAACTACGCGCGCTTCATCCTCCTTCCGGAGCGGTTGACGCCGTAGCCGCGCGCTACCTGGGAGCCATCCGGTAGTCGAGCGGGGGCTTGCGGTCGCCGATCAGCGGGGCGTACACGAAGCCGGCGCCTCGCTTCCGGTCGAACTCAGCCCGCGCGGCCGCTACGAGCGCGGGCTGCGTCATGAGGTCGTGCACGCTCATCGCGAGCGTCTTCGCAGCATTGATCATCCCCTTGTGGCCAATGCTCATGCCGCCGGCGGCGACGGCCTGCCACGAGTGGGCCGGCGTGCCCGGGACCCAGGTCGCCGTGCTCAGCCCCGAGTTCGGCACGACCCAGCTCACATCACCGACGTCGGTAGATCCACCGGCCTCGGACTCCGCGAACGGGCGCACACGCGCTGCCTCGGCCGCGACGTCCACGCGCTCGCCGGACAGCGTCGTCGCAATCCGGTCAGCGAAGCGTCGTTCCTCCGGCGCGTACGCGACGCCGCCGACACGCCGCAGGTTCACGTCGATCGCCCGGGCCAGCGTCTCGTTCGACAGCAGCGCGTAGACGCCGTTGACGATCTCGACGTCCACCGATGTTCCCGTCCCGAGCGCTGCGCCCTGCGCGGCTTTCTCGAACCGCTCCCAGACCGCCTTCACGATCTTCGCATCCCGGTGGCGGGCGTAGTAGTACACCTCGGCGAAATCGGGAACGACGTTCGGCGCGCTGCCGCCGCTCGTGATGACATAGTGGATGCGCGTGCCGTCGGGCACGTGCTCGCGCATCATGTTCACCATGTGGTCCATGGCTTCCACGCCGTCGAGCGCCGAGCGACCGCTCCAGGGTGAG
>JANOCW010000276.1:0-2414 GCA_031412375.1 Gemmatimonadaceae bacterium | reverse complement strand
CCGTTCCTCATGTCTGGCAGAGAGATCACCCGTCGCGACTTTGTCGCTGACGCAGGCAAGCTCGCCTTCGGCGCCATGGTCGTGCCCCGCCACGTCCTCGGCGGCGTTGGCTTCCGTGCGCCGAGCGCGACGCTGAACATTGCGTGCATCGGCATCGGCGGCATGGGCTTGAACAACCTGAAGGCGGTGATGGGCGAGAACGTCGTCGCCGTGTGCGATGTCGACTTCCCCTTCGTCGAGCGCAAGCTCATCCAGGAGCTTCGGCCGCGTGAGGGACCGATCACGCCGGGCCAGGGGCAGACCCAGGCGCAGGCGAACGAGGCGGCGGCACGTCGCGCGGCGGAGCAGGCGAAGTTGAAGGAGGTATACGCGAAGGCGGCGAAGTACACCGACTGGCGTGTGATGCTGGAGAAACAGAAGGACATCGACGCGGTGATCGTGGCGACGCCGGATAATGTGCATGCGGTGATCGCGAACAACTTCATGAAGGCCGGAAAGCACGTCTACGTGCAGAAGCCGATGGCGTACTCGGTCCATGAGGCACGCACGATGGCGCGCACGGCGCGGGAGATGCGCGTCGTCACCCAGATGGGGAATCAGGGCCACTCGATGGATGCCACGCACCGGATCAAGGAGCTGATCGAAGCCGGCGTCATCGGGACCGTCCGCGAAGTGCACATCTACACGGATCGACCCCAGCGTTTCTGGGCGCAGGGACTTCCCCGTCCGACGAACCCCAACGCTCCCGCGCCGGGTGCCACGGGCGCCGTCGGAGCAGCCAGTGGGACCAGTGCTGCTGGTGCCGCCGGAGCCGGGGGCCGGGGTGGGGCGGCGCAATCAGGAGGAGCCGCTGCCGGAGGGGCGGGCGGCCGCGGTGGCGCGCAGCCGGCGGTGCCACAGCCCGCACCGCAACCCGCGCCCGATCCGAACGTCCCCGCGCAGTGGAACGTACGGACGGTCGAGCGCGCCATTCTGGACGCGATGTCGAAGGTGCAGCAGACGCCGCCCCCCGGCCTGAACTGGGACCTCTTTCTCGGTCCGGCGAAGGAAATTCCGTATCACCCGGCATATCACCCATTCGCCTGGCGTGGGTGGGTCGACTTCGGGGTCGGTGCGCTCGGCGACATGGGCGCGCATCTCGTGGACCAGCCATACTACGCGCTCGGACTCGGCCAGCCGACGGCGATCAGCGCGTCATCGACGCCATGGGGGGGGCCAGCGAATGATCCGGTCTCGTACCCGGTGGCGACGACAGTGCAGTACGAGTTCGCGGCCCGAGGGTCGAAACCGGCGGTGAAGATCTTCTGGTACGATGGCAACCTGCTGCCGCCCCGGCCTCCGTTCCTTCCCGATGACATGGCCATCCCGCGCGGCGATGGCGGAGGCGGTTTCTTCGTCGGCGACAAGGGCATCCTGACGTATGAGACGTACGGTCGGAACCCGATGCTGTTTCCGCAGTCGCTGAACGAGGCCGCTGCGGCCGTGCCCGTGTCGATTCCGCGCATCGCGGTGTCGCACGAGATGAACTGGGCAATGGCGTGCAAGGGTGAGGCGCGCGCGAGCGCGTCGTTCGACTACTCGGCAGGCCTGACGGAGACGATGCTGCTGGGCATTGCCGCGCTGCGCGCAGCGGGCCCGAACGGCAAGCGCATCATTTACGACGCCGCCAACATGACGTTCCCCAACGCGCCTGAGGGAAACCGCTTCCTCACTCGCGAATACCGAGCGGGCTGGAGCCTCTGATCCCCATGACGTTCACGATCATCGCAACGACATTTATGGCGCTCGTACACCGACGCCTCTCGTTCCTCGGGCAGCGCGGCCGGCGAACGGCGGCGCTATGTGGCGCCGGCGCAATCATGCTCGGTTGCGCAGCACCCCAGCCCGACGCCTCGATGACCCAGCCGAACCAGGAACCCAACATGCTCACCGCGGCCGAACGTAGTGACGGCTGGCGACTCCTCTTCGATGGCAAGTCGCTCGCGGGGTGGCGCGCGTATCAATCGGACTCGATGCCGCAGGCGTGGCGCGTCGTCGACGGATCGATGACCAAGACCGTGGAGACGCTGGATATCGTGAGCCGAGACCAGTTCGGCGACTTCGACCTGATGTTCGACTGGAAGCTCAGCACGGGCGGCAACGCTGGCGTGTTCTACCGCGCGACCGAGGAGTACGAGAAGGTGTACTGGAGCGCGCCGGAGTACCAGCTTCTCGACGATGCGAATTCGCCCGATGGGCGCAACCGGCTGGTGTCGGCCGGCGCCGCATACGGCCTGTACCCGGCCCCTCCCGGCATCGTGAAGCCCGCCGGCGAGTGGAATACCGCCCGCATCATCGCGAAGGGAGCGCACGTCGAGCACTGGCTCAACGGACAGAAGCTCCTCGAGTATGAGCTGTGGAGTCCCGATTGGGTG
>JANOCW010000275.1:0-5534 GCA_031412375.1 Gemmatimonadaceae bacterium | reverse complement strand
GGGGACGGACGCTTCCGCAAGACGAGTGGCCACCTGCCGGCCGAGACCGCGAGCGGCTCACGGGTTGCGGCCGCCGACTACGATCGGGACGGTGACGTCGACCTCTTCGTCGGCGGCCGTGTTGTCCCGTGGCGCTACGGCACCGATCCGCAGAGCATGCTGCTGCGAAACGATGGCACCGGTCGATTCAGCGACGTCACGGCGGCCGTTGCCCCCGACCTGGCGCGGGTGGGGATGGTGACCGACGCGCTCTGGCGCGACGTCGACAGCGACGGCAGCGTCGACCTGGTGATGGTGGGTGAATGGATGCCCATCACCGTATTCAGGAACGTCGGGGGAAAGCTTGCGCCCCTCGCGATTCGCGGGTTGGAGAAGAGCCATGGCTGGTGGAACCGCATCGTCGCCGCGGACTTCGATGAGGACGGCCGCACGGACTTCGTGGTCGGGAACCTGGGACTCAACACGCGACTGCGAGCGAGCGAGCGCGAGCCCGTGACGATGGCGGTGAAGGACTTCGACGACAACGGGTCTGTCGAACAGATCCTCGCGTCCTATAGCGGCGGCAAGAGTTATCCGCTGGCGATGCGGGATGAACTCATTCGGGCGGTCCCCCGATTGAAGACCCGGTTCCTGCGGTATGAGGATTACGCGCGCGCGGCCATGACGGATGTCTTCACGCCGGCCGACCTGTCGGGTGCCATCGAACGAAAGGCGTATACCTTCGCGACGTCATTCGTGCGGAATAACGGCGACGGCTCGTTCACTCTGTCGGCGCTTCCGATGGAGGCGCAACTCGCGCCGGTGTACGCCCTGCACGCCGGCGACATGGACGGAGATGGGCATGCTGACCTCCTGCTCGCGGGAAACTTCGACGGCGTGAAGCCGGAGATCGGTCGCTTGAGCTCGAGCCGAGGGCTCTTCATGCGCGGACGGGGCGACGGCCGCTTCACGCCAGTCTCCGCCGCGGCGAGCGGCATTCGTGTATCCGGGCAGGCACGCGACATTCAGCGCGTGCGCACCTCCAAGGGTGACGTCATCGTCGTGGCCCGCAACGACGACCGACCCGTTCTCTTCCGAAGGGCGCCGCGGGTGGCCTCGGCGCAGGTCGCTATTTCCCCACGGCCAAATCCGTGAGATATTCTCCATCGCGCCGGTCTCGCCTGGGCTGGCCTGGACTGTTATTCCGGCATCCGACCGAAGAAGACAGAATGCAAATGACGTACAGGCCGATGGTGCTGCTCTCGCTCGTGATTGTCCTTCTCACGGGCTGCGCGCCCGACGCGTCCGAACGCGAGCGCCGGGATGCAGCGTTCCTGCACGCTGCGGCCGAGCAGCTGTCCGACGTCATCGTCTACGATATCTTCAGTCCGCCGCAGGCCAGCCGAGTCTACGCCTATGCGAGCATCGCGGCCTTCGAGGCGGTACGCCACGGCCATCCCGGCTACCGCTCACTCGCCGGCCGCGTGAATGGGTTCAAGCCTGTGCCCGTTCCTGATTCCGCTGCCCAGTATTATCTGCCGCTCGCTGGCGTGCACGCGTTCATGACGGTCGGAAGGGCGCTCACGTTCTCGCAGGCGCGGATGGATTCCCTGCGCGCCGAGATGCACCGGCAAATGCGGCGCACGAGGGTCCCCGACGACGTCTTCCAGCGTTCGGTTGCATATGGCGACACGGTGGCGGCCCACGTGCTGGCCTGGTCCCGGGAGGACCGCTTCAGCCAGAGCCGGGGCTACCCCAAGTACTCGGTGACGCAGGCGCCAGGGCGCTGGGTGCCGACGCCTCCTGCGTACATGGATGCCGTCGAGCCAAACTGGGGGATGCTGCGCGCCTTCACTATGGACTCGTCGAGTCAGTTCCGCCCGAATCCGCCCCTGCCGTTCGACACGACAGCGGGCAGCCCCTTCTTCCTGCAGGTGAAGGAGGTGTACGAGATCGGGCGCTCCCTCACCGATGAGCAGCGGGGAATCGCCGCGTTCTGGGATTGCAACCCCTATGTGATGCACGTGCAGGGGCACACGATGTTCGCCACGAAGAAAATCACACCGGGCGGGCACTGGATGGGCATTGCCGGTATCGCGGCCCGAAAAGCGGACGCCAACATCACCCGCTCGGCGGAAGCCTACGCCCGGACGGCCATGGCCCTGGCCGATGGCTTCATCAGCAGCTGGGACGAGAAGTATCGGAGCGCAGTCATCCGTCCCGAGACGGTGATCAACTCCGTCCTCGACGAGAGCTGGGAGCCTCTGCTCCAGACTCCCCCTTTTCCTGAATACACGAGCGGCCACAGCGTCATCTCGACCGCTGCGGCGCACGTGCTGACCGACCAGTTCGGCGCTGACTTCGCGTTCGTGGACAGCACCGAGATGACCTACGGGCTCGCGCCTCGCGCATTCCCATCGTTCGAGGCCGCCGGCGCCGAGGCCGCGATCAGCCGCCTCTACGGGGGAATCCACTATCGCATGGCGATCGAGGAAGGCGTCACCCAGGGGCGGAAGGTTGGTACGCTCGTGGCGCAGCGGACGCGCGCGGGAGGCCCGACCGAGCGGGCAGTTGCCGGCGCCCGTTAGGCTGGATAATCGCCCGGCGGCGGCCGTCGTTTCGCGCCCTTCAACTTGATGACGATGACGCCGTTGGCCCCGCGCGAGCCGTACATCGACGTCTCGGCGGCATCCTTCAGCACCCGGATCGACTCGATGTCATCGGGATTGATGCCGGTGAGCGCCCCATTCGGCCCGGCTTCGATCTGCATGCCGTCGACCACGTACAGCGGCGCGTTGTTTCCGTACGCGGACGAGCCCCCGCGGATGCGTACCGCGACGCTGCCGTCCGGGGCGGTGGTGACGACCACGCCGGCCACCCGCCCGGCAAGCGACTTCTCGATCTGCTGATCGTCGCCGGTGGTGCGTTTAATGTCGTCAGCGGTGACCGTCGCCGTCGTGCGTTCCGGCGCCGCACTGGGGGTCGTGGCGCGCTTGCCGCCCCCACAGCCGGCACAGAAGGGCAGGATCACGCCAAGGACGCCTAGCGGAAGAACCGACGATCGACGCATGTTCGCCTCGAGAATCAATGGGGTGAGAACGCTGCCTTACGATAAGCTGAATGCCCGACTCCGCAAGCAGATGACACTCAGCAGTCGCTCGGAGCCATGGCCGGGAACCCCACGGCGGCGTACGCACCGGGAATCACTGCTCCGAGCGGCAGTCATGGTACCCGCATTCATGGCCGTAGCCTGCGCGCCGCCGGCGAGATCGGCCGAGCCGGCCCTCTTCGAGCTGATGTCGCCGCGCGCGACGGGCGTGCGGTTCGAGAACGTGCTTCCGGAGGCGGCTGATTTCAACATTCTCGACTACCTGTACTACTACAACGGTGGCGGAGTCGCGGTAGGGGACATTGATGGCGACGGCCTGCAGGACCTCTATTTCACCGCAAACCTCGGCCCGAACCGGCTCTATCGAAATCGGGGAGGCTTCCGGTTCGAGGACATCACCGACCGTGCCGGCGTCGCCGGAGCGGGAGGGTGGAAGAGTGGCGCGACGATGGCCGATGTGAATGGAGACGGCCACGTCGACATCTACGTCTCGGGCGTTCGGTTTCTCTCGCAGCAGGGGCGCAACGCGCTGTACATCAACACGGCCGACGGGCGCTTTCGGGACGAGACGGAGCAGTACGGGTTGGGACAAGCCGGGTTTGGTACGCAGGCGCTCTTCTTCGACTACGACGAAGATGGGGACCTCGATGCGTACCTCCTCAACCATGCGACGCACACGGAGCGCGGCATTGGCCTGTCCGTCGGAAGGGTCGACCCCGATGCGGCCGCTGATCGCCTGATGCGGAACGACGGGGGGAAATTCCGCGATGTGAGCACGGACGCCGGGCTCGTGCGCGGTCTCGACGGATTCGGACTCGGGGTGGTCGCGAGCGACCTGAATTCCGATGGATGTCCCGATCTCTACGTCGCGAACGATTTCCAGGAGAACGATCTCCTCTACGTCAACCGGTGCGACGGCACGTTCGAGGAGCAGATCACGCGCGCGACGGGGCATACCAGCCGCTTCTCGATGGGGGTCGATGCCGCCGACATCGACAACGATGGGCGCGTGGATCTCTTCGTCGGCGACATGTTGCCGGAGCGCGAGGACGTGCTCAAGACGTCCGCCAGTTCTGAAACCTTCAACCTGTTCAACCTGCGGGTACGCGCCGGATACCACCCGCAGTACGCGCGCAACACGCTCCAGCTCAACCGCGGAGGTCTGCGGTTCAGCGACATCGGGTATCTCGCGGGGCTGCACGCCACCGACTGGACGTGGGCGCCGTTGTTCGCCGACTTCGACAACGACGGAAGCAAGGACCTGTTCGTGGCGAACGGCATCTACCGGCGCCCGAACGATCTCGACTACATCAACTACGTCGGCAACGAAGCCGCACAAGCGGCTCTCCGCGACCGCGACCCGAAGAAGAGCCTCGACATCATGCGACGGATGCCGCAGGTGCCGTTGCCGAACCACATGTTCCGCAACCGAGGCGACCTTACATTCGCGAACGTCGGGGCCGAGTGGGGGCTCACGGAAACGGGGTTCTCGACCGGGGCCGCCTACGCGGATCTCGACAACGACGGGGCGCTCGATCTCGTGGTGAACGATGTCAACGGCCCGGCGCGGATCTACAGGAACCGCAGCGGGGAACGCACCGGACATGCATGGCTGACGGTGCAGCTCGACGGGGCAGGGGCCAACACGGCGGGGCTGGGGACCAAGGTGTACGTCTCCGCGCTCGGGGTGACGCAGCTCGTCGAGCAGATGCCGACCCGGGGGTTCCAGTCGAGTGTCGACCCGCGGCTGCATTTCGGCCTCGGTCGCGCGACTCGCGCCGACTCGCTCGTCGTCGTGTGGCCTGATCGGCGCTCGGAGGTCATCCGCGACGTCGCGCTCAACCGCACACTCGTGCTCGCGCAGACTGCCGCACGCGGGCGTTGGGATCATGCGGCGGCGCGAGCGACCGGTGCGTCAGCGCCGCTCTTCGACGACGCGACCGCGCAGGCAGGCTTCGGCTTTCGCCACGCCGAGAACGCGTTCCTGGACACGGATCGTGAGCCGCTGATGCCGCACCTGCTCTCGGCAGAAGGGCCCGCGCTCGCCATCGGTGACGTGAATGGCGATGGCCTGGACGACCTGTTCGTCGGTGGAGCCAAATGGCAGCCAAGCCAACTCCTCGTCCAGCGGCGCGACGGTCGGTTCTCGGAGCCGAAGCGCGAACCGTTCGCTGCGGACAGCACCGATGAGGACGTCGACGGCGCGTTCTTCGATGCCGACGGCGACGGGGATCTCGATCTCTACGTCGTCACCGCGGGGAACGAGTTCTGGGGAGATGCCGACCAACTTCGCGATCGGCTCTACTACAACGATGGTCGCGGGACTTTTCGAAAGGCTCCCGCGAACGCGTTGCCGCGCGTCACCGAGAATGGCGGCTGCGTCGCGCCAGGGGATTTCGACGGCGACGGCGACATGGACCTGTTCGTCGGCTCGCGTGTCGTGTCG
>JANOCW010000274.1:0-15435 GCA_031412375.1 Gemmatimonadaceae bacterium | reverse complement strand
CGTCGAGGTTCATGACGTACATGCGGGAGTCGACCCACGTGTCCGTCGTCATGTCGTAGCCCGTGTATGCGACCAGCTTCCCATCGGGCGAGACGGACGGATTGTTATCCGGTCCGCTGCGCGTCGTGAGTTGCCGGGCGTTGCCGGTGGCGAGGTCGACCGAGAAAATGTCCGACTCGCGCCACGCATACTCGGCGGAATCCGTGCGCGGTCCCGACGAGAACACCACGGTCTTGCCGTCCGGCGTCAGCTCGATCGAGCCGACGCCGTAATCACCGTGCGTGAGCTGGCGTGCGGTGCCGCCATCCGCCGGCGCGATGAAGAGGTGGGAGACGTTGTCGGCGGTGAAGCCCTGCCCATCGCGCCGATACTGCAGCTTCTCGACGACGCGCGGCGCCGCCGTCCACGTCGCGCCGCGCGGCTTGAACACGTTCACCGCATTCTCGATGCGCGCACCGCCCTGGGTCCGCGGGACCGACACGCGGAACAGGATCGACTTGCCGTCAGGCGTCCACGTGACGTCGGACGGAGACTCCTCGAGCCGCGTGATCTGCGTCCCGGGGCCCTCGGTATCGAGATACTTCACCCAGATCTGGGTGCCGCGGGGTGCGCCGTCCCTCGTGTACGCGATGCGCGTCCCGTCGGGAGAGTATTCGGGTGCCGAGCCATCGAGAGCGAGCGACCGGAGTCGCGACCCGTCGGCGTTCATCACCCAGAGCGAGTTCTGGCGCTTGTCGTTGACCCTGTCGACCCAGCCGCGGCTGAAGATGACCTGCTTCCCGTCCGGAGAGAGCTGCGGCCCGGACACCGTCTCCCACTCCATGTAGTCGGCCAGCGTGAGGCGGTCGGACGGGCGGTCCATGGCGCGGTCGGTGGGGCCCTGCGCGTGAATGACGGGCGCAAACAGCAATGCGACGACGAGAACAGGACCAGCGGCGAGCGTCATGAGATCTCCTCAGTTGGGCGGCTCAACGTTTCTCGACCTCGAACACCATCATCATGCCCGCCGAGAGATGCTCGGCGATGTGGCAGTGCAGCATCCACCGGCCGGGGTTCGACATCTCGACGAGGAGCTCGACCGTCTCCCCCGCGGGAATGATGGCGGTGTCCTTCCATACCAGATTGTCACCGGGAACGCCGTTGCGCGAGAGGACGAGGAAGCGCTGGCCGTGCAGGTGGACCGGATGGGCCATGGCGTGCGCCGACGACGGGTCGTTGACGAGCCGCAGCCGGACGAGGTCGCCCTGCCGGAATCGCCAGGCAACGTCCATGTTCTCGCGCCCGGTCGCGGGCTCGCGGAGCAGCCACTCTATCTCGTTGCCGGTGGTGACCCAGTTCACCATCGGCATGCCGTCATTCCAGTCGACGGGGACGTTTACCCCGGTGAGCATTTGGGCGACGGCCGGCGGGAGGCGCCGGGTTCGCAGCGCGAGCACGAGCTCCCGGTCGGGCGGGCGGGCGAAGTGTGGCCGAAGCCGCGCGACATCCGCGGCGATGTCGCTGGCGCCGCGGAGCCGGGCGAAGGCTGTCGCGTGATCCGGGGTCGCGCGCACGCTGTCGACGAGGACGAGGCCCAGGGTATCGATCTCCTGGGAGAAGGTGCCGAACATATGATCGAGCGCGCGCACGCGGTTCGTCAGCGCGACGGTGCCCGTCGCGGTGAAGCGCACATCCACGACGTAGCGTTCCGCCGGCGCGAGCACGACGCTGTGCACCCAGGCCTCGCGCTCGAAGCGGCCAACATCCGAGGCGACGACCTTCATCGGCGCGCCGCCGAAGGAGAGATTGAAGAAGCGCGCACTGGCGGCGTTGGTGAGATGGAAGCGCACGACCTCGCCGCGCTTCACGGAGAGTCGGTAGCGAGGATCTCCGTTCACCAGCAGGAGATTGCCGAAGCGCCCCATGAGCGCGTGGGTCGGCGACGCGGCGCCGTGGGGAATCGGGCCGTCGTCGCCGACGAGCAGGTCGTCGAGCAGCAGCACGTCCTCGCGATTCGCCGGACCGTAGTAGTCGCGCCGCGGCGACTGGACGAGGATGTTGCCCGCGAGCCCGAGGTCCTGCTGGATGTCCTCGCGCGCGTGCGGGTGATACCAGTAGATGCCTGCGTCGCGAAAGTGCACTCGGTACACGAACGTTCCGCCGGGCGGCACTGCGTCCTGGGTCACGCCCACCGCGCCGTCGGAGCGGTTCTCGAGGCGCACGCCGTGCCAGTGCACCGCGCTCGGCAGGTCGATGCGGTTCCGGAAGCGCACGACGATCGTGGCGTTCTGCGCAACCCGGAGGAGCGGGCCGGGATACTGGCCGTTGAAGCCGTACATCGTGAAGGTCGCGCCGCCGATCGTGCGGCGGACGAGTTGGGCATCGAGGTTCAACGTGTCGCCATCCGCGAGGGCGACGACTTCGCGCGGGCGGGCGGCGGCAATTGTCGCCGGATCGATGCCGGTGCCGGGGCGGAAGGGTGCGACACTCGGGACGTGCGCGCTCATGCCCGGCATCACTGACATACCCGGTGGCGTCGGAGGCATGGGCCAGCTTCCGCCGCCGGTTGGATTTGTCGCGCTCCCGTGCGCGGCGGCGTGCGTGGTATCGCCGGACGTATCGATCGCGGCTCTCCCGACGACGATGGCTCCCGGCGGGGCCGACTGCATCAGGTCCCGATGCGCGAGGAGCCGTGTGCTCGGCGACGTGCCGCGCAGCACGAGGCGGCCGGTTCGCTCGCGAACCTTCGTCGAGGGTTCGGCACTCACCAGGATTCGAAACTGGTCGTAGGCGATCTCGCCGAGGAGAACGCGCCCGTTACGGACTTCGCCGAGGCGGATCGGCTGGTCGAGAGTCAGAGTGTACGCCCAGGCGACGTACGTCGTGTAATCGCCGAGCGTGTGAGCTCCCGGGAGACCGGAGACCTCGGCGATCAATGCGTAACGCGCTTTGCCGTCGATGTCGACCGCGACGCCAAAGGGAGACGCGATCGGCGCGAGCTCGACGACTGCGGTGACCGTCGGGAGATCGGGCGTTGGGAAGAGTTGCAGGCAGTGGAGGGCGCCAAGCGGCACAGCGCCCTCATCCCGGCGAATACAGCTCGTCTCCGCGAATCCCGCTGGCGTCGTGTGCAAACCTTCGAACCAAACTGCCCCGAGCGGCAGCGACAGGAAGGCGACGGCCGAGATCGCGAAGGGTCGGCTCTGGAGCACTCTCACGCGTCCACTCCCGGAATGACGCAGGCAATGGTGCGTCGGCGACGGGCAACCGCGCTAGGTCACCGATCCCCGCGCCTCCCGGTCCAGCACGGCGACCGTGTCGCGGAAGTACCGCTGGGCAATCTCTGGGCTCCCGCCGATGCACACCATCCCCAGCTTCCCATGCTCCGACAGCGCGCCGATGAGGTGAAACATGACGCCCTCTTGAGTCACCGCATCGAAGTGCAGGTCGTTGCTCACCGCGACGTCGATAAGGTCGTCGGGAGTCAACCCTCGATACTCAGGCCCCCCGAGATTGTCAGAAGCCTGGTAGTAGAGCGCACGTCCGGCCGGCGTGCGAAAAAGACCTGCCTGCGAGTCATACGCACCGCCCGTCAGGAACTCAAGCATGAGGTACGGGTGCGTAGTGCCGCCCTTTCGCAGGTTGATCTCGATTGCGCTCGTTTCCCAGTGATCGTTCCGCCGGACACTCACGAAGTCGATCGCGAATCGTCCGAGCACTCCATGCGCGGCGAGGATGTCGGCGACGCGCAGTCCAGCCGTCTGGATATCGCGGGAATAGGCGCCGTCCGCGGGAAAGCCGCACCCGAGGAACACCTGCCCGGTCGGGCCGCCGAGCACCTGGTCATGGGTGGAGATGATGCTCGTCCGTCCGAGCGGATCGATCCGGCACTGCACCGATGGAGACCGCACTTCGGCGCCCTCGAGAAAGCACTCCACGATGCCGCCCATCTCCGCAAACTTCTTCCGGTAGTGCTCCCACGTCTCACCGGGCGCACCAAAGGAGAGGTTCGTTCGCAGCGAGCCTCGAACCCAGCGAGCGAGGTTCGTGGCCGAACCGGCGGTGGGCGCCCCGCCGAAATGGAAAACGGCATTCCCTTCGCCCGAAAACCCGTCCTCCAGCTTGATGACCGCTCGGCGAAGCGCAGGGTCCATGCGCTTGAGGTCCGTGAGCGCGCGAGTGATGTCCTCCTCGTCATGGAGATGCTCGAAGCCCGGCGGAAGCCCAACCCCGGCGCTGCGGAACACCTCACGGCTGCCGCTCTTGGTGCCCAGGTAGCGAAGGTCGGGGTCACATCCGTAGAGGGGAATCCCGAGTCGGACAGCGAGTGAGCGCTCACGTGGGGTGACGTTGAAGCAGGTCATGTGCGCAGACCACGGGTCCTCGATCGCCGTCCGGATCCGCTCGACGAGTCTCGGACGGCTGAGGATCTTGTCCGTGAGGATCTCGCCGGACCCATCGTGGCAGCTCAACAGCGTGAGGCGACGACGAGCGTGGCTGACCGGAATTCCCGGAAGCAGGTGCAGGTAGTAGTCGACGATCGCCGGCGGAATCGGCTCGCTCGTTACATACACCACGTGCGTGCGCGGCTGGCGGAGGAGCATCAGCATGCAGAGCAGGCGCTCCTCGTAGTGCGTGGCCCCGGTGAGCTTGGTCAGCTCTTCCCGGTCGAGGGAGAGGCTCGGGATGACGACGACCGTCTGGGCGGCGTGCCGGTCCGGAAAGACCCGCTCGATGAGCGGCGCCAGCCGCAGCTGCAGTTCGGCGAAGCGGATGCGCTCGGCCTCATCGGCCGGCGGCACGTTCGGAATCGGAGCGCTGGGCGCCGGGAGAGCGATCGAACCGGGGTCACGAGCAATGGCGGCTGCGAGCACGCTCCCTCCTGGTGTGGATGGTCGCGCCGCCCGTCATCCCGTGCAGCGACCATGTGTAGCCAATTTCGGCGATTCGCGGCTCATGTCTGTCGGGAGACCGAGGAAAGCGTGTCGGGGATCTTCCGCATCATCGCACGAGGTCGCCTTGGTTTGGGAAGATCCCCGACGAGTGACACGGAAGTCGCCCGACTGACGTGGCCCCCAAACGGGCTAGGTTCCTGTGAGGAGCGACCCCATCAACCTGTGCCCCGACACCATGCTCATGTCACTCGATCGCATCATTCTCGGAGTCGACTTCACCCAAGCGTCGGTGGCCGCTGCACGCTGGATTCGGCGGGATCTCGCGCCGAGGGCCGAGCTCGTTCTGGTCCACGTCATTCCCGCCGGCACCGAGCCCGTGTCCGATGAAACGACGATTGCAGCTGCGCGGGCGCGCGCCAAGGCCCGGCTCCAGGAGATCGTGGAATCGATCAGACTGGGGCTCACCCGCGCCGTAGTGCGGGTCGGCGACCCGGCAGAGCAGATCGCCGATGTCGCTGCCGAGCTCGATGCCGACCTCATCGTCGTCGGTCCGCACCGGTTGTCGGCGTCCACGCCCGACACCCTCGGCAGCACGGCCGAGCGCCTGCTGGCGCACTCGCCCCTCCCCGTGCTCGCTGTCGCCGGGGCAATGAACGGGACCCCCACGCGGCTGCTCGTGCCGGTCGACGGTGGAGATCTCGGCGTTGTTGCGTTCGACTGGGCACGCATGCTCGAGGACCGCTTCGGTACCGGCATCGCCGTCGTACACCTCGCGCACGCTCGCGAACCCTCTGGCGGGACCAAGGTTGAACTCGATGGCCGGCCCGGCGTCCCTCGCTGGCGCCAGCTCATGGCGAAGAGCAAACCGGCAAGTGCGTTCGTCGATGCGGTCGAGGGTGATTCTGCTTCTGTCATCATGGCTCAGGCGGAGCGCTTCGGCAGCGATCTCGTCGTCACGGACATGCTCGACAGTGACCTGCTGCAGACGACGAGGTGCCCGGTGCTCGTGGCCCGCGCAGCGACTCCGACCACTTCACGGGACCAGCGTCGCGCTGCACACGATCCGTCCCCCAACGCACCATGGAGGTAACATGGAGCTGAATACCACATCCCTCTTCAGCCACAGCACCCTGCGGGCCCTGCTCGGCCAGCTTTCGGATGGCATCCTCCTCATCGATCGCGGCGGAGCGTTCCTGTACTCGAACGCTGTGGCAGACCGCCTGCTCGACGAGCTCACACCGACGAGCGCGGGCTCAGCCTCCATCGGCACGCCATTTCGGGGCGGCCAGGTTCGTCGGCCGCTGCCGATCGACGGAGCGGTCGCGCGGGCGCTCCTGATCGGCGAGGTCGTGCGCCAGAACGAGATCGCCTGCGAGACGCGTGACGGGCGTCGCCGGTGGGTGAGCATCTGCGCCACCCCGGTTCGCGACGCGAGGGGCGAGACGGACGCGGTCGTCGTGACGTTCGCGGATGTGACGGCGTTGAGGGAACGCGATCAATTCGCGCCGATCATGGAGTCGCTGGCGCGCCTGTAGGCGTTGCGCGGTATGCCTCACCTGACGATGCGACACGATTTGCCGGGCGTCGCCAACCACCTGGTCAGTGGGTCGAAATCGCGATCGAAAAAATCCTGCCCTTCGGGTTGAAACGGCGCGTCTCTCGTGAGCCAGCGGGAAAGATCCCCGTGTAGTCGAGCCTGAAGGTCAGCTGAGCCGGCTGGCGCTCGAACTCGATATACTCGCGCGACTCGATCTCGCTCTGCACGATCGTCGTGACGTCGCCGAGGACCTTCTCCGCATCGAGCACGAGGGAACCCGGATGCACCCCGTCCGTCGTCGCGCACAGAGAACTAAACGTCTCCATCGCGACGATCCGCTTTCCCCAGTCGATCGGGCCCTCCGTATCGTCCTCCGCGACGAGGGTCATCAGGGCATCGCCGCCAACGGTGAGGCCGATGAGAACCGCTCCATCACCATCGGAGCTCCGTTCGAACGTGCCGGAAGGCAGCGCCTGCTTCGCGTCGGCGACGGTCATCCCGAGCCTGACAGGACCGATGGATGAATCGGTCACCAGGCAGGTCGGACGGGCAACCGGTGGCGCTGCGGTCGAATCAACCGCGGGGGCCGGCGTGGGAACCGCGGGAGGCAGCGCGGTCAGCGCGGTGTCGGATGGCCTGGGCTCCGCTCGGAAGCAGGCGAAAATCGGCGTCGCGATGGCGAGCGCGAGCCACGTCCACGTGAAACCGTGTCGGCCTGTTCGGTCCACTCGTGATGACCTCGCGAACGGGAGGGATGAATCATGACCGCGTGGACGCGACATCAGCCCGCTGACGGAATCGCCTCCGGGCCGATCCTGAATGGAAGTCCAGCATCGAGCTCGCGTCGTTGACGGGCCGGCATCCGGCTCACGAAATAACGGATCGTGAACCCGCCCATCTCGTCCCGAAAAAGACGTCCCCCCTGCTGCCCGGTAACGCTGGAATGGATGCGCATCCCCGATTCTGCCCTCGAAGCGGATGACTAACTATTCCCCGCCAGCTCGCTGTAGCGGAAGCAGTCGATCACATGATCGTTCACCATTCCCACGGCCTGCATGAACGCGTAGCAGATGGTCGAGCCGACGAACCGGAACTCTCGCCGCTTGAGGTCCTTGCTCAGCGCATCCGACTCCGGTGTGCTGGATGGGATCTCGCCGATCGTGCGGCGACGATTGACCTGCGGCCCTCCGCCGACGAACTGCCACACGTACCGGTCGAAGCTCCCGAACTCATCCTGCACGCGAAGGAATGCCTTTGCGTTCGATACGGTACTCTCGATCTTGCCGCGATGGCGGACGACGCCCGGGTCGCCGAGAACGCGCTCGACCTTCGCGGGCGTGAAGCGCGCGACGGTTGCCGCATCGAATCCCGCGAACGTGCGCTGATAGTTCTCGCGCTTCTTCAGGATCGTTGACCAGCTGAGTCCCGCCTGCGCGCCCTCCAGCGTGAGGAACTCGAACAGCACCTGGTCATCGTGGACCGGTATGCCCCACTCGGCATCGTGATACGCGATGTCGAGCTCCGACCTGGGCCAGGAGCAGCGCTGCACCGGCACGACCATCTCCGGCCTCAAACCTCGAACGACTCCCACCGGCGGCGAACCTCCTGCACCAGGTCGATGAACCGTGGATCCTGTGCGGACTGCCCCAGGTTGTGGTCGGCGATGCTAATGCCAACAGTGACATTAGCGCGACATGTCGAGGCCTGCGGACTCTGCGTGAATCAGCTCACACATCTGGCGCGCAAGGGTTCGCTTGGCTCCGCAACCAGAAGGGTCCGGACTGAACGACCACGCTCGCCAGCTTCGCCCACGTGAACACTACCCCGGATCCTGTCCCCGACCTCAAGCAGCAACTCGCGCGGGCCATCGTGCAGCGATTGGAAACGGCGGGCCAGCATTACATGGCCCAACGGCTCGGGATCGACCAACCGCGAGCGTCCGAACTGGTCCGGGGCCGCCTTCAGCGCTTTTCACTCCAGCAACTCGTCCGCTTCGCCGCACGCGCCGACGGCGAGGTAACCATCGATGTGAGATGGACGAGCCGCCGAGTCTGGATCCTTCCCCAATCCGAGGCACCTCGATGTTCACTGGCATCGAACCTCCCGGAGGTTGGAGAAAGGGTGCGCGAGGCACCCGTATCGCCTCAGCGCCGTTGCGACTCCGGCCCCGGGACAGTGGCGCGCCGCACCGCTCGAAGGCGGCGGGTGGCCGGGTCGTAGGTCAGCAGGAGCACATCGCCCGGCGAGAGTGTCTCCTCGACATGGAGCTGGAGCGCCGCGGGCACCGACTGACCGCGCCGCTCCCGCCGCTCGTCGCGGTCGCGTGCGTCGCGACCCGACACCCCACCGGCGCGACCGCGATCATCCTCGTCGCGCCGGTCGTCGTGATCATCGCGTGGCCTGTCGTCATCGCCGCGGCGGTCGTCATCGCTGTGCTCATCGCTGCGGTCATCGCCGCGATCGTCGCCGTCGCGTTCCGTCTGGGCCGGAACCGTGTCGATGCGCGTCATGTCCAGCCGCAGCGAGACCCCGCCAGCGGGAACCGGCACCTCGCGGAACAGGTAAATCGGGCGATCGTGACGCAATCCCCCACCGCGGAGTACCTCTGACAGCAGGACGTCGTTGCCCAGCCGCAGCTCGAGCCGGTAGCGCGCGCTTCCTCCCTCGCAGATCACGCGCTGCCGCATCTGCGGAGCCAGCTTCTCCAGCTCCTCGTCACTCTGGGTAATGCAGCGCTCGATGCGCTCCGGCCGCGCCCCGAGCGAGATCCGAACGATCGCGCCGTCGACGGACGCCAGCGCCATCGGCGCGCGTGACAGCCACGCGATTCCGGCGAGCGCTACCGCCGCGAGCCCGATGCCCGCTCCTCTCCATGCAATGCTCACTTCGCCTCCTCCGCCGGGACCGGTACGCACTCGACGTCGATCGCCACCGACGCCTCGGGGGTGACCATGCCGGCCGCCTGAAGTTCCGACGCGAACTCGCGCAGCGCCCGGCGCGCGGCGCCCGGCTCGCTCGCATTGGCGAACGCGATTTTCACCCGGCGGCGGTCGACGCGGGCCTGGAGTTCCGCCTCGCGGTCGTGATACATCCGCTCGTTCAGCCACCGCGGTCCCTCGCGATTCCAGCAATCGCGCGGGGGACAGGCGAGCACCAGCACGCCGCCCGATCCGCTGCGCACCATGAACTCGATGACCGACGTGTGGAGGCTTCCGGCGCAATCCACCGGATACATCACCGCGCCGTCCTCGCGCAGCAACGGGCCGAATCGCGCGGCGCCGCGATCGCAGCAGATCGCCACGATGCCGCCCACGCGGAAATCGGGGCCGGCGAGGAACGCCCGCACCTGCGCGAGCTGGTCGCGGCCATTCCGCCCCGGCGGTCCGACACCCATGGGTGCACAGGACCCGGCGCAGATCCCGCAGCTCACGCACAGGTCCGGATTCACGCGCGCGACCTGGTCCGCGCGCCCGTCGGTGCGCGGGAGCATCATGATCGCCTCGTACGGGCAGTCCAGCGAGCACTGTCGGCAACCGACGCAGATGCTCTCATCGACGACCGACTTCGCCTGCGCCGCCGCCCCGCGACGGCGTGTGGCCGCCGGCACCATGCACAGCGCGACGACGGTGAGCGTCGCGAGGAGGAGGGCTGTTCCGCCCCCCAGCGCACGCGAGATCGGCAGCCAGAAGCCGAAGAACCAGTCGGCCGGCGTGCTGTCGGGGAGACGAAGCGGGTCGGCCTCGGGCGCCATGCCGAGGGGCATGACGATCGCGAGCAGCACGAGCGCGCCGACGATCGTCCACAGCATCGGGCGCGGAGGCAGCAGATTCGGGCGCGCGAGCCGCGAGGCGTGCAGCCAGAGCACGACCAGCATGCTGAGCGGGATGCCGATGTGCGAGAAGAGGTTCAGGAAGAAAAACACCGGCGGTACCGGACGCTCGCCGGTGAAGGCGCGGGAGATCGGCTCCGAAAGGATCGGCAGGGCGTCGAGCATGCGTGCGGCCTCGCGCGCGATGACTTCGCCGAACGAATCCCACACCATCACGTAGCCCGTCCATCCGGAGACGAACGTCAGCAGCAGGAGGACCACGCCGCTGATCCAGGCGAGCGCCCGCGGTCCCCAACTCCGTCCCTGGGCGTACATCCGCGCCGCGTGCACGAGGATGGCGATGATTGCGACGTCGCTCGCGTACCGATGAACGCTTCGGACCCAGTTGCCCCACCAGGGGTTTGCGGTGATGCGCGCGACCGACGCGTACGGATCGCCGACCCGGTAGAACAGGGTCAGCCAGAGTCCCGTGACGAGGAGGACCAGCAGCAGCGCCGTGACGATCGTGCCGCTCTGATAGAGGGGATTGTATTTCCAGCCGTAGACGCGATTGCACAGCGCGTCCGCAGCCGTCAACGCGCGGAGCACGACACCCTCGAGGGGACGCGAGCGCGCGGTCATGAACGAGGCGGGAAGAGAGCGGTCATGGGCATCGGACTGTCTGCAGGGCGACCTCGTGAATCCTCACCTTGATGTCGGGAATTCCCCTCTGGCATCGCGCGTACAGCGATGATACCGTGTTCGGTGCAGCGACGCGTCGATGCATCGACCATACCGCGTTGAGAACCCTCACCCACGAGGTCATGCGCGATCCCCTCCGCGACGATGAGACGATGGAGCCCGTTCCCCTCGGGCAACGTCTCTTCGACAATGTCTTCCTGCTCCTGGCCGTCGGCTTCATCATCATGTTCGCCGTGTACACCGCATGGGGGCTGTGGGAGATCTACAGCCTTCCCAAGGCCACCCTTCCATAAGGCGACGAGTCGCATGCATATCGACACGCACACGGGCCTGGACTCGCCACGAGGCATCTGGTGGAAGCCGGCGCACAAGGCCGAGAAGACCTGGGTCGTCATCTCCTTCGTCTGGTGCATGGTGCTCTTCGCCATGATGCCACTGTGGCACTGGAAAGGAGGACAGAACCCATCGGGCATCCGGCGCCGGACCACGCCCGCGGAGTTCATGAGACGCACGACCGAATTCACCCAACAGTACCGCGTCGGCTCGGATCGCGGGATGCCGATCGTGGCGCCGCCGCCGGGCTCGCACGTGTACCTCGCGTCAATGTCGTTCCAGTGGACGCCGATCCTGCGGCTGGAGCGCGGCAAGGAGTACATCCTGCACCTGTCGTCGCTCGATGTGAACCACGGATTTTCGCTGTACCCGGTCAACATCAACTTCCAGGTGGTGCCCGGTTACGACTACGGTCTGCGCATCACGCCGAACTCCTCGGGCGACTTCCGGATCATCTGCAACGAGTTCTGCGGGATCGGCCACCACACGATGGTCGGCCGCATCATCGTCGATGAGCCAGGCACCGCGCCGACAGCGACGCCCTCGGCGCCCGGCGCCCCGGGGGTGACGGCGCCAGGCGTGCCCGTCCCGCCTTCGCCGATCGCGCCGCCCGCGACCCCGCCGGGAGACGGCCGGTGACGTCCGCCAACGTTCCCGCGGGGTCTGTCGGCCCCGCGACCGACGTGCCGCCGGGCACGATGTTCCGCACGTGCGCTTTCACCGGGCGCAGGATGCACGACACGTCGATGCGGCTGGTTCGCTACAACGCCGTGGCGTCGGTCGTCGCGCTGCTCATCGGCGCGATCGCCGCCGTGCTCATCGTGCTCACGCGATGGCAGGCCGTGCACCTCCTGCCGGCTGTCTGGTTCTATCGGATCCTCGGCGTGCACGGCATGAGCATGCTGATCTTCTTCATCATCTTCTTCGAGATGGCGGTGCTCCACTTCGCGAGCACGGCACTGCTCAACGCCCGGAACGCCATGCCGAAGACGTCATGGGTGGCCTTCGCCCTCATGGTGATCGGCGCGGTGACCGTGGAAACCCTGATGTGGATGGGCAAGGCCGACGTCCTGTTCACCTCCTACGTGCCGCTGCGGGCGCACCCGCTCTTCTACCTCGCCATCATCGTGTTCGCGGTCGGCGCCCTGGCGGTGTGCTGGGTGTTCTTCGCCAACCTCGTCGTCGCGAAGCGCGAGCGGACCTACGAGGGCTCAATGCCCCTGGTGGTGTACGGCGCGATGACGGCGGCGATCATCGCCGTGATCACCCTCGTGCACGGCGCGATGATCTACATCCCGACCTTCCTCTGGTCGCTCGGCCTGATGGAGGTGGATCCGCAGGTCTACCGCCTGCTCTGGTGGGCGCTCGGCCATTCCTCGCAGCAGATCAACGTCGCGGCGATGGTCGCGATCTGGTACATGCTCGGCGCGCTCACCATTGGCGCGGTGGTGCTGAACGAGAAAATCAGCCGATCGGCGTTCGTGCTGTATATCCTGTTCATCTCGATGGCCTCGGCGCACCACCTGCTCGTGGACCCCGGGATGGGGCCGGCGTGGAAGGTCGTGAACACGAGCTACTTCATGTACATGGCGGTGCTGGCGTCGATGCTCCACGGCTTCACCGTGCCGGCGGGGATGGAGGTCGGGATGCGGCTGCGCGGCTTCACCAACGGCATGTTCGAGTGGCTGCGGAAGGCGCCGTGGGGGGATCCGGGCTTCAGCTCGCTGGTGCTGTCGGTCGTCGTGTTCGGATTCGTCGGTGGGATCACCGGCGTGACGATCGGAACCGAGCAGATCAACATCATCGTGCACAACACCCTGCGGTCCCCCGGCCACTTCCACGCGACGGTGGTGAGCGGCACCGCCATGGCCTTCATGGGCGTGACCTACTATCTCCTGCCGCTCGTCTTCCAGAAGAAGGTTGCGTTCTGGCCGCTGGCGAAGCTCCAGCCGTACATCTTCGCGGGTGGCATGCTGATCTTCACGGTGTCGATGACCTTCGCCGGCAGCTTCGGCGTGCCGCGGCGGCACTGGGACATCAGCTTCGCGCAGTCACGCTTCGACGTGGAGTTCCACCCGGCGGTCGACGTCTTCCTCGCGCTCGTCGGCATCGGCGGCCTGATCGCGGCGACGGGGGCGTTCATCTTCATCGCCATCGCCGTCAAGTCGGTCTTCTTCGGCGAGCCGCTCGGGACCGTGACGCCCGCCGTCGCGATGGCCGGCGTGCCGCAGGGGCTCACTCACCCCCCGATCCACGGCCCGGGCACCGATGAGCGGTGGGAGGAGCTGCACGGCCCGAAGATGGGCTGGATGGGCCCCGCGCCGGGCACGCTCATCCTCGTCTTCGTCTTCCTCGCGGCGTTCATGCTGTACTTCTTCGCGAACTGGAAGATCCTCTCGTTCCTCTGGAGGATCGGGTGATCCCATCCCGTCGCGGTGCGCCCGCGGTTGCCGCCCTGGTTTCGATCATCCTGATCACCGCCGGGTGGTGGGCGCTCGCGCTCTGGCCGCTCACGACCGCCGCGCCGGAGTGGCTGGCTCGCACACGTTACGTCTGCTTCGGCGCGCCGATCGACGGTCTGCCCGATGCGGGAGGCTGGATCCTCCTGATCGGGCAGCCGCTGGGCATGGTGCTGCTCCTGCTCGCGGTATGGGGTCCCGAGCTTCGCGCCGGCATGCGCTCGCTGCTCGAGCACGTGCCGGGGCAGATCACCGCGGGCATCACCGCCGCGGCCATCATCCTCGGGCTCGGTGGCGTCGTGGCGCGCGTGCGCGATGCGAACGCCGAGCCCTTCGCGGCGAGCGACGCCGAGGCCCTCGGTAACCAGCTCACACGCATTCAGGATGTCCCGCCGGCGCTGCGCCTCGTCAGCGAGACGGGTGACACTATTGACCTGGAGCAGTATCACGGCAAGGCGGTGCTCGTCACCTTTGCCTTCGGCAATTGCAGCACCGTGTGCCCGCTCGTCGTGAACGCCGCGCTCAGCGCGCGCGACCGGGTGGCGAAGACCTCGCCCGAGCGTACGCCGGCCGTGCTGGTGGTGACCCTCGACCCGTGGCGCGACACGCCGTCACGACTCCCGAGCATCGCGGCGCAGTGGGGGATGACCGGCGACGCGCACGTTCTCGGCGGCGAACCCGAAACAGTGGAGCGCACACTCAGTACATGGCGCATCCCGCGGGTTCGCAACGAGCGGACGGGGGACATCTCGCATCCGACGATGGTCTACGTGATCGGCCCCAACGGGCGAATCACCTATGTCGTGAACGGGACGGAGGAGCAGATCATCGCGGCGGTGCAGGCGCTGTAGCCGCACTCATCCCCGCCGACGCCTTCACTGCATGTCGAGTCTCCCGCGCGTGCCGGGCGCGCACCGTTGACTTTCCCGGTTTCCGAGGGTCCAACACGCACCCCCTTCCGCCCATCACCGTGGCCGAGCACTCCGCCGCTGCACGCAGCTGGACAGCCGCCGACACCGCCATCGCCTACGGGCGCGGCACCGTCGGCGGCCTGATCATCGCCCTGCCCCTGCTCCTCACCATGGAGATGTGGTGGGGCGGCTTCACCATCTCCGCATGGCGTCTTCTCGCGCTGCTCGGCGTGAACTTCGGCGTGCTGCTCGTCCTTCAGCACTACTCCGGCCTGCACCCGCGCAAGACGATGCGAAGCCAGGCCCGCGCGGCCCTCGTCGCGTACGGCATCGGCATCCTCGTGGCGGCAGTGACCCTCGAGATCATCAACGTCCTGCGCGGCGGCGTCGCGCTGGTCGATGTCGTCGGCAAGCTGGTCCTCGAGGCCGTGCCGGTGAGCATCGGAGCATCGCTCGCGATGAGCCACTTCGGCGTGGAGCACGAGGAGGTCGAGCGCCGGAAGGATGAGCAGAACTACTGGGGCGATCGCGCGATGGCGCTCGGCGGCTCGATGATCTTCGGCGTGAGCGTCGCGTCGACGGAGGAGATGACGATGATCGGGCTTCAGCTCACATGGGTGCATTCTCTCGCGCTTGCGCTGCTCTCGATCGGCCAGGTCCACGCGATCCTGTGGGCGGTGCGCCGCGGCAAGGAGGACGACGGATCGCGGAAGCGCGGCGCGTTGCGTCACCTGCTCGTCGAAGGCGTCGGCGTGTACGCGATCGCCCTCGTGGTGAGCGGCTACCTCCTGTGGACCTTCGGCCAGATCGG
>JANOCW010000273.1:0-3113 GCA_031412375.1 Gemmatimonadaceae bacterium | reverse complement strand
CACGACGACGGGCTTCTTCTCCACGGCGCCGATCGCGAGGATGCCGGCCTCGGGCGGATTGATGATCGCGGTGAACTGATCGATCCCGAACATGCCGAGGTTCGACACGGAGAAGGTCGACCCCGTGTATTCCTCGGGCTTCAGCTTCCGTTCGCGAGCACGCTTGGCGAGCGCGCGCGCATCCGCGGCAATATCGCGCAGACCCTTGATGTCAGCATCGAAGATCACGGGACCGATCAGGCCGTCGTCCGTGGCGACGGCCATGCCAAGGTGGACGCGGTCGAATTGTCGAATCCGATCACCCAGCCAGTGCGCGTTGCATTCCGGGTGCTGCACAAGCGCGGTGGCGACCGCCTTCATAATGATGTCGTTGAACGACACCTTGTACTCGTCGCCCGAGTCCGCCATCGCGGCGCGCAGCTCGCTCACCCGGTCGAGATCGTATTCCGCGGTGAGGTAGAAGGTCGGAATCGGGCCGATCGATTCGGCGAGGCGACGCGCAATCGTCTTCCTGATCTGAGTCAGCGCGATATCGCGATACTCGGCGGCCCCGGCGCGCGGTACCGCAGCAGGCTGCTGCCCCGTAGCCGCACCAGCACTGGCCGCCTCAATGTCACGCTTGATGATGCGCCCGCCCGGTCCTGACCCGGACAACTGACCCAGGTCGACGCCACGTTCGTTCGCGAGGCGGCGGGCGAGTGGGGATGACCGGAGTCGGCCCCCATTCCCGGCGCCGTCGGACACATCGGCGGACGGGCGCTGGGAGGCGCCGCCCTGCTCACCACCCGCAGTCGCCTTCTGCTGGGCAGGGACCGATCGCTCGCCCTGCGACTTCTCCCGAGAACGGGGGGCAGAGGCCGCCCCCGCATTCCCGCGCTGACTGGGATCGGCATTCTCCGGCGCTGCGCCACGGTCGCTGCGGCCTCCGTTCTGCTGCTGGCGGTCGGCGCCCTGCTGGTTCGCGGCCGGAGCATCGCGCGATGCCGACGCCGCGGCAGGCGCGGCTTTCGGCGGCGCGGTGCCTGCGCTCATACCGGTGAGCGCATCGATGTTCTCATCCGGCCCGGCGATGACCGCGAGCAGGGTTCCCACCGGCGAGGAGTCGCCTTCCGTCGCGAGCCGCTTGCGCAGCACTCCATCGCCGCGCGCGACCAGCTCCATGACGGCCTTGTCGGTTTCCACCTCGGCGAGCACGTCACCGTTCTTGACCTGATCGCCCTCGGACTTGAGCCACTTCACCAGCCGACCTTCCTCCATCGTCGGTGAGAGCGCTTCCATTACCACCTTGGTCGCCATGGCGTCCTATTGCTCGTCGAGGTACATGACCTTGCGGACCGCGGCAATCGCCTTGGCCGCGTCGGGCTTTGCCGCTTTCTCCAAGTTCTTGGCGTATGGCATCGGCACATCGGCCTGGTGCACCCGAAGCACGGGAGCATCGAGATGGTCGAAGCACTCACGCTGGATATAATCGGCGACCTGGGCGCCGACACCGCACATCTCCCAGCCTTCCTCGAGCACCACCGCACGGTTGGTCTTCCGGACCGATGCGTAGATGGCGTCGACATCCATCGGCCGGATGGTGCGCAGGTCGACCACATCGACGCGAATGCCGTCCTTCGCGAGCGTGTCGGCCACCTGCATTCCGACGAGCGCCATCTTGCCGTGACAGATGATCGAGCAGTGGTCGCCCTCGCGCTTGAGATCCGCGACGCCGAGCGGGACGACGTAGTCCTCCTCGGGAACCTCCCCCTTGGTGTTGTACAGCATTTCGCCCTCGAGCACGATGACCGGATTCTCATCACGGATAGCGCTCTTGAGGAGGCCTTTCGCATCGTAGGGCGTGGCGGGGCAGACGACCTTGAGCCCGGGGATGTGAGCGACCCAGGACTCCCATGCCTGCGAATGCTGTGCGGCGAGCTGGAGAGCCGACCCGTTGGGCCCGCGGAACACCATCGGCATCGGGAACTGACCCCCCGACATGTACAGCATCTTCGCGGCGGAATTCACGACCTGATCGAGTGCGAGCAGCGCGAAATTCCACGTCATGAACTCGATGATCGGCCGCAACCCGACCATCGCGGCCCCGACCCCGACACCCGCAAAGCCAAGCTCCGTGATGGGGGTGTCCACGACGCGCATCGCGCCGAACTCCTGCAACAGCCCGCGCGACACCTTGTACGCGCCCTGGTATTCGGCGACTTCCTCGCCCATGAGGAAGACGCGGTCGTCGCGCTGCATCTCTTCGCGAAGCCCCTGGTTCAGGGCATCGCGGTATGTGATTACGGGCATCGATTCCGATGGTGGTGGCGGGCGCCGCCGACGTCGATGAGTTCGTTCACCGGGAACCGGCCGGCTGGGCGTTGGCCGATTCGTCATTGGCGGGGGCAGCCGCGCCATCGCTCTCGGCGAGCACATCCCTGAGCAACGCATCGAGCGAAGGCTCGGGACTCTGGTCCGCAAAGCTCAGCGCATCCTCGACGACCGCCTTCACTTCAGCGTCGATCTCGCCGTAGCGCGCCTCGTCGATCTCGCCGCCCCGCTCCATCTGCCGGCGAAGGAGCACGATCGGATCGCGCTTCATGTTCTCGTCGAGCTCTTCCTTCTTGCGGTAAGTGCCGCTGGCAGCGTCGGACATCGAATGGCCCATGAAGCGAAAGGTGCGCATCTCGAGCAGTGTTGGAGTGCCCTCCGACCTGGCGAGGTCGGTCGCACGCTGGACGGCATCCCGCACCGCGAACACGTCCTGTCCATCGACTGCCTCGCCGGGGATGTTGTACGACGCCGCACGATCCGTGAGGTCCGCGACAGATGATGCGCGCGTGACGGCAGTACCCATTCCGTACAGGTTGTTCTCGATCACGTAGACGACGGGAAGCTTCCAGAGCGAGGCCATGTTGAGCGATTCGTGAAACGCTCCGTTGTTCACCGCAGCCTCGCCGAAGAAGCATACGCAGACCTGGTCACCGCCGCGGTACTTGATCGCGAAACCGACGCCGGTCGCGACGGCGATGTGTGCGCCGACGATTCCGTGGCCGCCGAGGAAGTTGCGGCTGCGATCGAAGAGGTGCATGGAGCCGCCCTTGCCTCCGGAGCAGCCATCGGCACGTCCATAG
>JANOCW010000272.1:0-6170 GCA_031412375.1 Gemmatimonadaceae bacterium | reverse complement strand
CGCCATTACGGCTGACCCGTTCCTGGTGTTCACCAGCAACGTGTTCGCCATACTCGGTCTGCGGTCGCTCTACTTTGCGCTGGCCGACATGGTGACGAAGTTCCGATACCTGAAGGTCTCGCTCGCACTGGTCCTGATGATCGTGGGCGTGAAGATGCTGCTTGCCGAATGGCTGAAGCTCACCCTCGGGCAGCACTTCAACTTGTACTTGCTCGCTGTGATACTCTCGGTCCTGGCAGCGGGTGTGGCAGCATCCGTCCTGGCGGAGCGTCGGCGACTGCGCCGCTGAACGATGTAGAGATGCTTGCCCCGCGGTCGTGGATCATGCGTGGGCACGTTGCTCATCCTGCCAGTGCTTCTCTTCTTCATCCCGTGGTTCGTAGCCGTTCAAACCACCCTGTGCGTGTTTCTCGGCTACTTCCATTTTCGCCAGTGGCTTCTCAGACGGAATCCTCGGTATCAGAGCGCGGACGGGAGGATCGTCGCATGGCGGCTCGCGCGCGCACGCCCGATTCTCGCTATCCAGCTCGTGACCTGGCATGGTGAGCTGCTTGGTGGACCTTCCATGTCAGTCGCGCCGCTGCCTGACGAGGAGTAGTCGCCCCGACTCGTTGAAACCGTCCGGCGCTGGCACAGTCACAAGGTCTGGCCCTGATTCCCTCGATCGAGTCGGCGCGGACCATGCACGAAATGGGAGCGTCGCATCACGCGGCAGCGTGTCCAGCGCGGGCTTCTGGCGCAGTGCGCATCTCGATTGCGCGAATGAAGAGGTACGCGACCAGCGAGACTCCGAAGAACGCGAGGAGCACCCATGCGATGCTCTGCATCGTCTCGATCAGCGTTCGGTAGACCTCGAGTGCCCAGCGATCGGCATTCAGGACGAGAGGACGGTTATCGATGCCGAAGGGAGAGACGTACCTCTCGAGCTCCCAGATTCGCACACCGCCGTTGATCCCTACCAGGTAGACGGCGAACACGACGTAGCGCTGCCACGCCACCGCGAGCTCATCGGCGACGATCCGGGTCAGGATGACGGTCACCGGACCGTGGAAGGCCCGGGCGATCACGAACGATGTTGCGGCAGCGATGACGAACGTGACGGCGAGCAGGGCGAGAAACATGGGACCTCCGAGCGAGGGACAGCGAACGGACCACACCTCGTCACGCTCGCTCCGGTCGGCGCACTCACACATACGTCAGTCGACGTAGTCGTCCAGAAGAGTTCCTCCGTCCCAGAGCCGGACGAACGTGAACTCGGTGGGGCGCGCCGGTGAGCGCACTGCTGGCATGCACCGGTGCCTGGCACCGTCTCGCGCTTGTGCAGATCGAGTCCTATCGTATTCTGGAGCACGGGCATGGAGTGGAGGGCCAGCCGCTCCATGCCATCTGAACGCCAGCGTTTAGCCCTCTCTGGAGAATCGCCCATGCCCAACCTGCTGCGGAACGTGCTTGCCCTCCTCGCGGGAATCGCCGTCGGCGGAGGCGTCAACATGGCCCTTATCGCTCTCAGCCCGTCGCTCATTTCTCCCCCTGCGGGTGTGGATGTCAGTAGCGCAGAAGGCCTGAGCAAGGCTATGCACCTTTTTGCGCCGCGGCATTTCATCATGCCGTTCTTGGCGCACGCAGTTGGTACTCTCGTTGGCGCGCTCGTCGCCTACCTGATCGCAGCGAGCTACAAGGCGCAGATGGCCTACGTGATTGGCGCAGTCTTTCTTTGCGGTGGTGTGGCGGCGAGTTTCATGATTCCCGCCCCAACCTGGTTCATCGCGCTTGACCTGCTGGCCGCGTACCTGCCAATGGCCTGGGTGGGAATTCAGATTGGGGATCGCATGAAGCAAGGGAACATGGCTGCACGGGTAAGAGAGGCCTGACCAATTCGGGCGTCAGACGCCACACAACTCGGTGGAGGGAGGATGAACGCGTCGTTCGATGGGAGGCCGGTAGCACTCCGCCTCGAGTCCAGTCACATCGTGCTCATCGACCCACTCGCCCTCGACGGACTGTCTCGACAACTGATGGAGATCGGCGCGCTTTCCCGGGACGAGCAGTTGACCCGCTTGGGAGCGCTGGGCGAGCACGGTCTGCGTATCGGCGTGCACAGCACCGATGGCACTCCTCCGGGGACCTACGAGATCGGACTCGATGCATTCGAGGCGAGCGCTCCGGGTGATCGGCACCCGGGCGTGTTCGACGTCGATAGCGGAACGGTCGTGATGATCGACCTCGGTGCGCTCAGTGCGGTTGCCGGCGCTTTCACGTGGGAGCGGTACGATGCGCTCCTTCAGACCGCAGTCGGGGACGACTCCCTCCTCGATGAGCTCAATACCGAAGTCGGCGGGCCCCGGTTCGCCATCGTATCGGCCGATGCCAGCAGCCCGTTCACAGGCGACGGGTCGTTTCGCCTTCGCTCGGGCATACCTCGTTCTTCGTCTCTCATTTCGGCGAACGAGCAGTAGAAGCGAGCCTCAATCGCAAACCACCATACACTCACCCCGATCGACGATGCCGCGGGTCGTCAACACGCGACGCGGACGCGACGCAAGCGCAGCGGGGGCCGGCTAGCGTTTCAGGACACTCCGAATGAAGGCGGCGATGCCCGCTGCCTCATCGTCACGAAGACGACGAGAACGCGACGAGTGAACCGGACCATGCCTGTAGGAGTCGGCCGGCGGGGCGAAAGGGTTGGTCGCGGTGCGACCCGTGCACTCACGTGGCATGTGTCGAGAGGAGCCATGCAATGCTGACCGCAATACCGAAACACTGGTTGTCCTGGGACTTCACCGTTATGAAAGGGTCGCAGGCCGTCGCCGAAATCGACATATCGTGGTGGCGTGAGAAAGGGGTGCTGACTGTTCAGGATGTCGACTATCGCGTTTATCGAGAGGGGATGATGAGTGGCGACTTCATCCTCGAGTCAGCCGGTTCGGTATTGGCGCGCGCCGAGAAGCCAAGCGCCTTCCATCGCTCGTTCATTGTCGATCACGCGGGCAGGCGCTATACGCTCCGGGCAAAGGCCGTTTTTCGACGTGCCTTCCTGCTTCTGGATGGAGACAGACAAATCGGATCGCTATCGCCGGAAGGAATGTTCACGCGCCGAGCAACGGTGGATCTCCCGGAGGCGTTACCGCTGCCTGTGAAGGTGTTCATCATCTGGCTTACGGTGATCCTGTGGAAGCGCGAATCTGACTCCGGTGCGGCGGCAGCCAGCTAGCAACGGCGAGCACGCGCACCCCACGTCAATGATGCAGAATCAGATCAGAACAACCAAAGAACGAGATACAAGGCGGCTGGAGACGGGGGCGTGTGCAGGGTGCGGGGTGCGCGGCTCCGGGGGCGTGGCGCGAGGTGATCCAAGCCCCGCACCGCGGGGAGTTATTTCCGAGTAGGTACAGGCCAGCAGATTCCCGACCTGACTTCGCGAGCTTCTGCGTCGTGGTAGCGCCGCTACGAAACCGGTTGTCCCAGAAGATCGATCTCCATCGCACCCCATCCGCTGCCGTGGTCGAACGTCGAGCCTCGGTCCTTGCGAACATGGAAGTCGCCATGGCAGAGCATCCGGAGAATCGCGTCGGGCCGCGTGTGCCAGCTTGCCCAACTCAGCGGAGAATCGCCGTGCGCATCCCTGGCGTCCTTCTTCGCCCCGACGTCGAGCAGGCGCTTGATCGTCGCCTCACTGCCGAACGCCGCCGCCCGGTGAAGCGGTGTCTCGCCCGTCGTCCGGCAATCGCGCATGAACCCACCGGTCTCCGCCCCGGGGATCGTCGACCGGTTCGCGTCAGCTCCCGCAGCGAGCAGGACTCTGACGACGAGGTCGTACGCCGGGCGGTTGGCCTTGCACAACGCGGCGTGCAGCGCTGTCTCGCCCGTGACCGGGTCCGCGTGGTTCACGTCGGCTCCCGTCTCGATGAGATACTCGCACAACTTCCAGTGCCCGTGGAACGCAGCACCCCCCAGTCCCCGGTTCATTCCGAGCGATTCGAGTCGCTCGCCGTTCGCCAACAGGTGTCGCATCGCACTCACGTCCCCGTAGTACGCGCAAAGCATGATCAGCGACGTGCCACCGGAATCTCTCGACGCTGCCGGCTTGCCCTGCGCCAGATACTCGAACACCAGGTCTGTCCGCCCCGCGGCGATTCTCTCGAGCATCGTCCTGCCTCGGCCGAAAATGTTCATCTGATGTAGTGTCTCGTGCGAACGTCGCGTTGCAGCCGACGATCGTTATGGAAGCCGTGGTGCAGCGGGCCGGCGCGGCACGGCTTCAAACGTTGCCGTCAACACACCAAACAGGAATTGATCGCCCGTTGCATCGGGGCTCCGGAAGACCAGGTATACGTCGTGCACTCCCGACGTCGGCCGGAGCGCCGTGCGAAGTCGTAGCGGGGCTGCGCTCGTGTCGGTCGTCGGGCGAATCAGCTCGCTCTCGCCCAGCAAGGGACCGGTCGCCGAGTCGAGATGGACTTCAACCTTCCCGCCCTTCGCCTGAAACCGGGCTGGTGCCACCGTCGAGAAGGCCACTGCGGCGACGCTCGTCAGATCGAGCTGCTTCAGCGCGACGGACGCACCCGACCGATTCGCAACGGTGATCTCGACCGGCAACTCCGGCACGCCCTGCTTCGACACGCCCTCCGAGAACTCCCCGCTCGCAACCACCACGCTCGGCGAGCGGAGGACGATCGTCTTCTCCTTCGTTATCGCCGGCATCCCGTTCGCGCCGCGGTCCGTGTACGCTGCGCGCAGCATCACTACCCCGCTGGGCGCATCACCCGAACCAGCTGGGGCGACATATGCGCCGCGGGCCGGGAGTGTAGGCGCGGTCGTCGGCCTTGCCCCGAGGCCCAGGATATAGGTGACCATCGCGGAGGCCTGTGCCTGGGTGAGCTGCGGGTGACCGGGCATCGGCACCTCGCCCCACACGCCGGATCCCCCTTCGCGGATCTTCCTGACGAGACGCGCGGTTGCCGTCCTGTCGCCCCGATACTTCCGCGCGACATCCATGTATGAGGGGCCGATGGATTTCCCGTTCAACTGATGGCAGGAGAGGCAGGTGCTCCCTTCGATCAGTCTCCTCCCCGTCGCCTGCGCGCTTTCGCTCGAGCGAGGCGCGGTCACGGCTCCGCTCGACGGAACTCCCTCCTTCAGGTACTGCGCCGTCACACGCACTCGGCCCGCCGGGATGGTTCCGCTCCGTAGCGAGCCGTCCTCACGATCCGTCACGCGTACCGCGTAGCGCACCGGAACGCCCGGGAAGAAGAACGACTGGTTGCTGCCCGCGAGATCCACATCGACGTTGGGCGGCTCGTTGCCGGCCACGATCTGTACGGCGGCAGTTGACTGCGCGCCCGAAGGATCAGTCACCGCGAGCGACGCCGTGTACGTACCCGGCCGAGTGTACGTGAACGACGGGTTGGGTTCGTTCAGCGTCTGCGACATACCACCGCCTCGCCGGGTGATCGTCCAGACGTAGCGCAGCGAATCTTCGTCGAGGTCGATGGTGCCCGCCGAGGACAGCGCCACACGCATGGGCAGCGCGCCGGCCGGCCGATCAACCGCGACCGCCACGATCGGCTTCCGATTGCCTGCGTTGTACTCGATCCGGACGAGACGAGCGTCATCGTTTCCCTGGAACCAGGCGGTCCCATACTCCAGAACGTAGAGATCTCCGTTCGGCCCGAACTGCATGTCAATCGGGTTGCTGAATTTCTGGCTTGGCATGAAGCGCTCGATGGAGACGAGGTCGCCCTTCGCGTCCATGCTGACAGCCATGATCCAGCCGCGCATCCATTCGTAGATGAAAAGCTTCTTGTCGTACCACTGCAGGAAGGGCCTGACCGCGCCGCGAAAGTCGTCGCGGTGAAAGACCGGACCCGCCATCGCCGTTCGTCCTCCGCTGCCGAGGATGGGGAACTCGGGCGACGGCGCGTACGGGTACCAGATGAAGGCGCCCCGCGCCGGTGGCAGCTCGGTGAGTCCGGTGTTGTTGGGAGAGCTGTTGATCGGGCGCGCCGGGTCGAACTGCCCTCCTGCCACCACCCTCACCGAATCCAAGAACGTAGTTTTATGGTACGCCTTGTTGTCGCCGACGAAGTGGGGCCAGCCGAAGTTGCCAGGCTGGCGGGCCTGGCCGATTTCGTCGTAGCCCCGCGGGCCGCGCCCGGCCGAGTCGACGTTTG
>JANOCW010000271.1:0-2479 GCA_031412375.1 Gemmatimonadaceae bacterium | reverse complement strand
GCCCGGACTAATTCCAAGTCAGCAATTCACCAAGAAAACGCATCAAGCTGTTGAACTCGGCCATGGTCGCGTCACCTCCCACAGGTCAGTCGCACCGACAGAGTGTCGAATGCGCTCATCAGGGTTGGCTCCGCTCGTGGTGCGTTACTTCGGACTGTTGGCCTGCCCGCTCATCTCCGCTCTTAGCCGGGTACCGGGGGGTTTTTTTGTGGGTTACTAGGTAGGAGTGCTACAGAGGAACTGCAGTGACACCGCGCGACTCCGAACACGCTCGCCGCGGGCTTGAAACACACTTACTTCGTATAGGCGATCCAACGATTCGTCGCGTCGAGGACTGCCAACGCACTGGCCGTCTCCGCACTGTCCTTGATCTCGCAGCTGCCCGTGAGCAGGTGGGATTCGCGCGCAACCTTTGCCGTCACGCCGACGAACACGAACTCGCGGTCGAAGGCCGCCACCACCGTGCAGCCGTCGAGCGCCAGCGTGCGCTCGCCACCTTCCGCCTGGGTGATGGCGACGAGTGCGGCCCGCGCAGCCAGGTCGACGCGCGAGCGCTCGCTCTCCATCCCCTCGGCTTCTCCGACGTAGGACTCGTCACCCTTTCGCAGGGTAACGCGGCACAACACGCCACGCGTCCTCGATCGCCGGACCTCGACATCCTCGAAGTAGAGCCGGCGACGCATGTCCCCGCCTCCCTCCGACACGGGCACCTGCGGCTGCGGCTTCTCTTCGGGACGCTTCGTCTCCACCGATGTCGCCACGGAAATCTTGCGGTGATCGACACGCATGCCCAGGTGCGCGATCAGCGCGCTCTCCACGTTGCGCACCGTCTGCTTCGGCGTGACCTCGGTCGTCGTCAGGAGGTGGATCTCATCCACCGCCCCGGTGTCACTGGCGACGATCCGTGCTGCGATGATTCCCGGCAGTGTGGCGAGAAGCTCCTCGGCCCGCTTGATGGGAAGCACACTCCCCGCGATCGGCGACGTGTTCGGCTGGCTCAAGGGCGTGTTTGCGGGGGCAGACAACGGGCGGGAACTCCTGCGCTGGGTACAGGGCGAATCGGCACGACGAGCGACGCGAACGGCTGGGGAGAGAGATCGGCGTCGACCAGCCTGCGGCGAGGGTGGGCGAATATTGGTACGATCCGGGAATTAATCAAGCGTATTTTCAATCGGCGTTCTGTAACGCATCGATCGGGATCTGGTATTCCTTGAGCTTTCGATAGAGCGTCCGCTCGCCGATCGCCAGCATGTCGGCCGCCTTTCGCCGATTCCCGCGCGTCTGCTTGAGGGCAGCCTCAATTGCAGATCGCTCGATCTCCGCCATCGTCATCCCCGGCGTGATGGTCACCGTATTCGGCAGAGGCGCCTGATCGCGCGGCTCGACCCCGCTCGCCAGGGCGACGACGGTTCCGTCGCCTGCACGCAGCTCCCCGACCCATCCCGCGGCACGCGCATCCCGCTCGTCATCGACCTTCCGACGAAGCTCCTCCCCCTGCAGCGTGAGCTCGACGAGGCTTCGCACGATGAACTCGAGCTCGCGGCCCTCCGAACCGCTGGCCCCACGCACCACGGGCCCGACATGGACCGGAAGGAATCGTCCACCACCACCTTCGCGAATCTGGCGCGGAATGTCGTCGGGGCCGACCTCCCGGCCCGGCGCAAGCACCACCATGCTCTCGATCAGGTTCCGCAGCTCGCGCACGTTGCCCGGCCACGCATAGTCCACCAGGATCTGCATCGCATCCGCCGTGATCCCCCGGAACGGCCGGTCGTGCTGAGCCGAGAGCTCGGCCACGAACTGCCTCACGAGCAGCTGAATGTCGTCGCGCCTCTCGCGTAGCGGAGGGAGGTAGATCCGCAGGACGTTGAGCCGGTAGTACAGGTCCGCGCGGAAGGTCCCTTCCTCAACCTGCTGCCGAAGCGGCCGGTTGGTCGCGGCAACCACGCGCACGTTGACACGGAAGGGCTGACCGCCGCCGACGCGGGTCACCTCGCGACTCTCGAGCACCCGGAGCAGCTTGACCTGGGTGGCGTGCGGAATCTCCCCGATCTCATCGAGGAAGAGCGTGCCGTCATCGGCAAGCTCGAAGCGGCCGAGCCGCCGCTCCGCAGCCCCCGTGAACGCACCCTTCTCATGGCCGAACAGCTCGCTCTCGAGCAGCGTGTCGGGAAGCGCGCCCACGTTGACGGCGATGAACGGCTTCGTCCTGCGCGGGCTCAGCAGGTGAATGGCACGGGCGACGAGCTCCTTTCCCGTACCACTCTCCCCCTCGACGAGGACGGTGGACGACACCGGCGCCATCTGTTCGACCTGGACAATGACTTCGCGAATCGCCGCCGATTCTCCGCGGAGCCCGGTCATTCGCTGCAGCTCCCGGCGCTGCGCGACCCGCTGGATTCCGCTCAGCACTTCCTCGAGCACGACGGGCTTCGCATACACCTCGACGAAGCCGAGCGCACGGAGGCGCTGATCGAGC
>JANOCW010000270.1:0-7598 GCA_031412375.1 Gemmatimonadaceae bacterium | reverse complement strand
GTGTTGCCGAGCTTCGGGGCGATCGTGCCGAGCGCGGCGCAGTACAGCCGCCCGAGGCCGATCGACGGCGTCGAGTCGATCGGGGCGGAGCGACTCACCTGATCGGCGCCGGTGACGGCCGCGCGTGTGGCGCTGGCAGCGAGCATCCCGATCTGGGCCATCGTTCGGCGATGGTCGTGCTCCGCGGTCTCGAGCTCGCCCTGCATGTCGCAGATCGTCCGCTCGCGATCGCTCTTGTACTTGCCGCCTTCCTCGGAGCGCTGGAGGGTGTTTCCCACCCCTTCGACGATCACGCGGTTGGTCCGAAAGAAGAGCCGCTGCAGCCGGCCCGGTTCCCGCTGCGCCGTCTCGATCATCTCGCCGTCGTACAGGTCGAGCTGGAGATTCGCCTGATCCGATGTCAACGCCAGGTCACCGCTGTCGGCGTAGATCGTCCGCCGCGCCGTCTGGTCCTGGAAGTCATACAGCGTCACGTCGTGCATGCGGTTCGTCGCGCGGTCGATGCGCGCCGCACGGATGGCGAGCCGCCCCTTCGATACTTCGTTGATGACCTGATCCTTGAGCGCGAACGTGGGCTTCTTGCTCGCGATGTCCCCCTGCAGCGTCGCCAGCCGATGGTTCGCGCGCGGCAGGATCTGGTCGTTGAACAGGATCATCACCAGGGCGAGAATGGCGCCGCCGACCATCACGGGGATCAGCAGCTTCGCGAGGCCGACACCGCTCGCCTTCATGGCCGTGACCTCGTTCTCGGACGCGAGGCGGCTGAATGCGTACAACGTCGAGACGAGCACCGCCATCGGGAGCGTCATCGCGATGGTGAACGGCACCGACAACGCGAGGAACTCGACGATGACCGACCAGGGCAACCCTTTGCCGACGAGAGAACCGAACTGCCGCGCGATGTAATTCAGCAGGAGCAGTGAGGTCAGCGCCGACAATGCGAAGACGAGCGGCCCGAAGTGCTCCTTCAGGACGTATTTGTGAAGTATCTTCACGCGGGCGGGCTGGGTCTCACCAAGAGACGGAACTCCACTTCCTGCACAGGGTTGTAGCGTATCGGACGACCAGTATATTCCACCGGGCACCGGGGCATTTCAAGGTCATGTGCCCTCCCTGCGCCGGTTGGAGAGCGCCGCAGTCCCTTCCGAGCTTGTACACGTCCCTCAGGGTTTTGGTGCGCCTCTCCACAACGCTGCTCTTTCCTCTCCTCGCGCTCGCGCCGGCGGTCCTGACCGCGCAGGTGCCGATTCCCGATTCGACGACGCGCCCGCGTCCGTCGGGGACGATGCCTGCATCCGACACGGCCGGTGTCAACGACCTCTCGCTCGCGGTGCGCACCCGCATCGAGACGAAGCTCGAGCGCAACCAGAACGAGCGTTGCACCGCCGGCCAGTCGCTGCTGGCATTCACCAACTGCCGCGGCGGCTTCCAGCCGATCTTCGGCGTCGAGTTCAGCATTCTGTCGGGCGGGATCCTCGCGGACCGCGTCAACGTCAACGTGGACTTCGACTCCGAGCGCGAATTCGACGCGTCCAACAACATCTCGATCTTCTACCAGGGGCAGGGCAGGGAGCGGCTGCAGCGACTCGAAGTCGGCAACGTGTCGTTCACGCCGCCCCCCTCGCGGTTCATCACCAGCGGCATCCCGAGCGGCAACTACGGCATCCAGGCCATCGGGCGGCTCGGCGGCGCAACGATCCGCGCCGTCGCCGCGCAGCAGAAGGGTAACGTCAAGCGCACGGAGGCGTTCACCCTGGGCGATCGGACGCTCCAGACCACCGCTGCACGCATCGAGGATTTCCGGTTCGAGGCTCGGCGATTCTTCTTCACGATCGATCCCTCGTTGCTGCCCGGCTATCCGAACATCGACATCCTCGACACCGAGCGGATGCTCGAGCTCTCATCGATGCTGCCCGACACGCTCCGCCCGACGAGGATCTTCCTCTACCGCCTTCTGCTCGGCGGACAGCCCCCGAATCCGAATGGCCCGCGGTTCATCCCGCGCGGTGCGCGCAACCAGAACCGCGGGCCCGTCTACGAGTACATGCGCGAAGGCGTGGACTACACGGCCGACCCGTCGCGGCTCTGGATCGCGCTCCTCCGCCCACTGAGCACCAACGAGCGACTCGTCGTCGCCTACAACGTGCAGTTGAGCGATGGAACGACGGTGTACGAGAACACGGGAGGAACTCCGGATCTCGAGCGGCAGGTTCGCGAGCAGTTTGCAAACCTGCTCTGGGATCGCGAGGTCACGCCCCAGGATTCGGTGTTCAACAGCGAGATCCGCTCCGCCTACCGCATGGGCGGCGACGAGATCGATCGTGCGTCGCTCGATGTGAAGATCACCACAGGCTCGGGTGGCGATCAGGAGAAGCCGCTCGGCGGCACCGCCGAGACGTACCTCCAGCTGTTCGGCCTCGCGCAGTCGAGCAACAGCTCGACACTCGATGTGGAGAATCGGCTCTGGCCGCGGGCGACCGACCCGAATCTCAACATCGGCACGGTGTCGGGCAGCCAGAAGCTCATCCGCGACTACTTCCTGATCTTCCCGTCGCTGCAGCCGTTCGCGCGCGCAGGACTCGCGGCAGTGGGAAATCCGGCGAATGACACGCTCTATCGCGTGCCGACGGAGGACATCACGTCATCCCGTCGCCCGCAGGCGGTGTATACGCTTGCCGCGCGGTATGCGAGCGCCGGCGTCGGCGGGGCGGGGACGTTCGCCCTCCAGTCGATCCAGCTTCGCCGCAATTCCGAGCGCGTCGAGATCGACGGCGTCCAGCTCGTGCGCGAGGTCGACTACCAGGTCGACTACGACCTCGGGCGCATCACGCTCAATCGGCCGGACACGCTCTACCTGCAGCCGCGACGCCTCTCGATCCTCTACGAGGAGAATCCGCTGTTCGCGGAGAAGCCGACCAGCATCTTCGCCCTGTCCACGGAGTTTCCCTTCGACAACGGCGCCTTCAATCTCACCGCCATCCGCCAGCAGCAGACGTCGCAGTACACGAGACCATCCCTCGGCAACGAGGCAGCGTCGTCGCTGATCGCCGGCATGAGCGGTCGCTTTGCGTGGGAGGCGACGGCCCTCACCTCGATGCTGCAGCGCTTCATGACGACGCAGTCGCCATCGCGCATCGCGCTCCAGGGAGAGATGGCGATGAGCCGCCCTGATCCGAACTCGGAGAATCGCGCGTATCTCGAGTCATTCGAGGGCGAGGGCGGGACGACCGTCGCGCTCGCGGACTTTCGCTGGTATTTCTCGTCGCAGCCGCGCACGACGGGCACTGCGCTCCTGCCCTCGCTCGTCGATACAGCCCGCGCGTCGACGCTCGTGTGGCAGAACACTGGACTTGGCGAGAACGGGCAACTGATCGGGTTCACGCTCCAGCAGATCGATCCGCTGCGCGAGCTGACCGGGCGCTCGTTCAGCTCCATCGAGCCCGTACTCTGGATGACGCTCTACCCACTCAGCCGCGGAGGCATCCGCGATGCAGGGGGCAACGAGCTGTGGACGATCGACGGCACGCCGACGGGCCGCCGGTGGCGGTCCATTCGCACGGTGCTCAACCCGAGCGGGCTCGATCTCTCTCGCGCCGAGGAGCTTGAAGCGTGGGTGCTGGTGGATACGAACGCCGTGCGCCGACGCACCAACCCGACGCTGATCGTGGACCTCGGTGACGTGTCCGAGCAGTCGGTCACCTTCTCACCGGATACGCTGCTCGTTGATCGCACGGGCGGAATCACCACGGTCGCCGGCTACCGCGGCAAGCGCTTTCAGGACATCGCGGGGCTCAACAGCGAGCGCGATGCGTTCACGAAAGCGTTCGATGCGGGAGTGAACGACATCGGGCTTCCTGGCGACCTCACGGACCGACTCGTCGTTCGGGATGTCGCGGGGGGCGCTCCACTTGGTGATTCCACGAACGTCGCCGTCTGTCGGGCCAATCGAAGCGCCCGGGTGCTCGGCGACCCGCGGCTGAACTGTACCGTCGGCAACGACCGGCTCGACGAAGAGGACCTCGACCTCGACAACGTCCTGAACTTCTCGCCGAATCAGGAGAAACTGCTTCGCTTCACGATCGACCTCGCGAACCCCGCCAGCTACAGCCGCGTCGGCGGATGCATTGCGGCGAGCGATCCGCGCAACCTGCGTGACGTGCCACTCTGCTGGGTGCAGGTCCGCATGCCGTTCCGGACGGCCGAGTCGATCGATGATCCACAGATTCGCCGGCTCAAGACGCTGCGCCTGACGATGATCTCCGGCGCCGATGCTCCTGATGATGCGATCCTCGAGCTGCCGATCAGTGGCCTCCGCCTCGTCGGCGCACCGTGGCTGAAGCGGGCCGAGGCCCCCGTGGCAGGGATCGCGGGGGACCAGCCGTCGAACCGGCTCGGTGGCTATGTCATCACGACGATCATCGGCACCCAGGATTCGACGGCCAATCTCGTGTACCAGCCGCCGCCCGGCGTCATCGACCAGGCCGACTCGAAGACCACGGATTTCGCCGCCACAGAAGTGGAGATCAATGAACGGTCGATGCGCCTGCTCGCCGGTGGGCTCGATCTGTACGAGCGCGCCGAGGCGTATTATCGCTTTCCCGAGGGCCAGAAGAGCTTCATGGGCTACGAGGAGCTTCGCGTCTGGGCTCGGGGGCGCGGCGAGGGATGGGGCGAGGGTGGCGTGCTGCAGTTCTTCATCAAGATCGGGCGCGATCCCAACAACTTCTACCTGTATCGCACGCCGGTGAACGCCGGGTTCACGGCGGACGCGTGGAACCCCGAGGTGCGTGTGAACTTCGAGCGGCTGTTCGCACTGAAGGCGCGGGTGCAGGCGGCGTTCTTCCAGGGCGGCGAACCGATCAGCGGATGCACCGCGCTCGATTCCGCGCTGATCTTCGCTTCGCTGCCGCCGAACACGGCCACCGCGACGCGCCATGTCGCCTGCGATGCCGGGTACATGGTGTACTCCGCCGACCCGGGCGTGAGTCCGCCGGACCTCGCGTCGGTGCAGGAGCTGGCGGTCGGCATGGTGCGGATCGGCCAGGGATTCATGCCCGCGCCGAGTCTCCCGAGTGACACGCTCGAGCTCTGGATCGATGACATTCGGTTGACCGGCGTGGTGGATGAGGCAGGGTACGCGGGTCATTTCGGCATCGACGTTCGCGCGGCGGACTTCATGGACCTGCGGGCGAACATCAGCCGCCGCGACCGAAGCTTCCGGCAGCTCGCCGAGGCGCCGTCGTTCAACACCCAAGATGCGCTGGATGTGATCTCGACGTTTCAGCTCGGCAAGCTCATTCCGCGGCTCGGGGTGTCGATGCCGGTGACGATCAATCACCGATCGTCGGGGAGCGAACCGTACTTCATGTCGCAGTCGGACGTACTGGCCGACGGTGTGCCCGGCCTGCGCACGCCGCAGTCGAGTGCGACGTCGCTGGCGATGACGATCCGGCGCTCGACGCCGCTCGAGGCCTCGCGGCTTGCGCCGCTGTTCAACAACCTCTCGCTGAGCTCGACCTGGGCGTCGGCGGGCTCGCGCAGCGAGTATCAGCAGGGGCGGTCGGAGAACTTCACGCTCGGCGTCGACTACAACATCGCGGCGAGTCCGCAGGCCGTGCGCCTGCCCGGCTGGCTCGATCGCGCGGTCGCAATCCTTCCCGACTGGTTGCTGCGGACCGCGCCGCTCGCCGCGTTTCGCAACGGGGAGTATCGGTACAGTCCAACCCAGTTCCGGGTCACGAGCCAGCTCGCGCGGGCGAGTGACCGGCGCACGTCGTTCACCAAGCCGGCAGCGGCCGTCGGGGACATCGGCCGGCGCGCCGAGGGGTTCAACTTCGTCTGGCGCAACGGGTCGGCGGTCGAGCTGGAGCCCGTGCGGACCGTGCGGCTCCGATGGGACGTCAGCTCGCTGCGCGACCTCCGCGATTACGGCGACACCTCGCAGGCGGCTCGCGCGGCGACGGCGGCACGCGACGGCTTTCTCGGGCAGGATGTCGGGCTCGAGCGGGAGCGCGTGATGCGCAGCTCCGTGACGTTCTCGCCGCTCGTGTCGACATGGATTCGGCCGACCATCCAGTTCGGGTCTGAGTTCGCGATGACCCGTGATCCGAATTCGCGGTCACTCCTGCAGGTGGGTGGAGATTCGGCGCTCGTGCGACTGCCGCGCCGGCTCACCAACAACCAGACGTTCGGCGCCGGTGCGATGATCGACGTCGGGGGCGGACTTCGGCGCCACCTCGGGAGGATGCCATTGATCGAGCCGGTCGCGGCGATCTTCGCGCCGGTGGACATCAACTATTCGCGCACGCTGCTGTCGTCGTTCGACCGATCATCACGGATGCCTGGAGTCGGATTCCAGTTCGGCTTCGGCGGTGTCGGTGACTTTCGCGAGCAGGAGGGCACGCTCGCCACGAGCGCCGGCGTCACGAATGCGCTGACGGTCGCGAACACGCTGGCGCTTCCGCTGGGGTTGTCGCTGCAGAACCGCTTTCAGCGCACCGATACGCGCAACTGGACGCGGCGGCTGGAGAATCAGCAGTCGGCGGTGGACGGGGCGCAGAGAACCTTTCCCGATCTCAGCCTGCGGTGGAACTGGCGCCCACCGGCGCGGCTGGCGCCGCTCGTGTCGGGCGTCGCCGGCCAGGCGGGCTACCGTCGCACGTCGCGGACGACGCTCGCTCCGGCGTTCACCGTGGGCGGGGCCGTGGACCGATCCACCGATCGCTTTCGCAGTTATCCCCTCAACCTGTCGGCGACGTGGGGCCTCCTCGGCGGCTTCACGACGGCGGGCTCGTACAACGTGACGCTGAACGAAAGCCTCCGGCCTGGCAGCGTGATCGAGGGCACGACGCACGAGTACGGCGGGGAGCTGACGAAAACGTTTGCGCCGCGCCGCGCGTGGCGGCTCCCGGGCGACGTCCAGACCCGCGTCGGCTTCCAACGCACGCAGAACCAGAGTCTCGTGGTCAGCCTCGCCGATCGCACGTCGAGCCGGATCAGCGATGCCGGACGCTACACCTTCAATCTCGGCGCGGACACCGAGGTGAGTCAGACGGTGTCGTTCAGCCTCACCGGCGCGCGAACGGTCACCTTCGACGAGAACTTCAACCGTCGCTTCACCCAGACCGTGATCTCGGCGGTGATGCACCTGCAGTTCGGCGATGGATCGCGGTGAGCGCGCGAGGAGCGTGGCAATGACGCGCGCACGCCCGCTGCGCGAACTGGCTTGGCGCGTGTTCGCCGCGCTCGGTGCCGTGATGCCGGCGCCCACGGCTGTGGCGATCTCCGGCGCAAGTCTCGCGGCACAGGTGTCGACTGCCCCCAGGCCCGCGAGCCCGGCGGCGTTCGATGGCGAGGCCGCGCTCCGCTATGTCCGGGCACAGGTGGAGTTCGGCCCGCGGGTTCCCGGCACGGCCTCGGCTCGCCGGGCGGGCGACTGGCTCGTCGAGCGAATGCGCGAGCGTGCGGACACGGTGATCGTGCAGACGTGGACTCACCGCACGCAGGCGGGCGCGCTGGTGCCGATGCGGAATATCTTCGCGCAGATCCGCCCCGCGTTGGCGGAACGTGTGCTCTACGTCGCCCATTGGGACACACGA
>JANOCW010000269.1:0-8006 GCA_031412375.1 Gemmatimonadaceae bacterium | reverse complement strand
ATCCTGAAGGTGCTGGCTCACCCGGCCTACACCGCACCGCCTTTGCCGGCGTGCCCCCCGCGGTGGCCGATCCACCCCAAGCGACCCGACTTCGTCAACCTCGAGCCGAAGACGGAAGTCTTCGAGACCGGGATCAAGGTCATCGACCTGATCGCGCCGTTCGTGAAGGGCGGAAAGATCGGGTTGTTCGGCGGAGCCGGTGTCGGAAAGACAGTGGTCATCCAGGAGCTGATCAACAACGTCGCCAAGGCGCACGGCGGCAAGTCGGTGTTCTGCGGCGTGGGTGAGCGCACGCGTGAAGGGAATGACCTCTACCTCGAATTCAAGGAAGCGGGGATTCTCGACAAGGTCGCGCTGATCTACGGCCAGATGAACGAACCGCCCGGTGCCCGCCTTCGCGTCGGGCTCTCCGGACTGACGGTCGCCGAGTATTTCCGCGATACCGAGGGGCAGGATGTGCTCGTGTTCATCGACAACATCTTCCGCTTCACGCAAGCGGGCTCGGAAGTATCCGCCCTGCTCGGCCGCATGCCGAGCGCGGTTGGCTACCAGCCGACGCTTGCGACGGAGATGGGCGAGCTGCAGGAGCGGATCACGTCGACGAAGAGCGGCTCGATCACCTCGGTGCAGGCGATCTACGTTCCTGCGGATGACATCACCGATCCCGCGCCAGCGACGGCCTTCGCCCACCTCGATGCGACCGTGGTGCTCTCGCGCGCGATCACCGAGCTCGGGATCTACCCTGCAGTGGACCCGCTCGCCTCGTCGTCGCGCCTGCTCGATCCGCAGTTCCTCGGCGAGCGCCACTACAAGGCGGCGACCGACGTCCAGCGGATCCTGCAGCGCTACAAGGAGCTGCAGGACATCATCGCCATTCTCGGGATGGATGAGCTGTCGGAGGAGGACAAGCGCATCGTCGGCCGTGCCCGGCGCGTGCAGCGTTTCATGTCGCAGCCGTTCAGCGTGGCGACACAGTTCACCGGCATCGAGGGCCGCTATGTGAAGCTCGAGGAGACCGTATCGTCGTTCGAGCGGCTCGTGGCCGGTGAGTTCGATGCGCTCCCCGAGCAGGCCTTCTATATGGTCGGCTCGATCGACGAGGCCGTGACGAAGGCCGAAACCCTGGCGCGGAGCTAGGACACGTGCTGAAGGTGTCGGTCAGCTCTCCGGAGCGGATGCTGTTCGAGGGTGAAGCCACCCACGTGGTCGCCCCCGCGATCGATGGGTTCGTAGGGATTCTCGAGAATCACGCGCCAATGATGACGCTCCTCGGTCGCGGCGAGCTGCGGCTCGACGGCGGTGGCGGCGCGGGCCGTCGCTTCACGGTGAGCGGCGGCTTTCTTCAGGTTGTCGACAATCGTGTTCGCATCGTGACGGAGTCGGCCGAAGCGCGCTGATCATGGCGGGGGCCTCTTGGGCCCCACTCGCGGCTAGTGGGGTGCGGCTTCGGTTTCCGCTTTCAGGCCGCCGGAGGGACGCAGGGGATGCGTCGGATGCATGTACGTGCTCGTATGGATCCACGCCGCGCTCACGGCGCATGCAACCGCGAGCCCGACGACGAGCGCCGCTACACCCCAGCCGCGTGACTTCGCGTGGTAGTACTCGGTCTCCCGCTCCATCCCTGACCTCGATCTCTCGGTGTGCGAAAACTGCGTGACGCGGCACAATATACGCGTCCCGCGCGCCGGAGCGAAGGCGTTCGCGCCCCTCCCATTTCACCTACCTGGAGATTCCCGATGCGGCCCACCCTGTTCAAGCCCCAGCTCATCCTGCGCGTGTCGGCATCGCTAGCGGTCGCTCTGACTGCGACCGCGTTCGCCGTGGGTTCGGCCGGGGCCCAGATGCTCGGTGTGCCCGTGTTGCAGAACGGATTCTCGAATCCCGGGATCACGGCCGCCGTGAACTACGGGACGGCTGACAGCGTGCGCGGGTATGGGGTTGCGGGCGCGTGGGCGCCGGCCAGCGGCCGCTTCCAGGTGAGCGGAGGAATTGGCGGATACGACCCCGCCGAGGGCAAGACGTGGCTGACCTACGGTGGTCGCTTCGCCATGCCGCTCACCCGGTTTACCGGGAGTGGAAACTTTGGCATCGCGCCTTTCGCCGGAATTGGTGCCGCCAATCGGGAGGGAGTGAGCATCCTGCACGTTCCCGTTGGCGTTGCGGCTGGCTATCGCCGTGCACTCGGGGCCACCCGTGCCATCTCGGTCTACGGGTCGTCCTTTTACGGATTCACGCGGGCGACGAGCGATGCCGACACCGACGCCAGCGAGTCCAACGGGCTGATTCGCTTTGCAGGAGGCGTCGATGTGGCAGTCCTCCCGGCCCTCGGACTCACTATCGGATACGAGTTCGGAGCGAAGGCCGAAGTCACTGAGCCGGGGCCTCGGTCCTCGATATTCGGTATCGGCCTGTCGTACGCATTTCGACGATGACCGTTCATCATACTTCCAGCACGAGGATCGACATGTCATTTCGGATCGGCGGCCTTCCCAAGGCGTGTATCGCAAGCGCGGTCCTTCTCGCGGGCGTTCCAGCACTGGCTTCCGCGCAGACGACGTACCCGTCATTTCAGCAGTCGCGCATAGTATCGCGGGAATTCAACTTCGGCGTTGCGGACGGCGATGGGATTACACCCATCGTCTTCCAATGGCGCGAGGGCACGACCCCGTGGTCGCAACTCTCGCTCGACGTGGGACTTGCCGATTCTGAGGCGCAGGACGAAGACGTTTCCCTGATTCTGGGCGGCCAGTATGCGCACACGCTTGCGCGGTCGAACGCCGATATCCCGCTGGATATCCTCTTCACCGCCGGTCTGTTCACGCAGTTTGGGAACGGGACATTGCTCGCGGTACCGGTTGGCGCCTCGGTGGGCCATCGATTCCTGATCGAGGGCACTGCGTTGGCGATCACACCGTACATTCATCCGCGGGTCGCCTTCCAGTACGTCAAGCTTCAGAATGTCCCCGCCGGGATCGATGACAGTGACTCGGACATCGATGTTAGTTTCGACGTCGGCGGCAGCCTCGAGCTGACACCGCGGTTCGCCATTCGGGTGAGCGCGACGTTCGGGAATTTCGATGCCATCGGAATCTCGTTTGCGTTCGCACCCCGAGCCCTTCGCACGGCGTCCGCCCCGGCGGGCGGGACGCGCTAGGTCCACGACTACGTCCCGTTCCGCCAGTCAGCGCGGAACGGGGCCAGGTCTCGGCGGCGTTCCGCGGGTAGCTCCGGCCGGACCCCAGAGCGCCTGCCGCGCGAATGAAGATCCCCGCCACCACCGCTGCGCCCATCAGGATCGTGTCCGTGCGAGAACCGGCGCACTTCGATGCGGGCGACGAGCGGTCGCGTGATGTTGACCCGTTCACCCTTCCAGCCGATCTCCAATCCATCCGGTGGTGTGTGTGAGCGTGGAGCATCATTCGTACAGCGCCGGGCAACGGAAAGGCCGCGAGCGATCATCCTTCCACTGCCCGTCGTCGTTCGCGAGCATCATCGTGCCGACGGACCTGCGAGGCGTTCGCCTCGGTCAGCGACGGTTCCGATCATTACGATTGCGAACCGTGAACAGGTTTGCTCCGAGCTAGGCGGCGTGTTGTCGTTCGTCTGTTCCTCCGTGTCGCCGTCATCGAGCCGTCCCGGAACCGTCGTCTCCCCGAGTGCAGGGGTGAGGCGTGGAAACCAGGTGCGTTTCCAGTCGCTCCATAGCTCGATGTTCCGGAGAGCGCGATTCGCTTCTCCTCAATGATCGCTGCAGCGTCGCCGGCACGGTCGGTTCCCATGGGCTGCGCGGATTGCGTCGAGATACGGCAGTGTCGCAGCAGCGCCGCTGAGCACCAGGTTTGCCTCGGCGACGATCAGCTGGTGTCCCGGTCCCTATTCGCTCCCGCCGGAGGAAACTCGGTGCGACTTTGGGCCTCCGGGGTATAGCTTGCTGAACGTGCGGAGCCACTTCCCGTGCGAGCGGCGATCCACGGGTGGCTTGCAACTTGCCCCTCCACGAGTCTTTGAACCAAACGGACACATCATGACCGAAGCGGGACGCCCGACGATCCTCGTCGTCGACGACAACCACGACAATGCCGAGATCATTCGGCAGTACCTCGAGGCGCACGGCTATCCGATTTCCGTCGCCTATGACGGCGATGAAGCACTCGCGCAGTTCGAGCTCGTGCGTCCGTCGCTCGTGCTGCTCGACGTGATGATGCCGGGCCGGGACGGCTGGGAAGTTTGCCGCATCATGAAGCAGCATCCGCTCCTCGGGCAGACGGTGCGAATCGTCATGGTCACGGCCCTCGACGAGTGGTCGGACAAGCGTCAGGCCCTTCAGACCGGCGCCGATGACTACGTCGAAAAACCGGTAGATCTTCCAAAGCTCGTGAAGACGGTGGAGCGAAACGTCGCGATGCTGAGGCCACAACCCTGAGCATTCCCCTGCCGCATCGCGCGCCCGTGCACTCCTCCGTGCTCCTGACCGACAGCGACTCGCCCGTGCTGGCGGAGGCAGCGAAGCTGCTCGAAGGATGGCGCCTGGAGCAACGGGCCGAGTCCGCCATCGCAGAGGCGGTCGACACGCTCCCGGAAGTGCATGCCGTGGTGCTCACGGACGGTAATCCGGGAGTGCTTCGGAGCGTGATCGATGTCGCGCAGCGCCGCGGGGTCGCTGTCATCATGGGGTGCGCGGATGACGCCGGCCGGCGTCGTGCTGCCGAGCTTCGTATCAGCGAATGGTTTTTCCTGCCCGGCACGGCGGAAGAGATCGCGGGGCGCGTTCGATCGGCGCTCACGCGCACGGAGATATCGGGGACCGCGGTCGCCGATCGCGTTGGTCGCGTCGAGTATGAGCAGATGCTGTACGATTATCTCACCGGGCTGCCGACGTTGCCGGTGATGATCGAACGATCGCGCGCGCTGATCAAGGAACGCGGTGAGCTGATCGTGCTCTACTTCAATTTCGTTCGCTACTCGAAGATCGAGGAGATCTACGGGTGGGAGAAGCTCGATGCCGTACTGGAGACGACTGCGCTCGCCGTGCGCGAGTTCCTGCACGACAGCTCGCTGAACACATCGCGCGTGATGGTGAGCTTCGCCAACGACGACGACTTCGTGTTCTTCCACGTCCCCGCACCCGGCGTTGCTGCGGCGAGCGATGCCCAGATCACCGAGCTGGTTGGCCGGCTGCAGGTGTTCGTCGGGAGCAAGATCGAGGAAGCGCACGGTGAGGACATTGCCGCGCTCTTCGACATCTATGTGGGGCGTTCGCATGTCTACTACAACCCGAAGATCCGCTTCGAGCGCCTGATCTATCGCGGGATTCGCGAGGCCGCGAATTCGGCGAAGAGTATCGAGGAGCGGGAACGAGGCCGGCGCGTGTCGGACCTGCGCTCGAGCCTGCGCGATCGTGGTGTGTATATCGACTATCACCCGATCGTCGTGACTGATACGCGCGAGATCTTCGGGTACGAAGCGCTCGCGCGCGGGGTGATGCGCAGCCTGCGCAGCCCGGAGGTCATGTTCGAGGTCGCCGCCGAGGCGGACCTGATCTGGGAGCTGAGCCGGCTCTGCCGGAGCCGTGCGATCGAGGGGATGGGAACACGGCTTCGCGGCGACGAGCTGCTGTTTCTGAACGTCGATCCGCACGACTTTGCGGATCCCGACTTCAACGTGATCGAAAGCTCGGAGCCGCACCGCGTCGTCATCGAGATTACCGAGCGCACTGCCATCAAGGACTACCCCAAGTTCCGCGAGCACCTCAAGCGCTTCCGGGAAGTGGGCTATCGCTTTGCGGTGGATGACGCAGGGAGTGGCTACGCAGGGCTCGGATCGATCGCCAACCTCGAGCCGGACTTCATCAAGCTCGACATGTCGCTCATCAACTGCATCGATACGAACTTCATCAAGCAGAACCTCGTCGAGACGATGGTCCGCTTTGCGAACGACATGGGCGCGAAGGTCATCGCCGAGGGCGTCGAGCGTGCCGAGGAGTATGCGACGGTGCAGAGCCTGGGCGTCCACCTCGTCCAGGGCTTCTATCTCCACCGCCCATCCCACGGAGAGGCGCCCGCCGCCGGGGTCGAGCGGTTCGGCGCGGCACACTGAAAGCAGGTCGTGCCCGCGCGCCGAACGGTCCCTGATCGACGCGACGGACTCATTGTCGCCGCCCGCCAACCCCAGAGCCACGGTTGTCAGTCCGGGAGCAGCGTTCGAACCATGTCGTAAGTGGCGCGGGCGGCCCCAAGTCCGTCGGCGACCATCGCCCTGGCCCGTGCGCCGGCAGCCATGCGCAGCGCCGGGTTCGCGATCCACTCGAGGATACGCGCCGTCATCGGCGGCGCGGACCCGAAGACGAAAGCGCCGCCGAGCGTGACGAGCCGCTCGGCATCGCGCGCGCCGCCCGTCCGCGGTCCGAAAATCACCGGCGCGCCGAATGCTGCAGGCTCCAGCACCGAGTGGAGCCCGGCATCGTGGAACCCACCTCCGACGAACGCGATGTCCGCGAGCGCGTACAGATCGCCAAGCACCCCAACGCGGTCCACGATCACGATGTCGGCCTCGCCGACGCCGACGGTTGCCAGGCGAGCCGCCGCGATGCGCCTGCTGAGCGCCCACCGCTCGATCGCTTCGACATGCGCTCTGGTGGGCTCATGAGGAGCGATGAGCAGGCGCAGTGACGGCTCACTGGCTCGAGCCTCTTCGTAGGCGGCGAGGAGGACTTGCTCGTCCGCAGGCCACGTTGAGCCACCCACGATTAGCGGGCGGTCGGAGGCGAGCGGGCGAAGCAGGGCGGACTCAGGGTCGACGCCGAGCGTCCGTTCCCAGACCTGGTCATAACGCGTGTCGCCGGTCACTCGAATGACGTGCGGGCGTACGCCCAGCTCGATGAGCCGGTCCGCGTCCTCCTGGGCGATCGCTCCGACCGCATCGAGCTGCGCGTAGGCATCGCCGAGCAACGCGCGCCCGAGCGCGCTGCGCCGCCTCGACATCGGGGCGAGCGTCGCGCTGATCACTCCTGTCTTCACCCCTCGCCGAGTTGCCCTCTCGACCAGGGTAGGCCAAACATCGAGCTTTGCGAAGACGAGCGCAGAGGGACGAAGTGCATCGAGCGCGGCCTCGCCATCGTCGATGGTGTCGAACGGAAGAAAATCGTGGAAGTCAGCGCCTATGTTCGCGGCGAACACCGCCGCGCTTGGCGAGAAATGCGTGTACGCCACCTGCGCCTTGGGATACTCCGCCCGCACGATCTGGATGACGGGTGTCGCCTGAAGCCCTTCTCCCACTGATGGGGCGTGCACCCACAGCAGCGGACGATCGGCCGCGCGCCCGGCCATCCCCCAGTCGGCATATCGCCCGCGGATGTCGCGGCGGGAGCGAAATGTTTGCACGAGCTTGCTGTCGCCGGCGGGGATCGTCGCGCCAACGGTTCGCGCGAGTTGGCCGAGGGCAGCGTACGGGGTGCGCAGCAGCGGATGCACCGCGTGCTAGCTACCCCCTGCTCGAGTCAGGGCCCGGCGACGCGCGTTCTCAATCGCCTCGCGGAAGGCCGCGATCGGTTGGGCGCCGGCGAGTCGGATGTCATCGCCGACGAAGAATGATGGCGTTGACCCGACCTTTGCCTCGGCGCTTCGCTGGTAGTCCGCCTCGACGAGGTCTCGCACCGCTCCAGTCTCGATGCACGCGCGCAGTCGTGCCGAGTCGACCCCGGCCCTGGCGGAGAGTCCAGCGAAGTATTGGGTGCCCGGCGGCAAGGGGCTCCACTCTGCCTGTGTATCGAACAGCGCATCGTGATACTCCCAGAATCGTCCCTGCTCGCCCGCGCATAGAGCGAGCTCTGCCGTTATCCTCGCGTGCGCGTGTTGTGGCAGCGGGAGGTTCAGGTACGCGAGCCGGATTCGACCCTGATCCACGAACTCCCGCTTCAAGGCCGGAAAGGTTTCGTCATGCCACACCTTGCAGTACGGGCATTGGAAGTCGCTCACGATCACGACCCAGACGGGCGCCGCGCTGTCCCC
>JANOCW010000268.1:0-1714 GCA_031412375.1 Gemmatimonadaceae bacterium | reverse complement strand
CGCCATTGAGGAGGAGGGCGCGGGGTGAACGGCTAACAACCGGAATGACCGTCTCTCCCGTGCTCTCACAAAGGTTCCCGCCATGCCGCCGCGCGGTTCCTACCGCTCGTTCATCCAGACATCCTCGAAAATGGCGACCGGCTTGCTCATTGTCCGGCCACCGACCGTGAGCGTCACGACGTAGCTGCCGGCCGCGAGCATCGGAGGACCGCCGCCGCCACGACCTCCGCCACCACCTGCGCCACCACCCCCTCCGCCACCACCCGCACCCGCGCCGCGCCCACCGGCGCCTGGGTCGCCGGCGAGGTTCCACTGCACGCGATTGATGCCGACGTTGCGCGTTGCCGGCAACGTGCGAACCACGGCCCCCGACATGTCGGAGATCGTCAGCTTGACGTCGCCTGATGGCGCGGCCTTCAGGTAGTACTGGATCGCGGTGCCGCGCGGGGCATTCTCACCGGTGAAGTTCTTCGCCCCCGTCACGGCGCGCGAGGCACGCACATCGGTGAGCCACGCGATGGCCGGCCGCACGTCGAAGAGATGCGCATCCGCCGCCTGCACGGCGGGGGTGAGCTGCTGCAGTGACGTGACGTCGTCCATGATCCAGACGCTGCGGCCGTGCGTCGCCAGCACCAGGTCGCCATCACGCGGATGGATGACCACGTCATCCACCCGCACAGTCGGCAGGTTCGGCATGAACGGCTTCCACGTCCGCCCCTCGTCGGTCGACGCGTAGAACCCGTATTCGGTTCCGATGTAGAGCAGGTTCCTGTTCCGCGGATCCTGCTTGATGACGTTGATGCAGCCGAACGTGGGCAGGTTGTTGACGATCGACTGCCACGTCTGGCCGAAATCGCGCGTCACGTACCCGTACGGTTTCATGTCGTCGTTGCGGTGCCCGTCGAGCGTCACCCACGCGGTTCCGGGATCGAAGTACGACGCCTCGATCCGTGACACGTAATAGTTCTTCGGCGCACCGGCGATGTTCTTCCCGACCTCGGTGAACGTCTCGCCGCCATCGCGGCTGAGCTGCACGTTGCCGTCGTCGGTGCCGACCCAGATGACACCGGGCGAAGACGGCGACTCGGAGATCGTGAACACCAGCCCCCAACCGTTCACGCCGTCGTTCTTCGACATCATGGGCTGGTCGCCGCGAACCCCCATGATCTCGAGCGTGTTGCGATCGATGGCCTTGCCGAGGATCGCGCTCGCCGTCCACGTCGCCCCGCGATCGTTCGATCGATGGAAGCGATTCGATCCGGTGTACACCGTGTGGGAATTGTGCGGCGACAGGACGATCGGCGTGTTCCAGTGGAACACGAGGTTCCCAAGCCCCGGTTGCGCCGGAACGATGTTCGCCGCCGATCCCGTGGCAATCGGCCGAATGCTCACCCGCCGCCCGGTCCGGAGGTCGTACCGTCCCATGTTCCCGTTCTGCGACTCGGAATAGACCGTCATCCAGTCCATCGGATCGATCTGGGTCCAGAAGCCATCTCCGCCGCCGATCCCATACCAATCAGTGCCGAGCAGCGGCGCCGGACTGTTGCTGCGCATCGAGCTCGGACCGCACCAGCTCCCGTTGTCCTGCAATCCGCCGCACACGTAGTACGGCCGCCGCATGTCGACGGACACCTGATAGAAGAGCCCCATTGCCTCCGTGCGCAGCGATTCCCAGTTCATCCCCTGGTCGTAGCTGACATCCATGCCGCCATCG
>JANOCW010000267.1:0-5084 GCA_031412375.1 Gemmatimonadaceae bacterium | reverse complement strand
TCCGAGCCCGGTGCCTTCCACGTCGGTGACCGTGCCATCGTGCGCGCGATAGAAGTGCTGGAAGAGGCGGCCACGCGCTTTCGTCGGCACGCCGATGCCATTGTCACGCACACGCACGATCAGCTCCCCGCCGCCGCCACTCGCGTTTCGCGGGCGAAATTCGCCGCTCACTTCCGCCCACCGATCGCGGCGCTTGGGATCCGAGTACTTGATCGCGTTCGACAGATAGTTCGTCAGGCAAAGCTCCACCGCGGCGGCATTGACCTCGATCGCCGGAAGGTCTTCGGCGATTCGCACTTCCACCCCGCGCGCCTGCGCCTGATCCCGAAGCTGCCTGACGACCTCCGCCGCGGCCTGCGGCAGCATGACGTTGCGCTGCTGGCGGGCGTCCGAGTCCAGCTTCGACAGCGCCTCGAGGTCCTCGAGCACGCGTTGCAGCCCTTCGGCGTTCTCGATCACCATCCGGTTGAACCGACCCCGCTCGGTCGACTCCAGCCAGTCCTCCCCAAGAAGGCCGGCTGCGCCACGGATTGCCGTGACCCGGTTTCGCAGCTCGTGCGACACCATCCGGTTGAATCGCCGCAGGCGCTCCTCGCGCTCGTGGACCCGCTCGGCCGAGAGATGCAGGAAGTGACTCGTCGTGGCCTGACGGACGATCTCGAGTGCATCGGCCGCGCGACGAACGCACGCAATCAGCTCACGCGGGCTGCACTGGACTTCCAGCGTGTCCACGGAGTCTTCGAGAAACGCAAAGATGATGGAGCCGAGGAGGTGGTGCTCCTTCAGGATCTGGTACGCATCGAAGCCCTGGGAGTGGCGAAGCGCGCCCAGCTCGCGCGCCTTGGCAACGACGGGGACGTCGGCGTCGATGTCGGCATCGGACCCTTCGAGGTAGCTCGCGATGCCGTCGATCAGCAGCGGGACGTGATTGATCAGCGCGTCGGTGGGGAAGACGTTGTTGGGGTCGATATCCACCCGCGCCACGATTCGATCCAGCCAGCGGTGGGCGATCTCGTCGCGAGCAGCGCGGAGCCGATCGGCGAGGGCCGAGCCTACCGTACAGAGCGGGGGAGCATCCATCGGAGTCAGCGCGAAGCGGGAAAGGCGAAGCCGAACATCATGACCGACCGACCCGCGATCAAAGTGCGAGACGACTGTACTGGCATGGGAAGTCTGAGCCTTTCATGATACTGCATTCGACCGATTCGGAAAAGCGCGGCATTCACCGCATGACGCGCGCGACGTGATCACCCTGCCTCGATGCCTCGACAAACTGCTTGAACCCGACCTCGAACAGGGCTCGCCATCCTTCTTCCAGTGTCGCTGCGGTTCGATCCCCCACATTCCCGACCACGGCGTCACTCAACTCGAGGACAGTGCGCTCACCCTGTGCGCGAAGGGCAAGCCGCAGGAGTGTCTGTGCTGGCCCGCCGTAGGCCGCCGTCAGGTGACCGACGAGGTCCACAGACGCCCCGGGGACAATGGCGATGACCGTGTACCAGAGGACCCCACCCCCGTCGGCGGCCTCCTCGTAGAGTCGCCCGCCCAGAGTTGCGTCGAATCGCATGCCGGTGGGGTTGGCCGACGCGTAGAAGTCTCGTGGCCACCAGCGATGCGGCTCCTCCGTCAGCATCCTCCAGACGTCCTTGCGAGGTGCATCGATGGAGATCTCCAGCTCGAGGCGGATGATGCCTGCGGTGGCACGGTCGGTGGACACGGGCATTGGTTCCTCCAGTTGTGATTGTTCGGCGGCGCCCTTGAACCGGATGAGCCCCCGAGCCCACACCGCCTCGTAGGGGCGGACCCACCGAGCGTGAATCTGCTGGAGCGGCACCGGGTTGAGGTGATTCCACCGCTCCCGCCCCTCCCGCCGGACGACGACGAGGCGGGCGCGGACGAGCACATCGAGATGCTTCATCACGGCATAGCGTGACTGCGGGAATTCCGCGGCGAGATCTCCCGTCGTGCGGGGAGCCTCTCGCAGGCGCTCGAGGATGGATCGCCGGGTTGGATCACCCAGCGCGCGCCAGACATCGGCGAGCGGATCGGCATCGAGCGGGGCTCTGTTCGCAGACATGTGACCAGATGGTAACATGTTCTGAGGGAGCCCGCTAGTCGGCTCGTCGGGTGGCAAGTATTGAGGCTTGGACCGACTCAGCCCCCGGCAGCACCAGCGCGCGCGAGCGTGAGGACGAACGTGCTCCCCACGCCCGGAACGCTCTCGGCGGTGAGGTCACCACCCATCCCGCGCGCGAGGTCGCGGCTGATCGCGAGGCCCAGCCCGGTACCCTCGTGCGGCGCATTGAGCCGGCGATGGACCTGCACGAACGGAGCGAATACGTGCTCGAGGCGCTCGGCTGCGATGCCGATGCCCGTATCGCGCACGCGGATGTGGACGACATCGCCGGCGTCGTCGCAGTGCATGGTCACGGCGCCCCCCGCCGGCGTGAACTTGATCGCGTTGGAGAGCAGGTTCAGGAGAATCTGCTGCAGCTTTTCCGGATCGGCCCGCACGACACGCCCATCCGCGCAGTCTTCGCGACTGAAGCGGAGCGTCTTCGCACTCAGCAGGGGAGCGACCAGCGGCTCGAGCTCGTCGACGGCCACTCGTACCGGCACATCCGCGACGTGATACTCGACCCGGCCGGCCTCGAGCTTCGCGAAATTCAGCACATCGTTGATCAGGCCGAGCAGATGCCGCTGGCTTCGCTGGATGCGTCCGAGCGTATCGCGCTGCTGGTCCGTCACCGGTCCGTGTATGCCGACTTCGAGCAGTTCTGTATAGCCCCCAATGGCGTTGAGCGGCGTGCGCAGCTCATGGCTCATCGTCGCGAGGAAGTCGGTTTTCGTCCGGTTCGCATCTTCCGCGGCCTCGCGAGCCGCGCGCTCGGCCTCCACGTCGGTGTTGGTGCCGAACCAGCGCACGACCCGACCCTCGGAATCCTTGAACGGGACGACGCGGGTCAGGAACGGGCGGAACCGTCCGTCTGCTCCGAGGAGTGGAAAAGTCATCTCGAAGGGTGTCCCGCTCGCGATGGATCCCTGCCAGCGCTCCAGCACGTCGGGCAGTGTCGTCGAGTCATGAACGGACTGCCATCCCCATCCGGCCATCTGCTCCGGTGTGGTGCCCGTGTACTCGTACCAGCGCGCATTGTACCAGTCGATGTAGCCGTCCGGTCGTGCCGTCCACGCCAGCGTCGGGATCGCATCGGCAAACGTGCGGAGCTGATTCTCGCTCGAACGTCGCGCTTCCTCCATTCGCGCGCGCTCGGAGACGTCGCGCCAGAAGACGGCCACGCCATTGTCCGCGGTCGGATACGCGTCGACGTCGGCCACGATCTCCAGCCGTCCGTCCGAGTAGTCGTGGGTGAAGTGCGCTTCCACTCCCTCCGCGGCGACGTGGCGGTAGTGGCGCTCGACATCCGTTCCCACGATCCCGGGGAACAGGTCCCAGATCGAGTGGCCGAGCACCGCATCGCGGGACATGCGCGCGGCGCGCGCCATCGCGCTGTTCACCGAGAGGAATCGGAACGCGTCATCGAGCACGAAGTGGGCATCGGCCATCGCCTCGAGAATGCCCTCCGCCCGGGCGCGCTCCGCGTCTGCCGCCTCACGCTGTTCCTCGGCTTCCTCCGTCCGCTCCTCGAGCTGGGCGGCAGTCGCCTGCAGCTCGTCTGACTGCAGCTCGAGCTCCACGGCATTCTCCTGCAGTTGCTCATTCGTGATCTCGAGCTCCACCTGCTGGTCCTGGAGCTGCGCGTTCAGGTGTGCGAGGTCTTCGCGGGCCTGCTCGCTCTCGGCAAGCAGTCGCTCCATTGCACGGCGGCCTTCGACGTGGTCGGTGACATCGGTGCCGACGGACATGACTGCCCAGCGCGAGCCGTCAGCGTTCGTCAGCGCCTGATACACGAAGTCGACGTACCGCAGTTCCTCGGCTGCGCCTGGTGTTCGCACCAGCCGGACGGGCGCCTCGCGACCGACGACCGGAACGCCGGTATCCCGCACACTATCGAGGAGCGCCTCAAAGCCCTGACCGCGTGCATCGGGAATCGCATCCCAGACAGGTCGCCCGATGATGTCGCGACGGCCTACCAGCTGATAGTACGCCTCATTGGCGTACTCGAACACATGGTCCGCTCCGGTGACGACACTCACGAACGAGGGCACACGCTGGAATGCCTCGAACAGGCGTGCGCGCTCGCTCGCGAGCGCATCTCTCGCACTTACCAAACCAGTGATGTCGACGGCCACACCGTACACGGCGAGACACGCTCCCCGATCGTCCGCCACCGGGCTGAACGAGAAGGTGAACCAGGCGTCTTCATCACGGCCGTCCGCCGCCCTCTTCCCCGTGAGTCGCGCTTCGTCTACATGGGCCGACGCGCCTTGTTCCTGCACTTGCCTGAGCTGCGGTTCGAGCTGTGACCACAGCTCGGCCCAGACCTCGGCACCAGATCGGCCAAGGGCGTCGGGATGCTTCGCCCCCAGTACGGCGCGATAGGCGTCGTTGTACATCAGGGTGCACGCGGCACCGCACCAGAGACTGGTGGGGACCGGCGCGATGAGCATCAAGCGTACAGCGGTACGGAGCTCATCCGGCCACTGCGCGACAGGTCCGAGCGGAGACGCTGCCCAGTCGAAGTCGCGACATCGCCTGGCCATCTCGGTCTCGCCAACGAAGACTCCGTCGTCCTCGCCTATCGAATCGACTGCCGTCATCTACACCTGTCTTCTCCCCAAACCGTTGGAGTGCACGCGATCGTGCGATCGCCGTCGACGCGCCCTCGCGAACCCGGAAGTGAAGGTAGCGCACGGGTTCGGGTCCGGCACTTGGACGACGCCAGCCAGCGCCACCCGGCGGCCCTGAATGCGGAGCCGTCTCGTTCGCTGATACTACATGCTCATCCAGTAGCTCGCTTTCAGATGTTGCTGCCCGCCGTTAATCGCGACTCGGGGGCCTCGGCGGCTGACTCTCTCCGCCGGGAGCCGCACGGCCCGCACCGAGCGACGCGTAGTCAGGCATCTCCACCCAGAGTCCCTGACTCGGGAGGATTCGCGCCGTGCCGGCGACGAGTTGCCTCGCG
>JANOCW010000266.1:0-5785 GCA_031412375.1 Gemmatimonadaceae bacterium | reverse complement strand
CGAGCGATGCCGGGTCGGACGATGGGGAGGATCCGCTTCCGTCGAGACCCGCGGCGAAGCGTGGCACTCGCCCGCGTGCGGGAACCGGTCGCGCTGCGAAGAAGACGGCCACGAAGACATCGACCCGCACCGCACCCGCTGCCGCAGCATCCGCGGCAGCCAAGTCGAAACGTCCGCGCGCGAAGAAGACATCGACGCGCGATACTGAAGGGTGATGCCGGGCGCGCGCTCCGCGGGGCGCGCTCGGGGTTCGGTTGCACTGCCGCTCTCGTTCTATGATCGGGAAACGGAGGTCGTCGCGCGTGAGATGCTCGGCGCGATCCTGGAGTGCCGAACGAACGACGGCGTCGCAGGCGGGCGGATCGTGGAGACCGAGGCGTACCTCGGTGAGCACGACGCCGCCTGTCACGCGGTCGTCGGAGAGACCGCACGAACCCGGGCGCTCTACGGCCCGCCCGGGACGGCATACGTGTACTTCATATATGGAATGCACTGGTGCTTCAACGCAGTGACCCGGGCGGCGGGCCTCCCGAGCGCAGTGCTGATCCGCGCCGTCGAGCCGGTGGCCGGCCTACCCCTCATCCGCCAGCGCCGGCCCGCGGTCCGTGCGGATCGCGATCTCACCAATGGGCCCGGGAAGCTGTGCGCTGCCCTCGGCATCGACGGAACGCTGAATGGCTTGTGGCTCGACCGGCTCCCCCTGCGGATCCGCTCCGGGGAGGCCGTGCCCGACACCGACGTCGCCGTATCGCCGCGAATCGGCATCACCAGGGCGGCGGACTGGCCGCTCCGCTGGTTCATCACCGGCAGTCGATTCGTCTCCAAGGCACCGCGCGAGATCGTCGGGACGCCTGTTGCCGCGCCAAAACCACTTGCCCGGGATGACGAAACGGCGCGGGAATAACCCCGCGCCGTTCTGTGCCTTGCTTCACCGTGCTGGTTAGCGGATTCGCTCGATCGAGGATCCGATGTTGTACCGAATCCCGCCCTCGAGGAAGTACGTCGACCGGCCGTCGAGCAGGAACGTCGCATGCGCCGGCATCATTGTTCCCTGGCCGAACACGGACCACCGGGAGTACTGAGCTTGAAGGCCGGCCATGAGCAGCACCGATGCACGCGTCCGCCGATCCTCGACAGTGGCAATGATGTCGTTCTGCTGCGCCGCGCTCTGGAATGTGCCGCGGGGGATGGCTTCCTGAATGAAGTTCAGGGCCATGCCCACACCGCCATACGGACGGAACCCCAGCCACTGACGCGGAAAGGCCAGCGCGGCGAAGGTCACGCGACGCATGTCGTCAATCGCGACGAGCCGCTGGCCGCCCGTGCTCAACGCGTCATCGACGGCTGCGTCGTTGTTGAAGAACGTCTGATCGTACGACACGTAAAGGGCACCACGTGTGCGCGTGATCAGCCATTCGCCGCCGAACAGCGGAGCAACGGCGTTCTCGACCGCCTTCGTCGAGTACGACATGACGCCGGTCTTGGCGCCCCAGAACCATGAATCCTTGAACAGCCGGCCTGCCTGGGCGGAGCCGATCGTCGGCAGCGCGGAAAGGAGGGCGAGGCCCAGTACTGGGCTTCGAAACGACCGCATATGACCAACCTCGAGATAGGGAGTGCGGGAGGAGCGCAAGGCGTCATGTCACAGACGAGGCGGGCGCAGGGGTGGTCACGCGACCGCCTGCCGGGTTCTCCCGCATGAGCCTCCCCCCGCCACACTCGGAGCGGTTCACCACCGCCGTTCAGGGAACCGTCTTCGGCCGCAGAAACCAGGTCGTCAGCCGGCTCAGGCTCGGCGACTACCTTATACTGGTTCCCGATCCGCCTGGCACCGACGAGCCCGCAGTCTGGGTGCACGCCCCAGGCGGCGACGTCGCCGGCCACCTGTCGCCGACGATCGCCGCCTGGCTCGCCCCGTGGATGTTGGCCGGGGGACGCTGCGCCGCCGAAGTCGAGAAGCTCGGCGGCGAGGACGTCGCGAGCTGGCGACGGCTCATCATTCGCGTCCATTGCCGGCTCGATTCGGCCGAAGTGGTCTAGGCTGCCGGCCTGCACAGCACCCCGTCGGGCGCACTTGTCCTGACGGCTGATCCCTGACGGCTGATCCCTGACGGCTGATCCCTGACGGCTGATCCCTGACGGCTGATCGCTCCGCCTTCCGCTCGCGCGCTCAGCGGATGATGCCGACCTTTCGCCCGACCTTCTTGAACGCCTCGACCGCCTGATCGAGATCGCCTCTGGTGTGTGCCGCGGATAGCTGACAGCGGACTCGCGCCTGGCCCTGCGGCACCACCGGAAATCCAAAGCCCGTGACGAAGATTCCCTCGTCGAGCATCAAGTCGCTGACCTGGATCGCCGCCGAAGTCTCCCCGACGATGATCGGAACGATCGGCGTTTCGCCCGCCAGTGGGGAGAACCCGGCCTCGGTGATCGCCGCCCGGAAATACCGCGAGTTCTCCTGCAGCGTTCGCACGCGCTCCGGATGGCGCTCGACGAACTCCACTGACGCCATCGCGCTGGCCGCCACCGTCGGGGGCAGGGCATTCGAGAAGAGCTGCGGCCGGGACCGCTGCGTCAGGTAATCGCACAGCGCTGCCGACCCCGCGACGAACCCGCCGGCCGCACCACCGAGTGCCTTGCCGAGCGTGGATGTAATGATGTCGACGTCGCCGACCACCCCGAAATGCTCGGCCGTCCCCCGACCCGTTTCGCCCAGCACTCCCGTGGCGTGCGAGTCGTCCATGACGACAATCGCATCATACTCCCGCGCGATCTCGAGAATCTCCGGAAGCTTCGCGATGCTCCCCTCCATCGAGAACACGCCATCGGTCCAGACGATCCTTCGCCGCGCGCCCCGTCCCGCCTCGAGCTTCGCGCGCAGGTCATCCATGTCTGAGTGCTTGTACACGCCCGTCGAGCACCTCGTCGTTGCCTTTGCCAGACGCATCGAGTCGATGATCGACGCGTGATTGAGCGCGTCGGACAGCACGAGATCGCCCTCCTCGGCAATCGTACCGGTCAGTCCTTCATTGGCGTTCCACGCGGAAACGTAGCTCAGCGACGCCTCCGTCCCGACGAATCGTGCGAGCGCCCGCTCGAGTTCACGGTGGACGGTGAACGTTCCGCAGATGAAGCGAACACTCCCCGTGCCCGCGCCGAACCGCTCGAGTCCCTCGATGCCGGCGCGCACGACCTCCGGCTCGTTGCTCAGCCCGAGGTAATTGTTCGACGACAGGATCAGCACTTCGCCTCGCCCCTCCATCTGCACGCGCGCCGCCTGCGGCGAGTCCAGATAGTTGAGGCGCTTGTACACGCGATCGGCCTTGAGCTGGTCGAGCGAGGCCTGCAGCGAGGTCGTGAAGGTGGATGCAGCCATGTCTGCTAGGCGATCTCGAAAATGACCTTGCCCGCTTCTCCCGACTTGATGGCGCGGATCGCCTCGTCGAACTCGGAGAGCGGGAAGCGGTGAGTGATCACGGGCGTGGGATCGAACTTCCCCGACCGCAGGAAGCGGGTCATCTGGTGCCACGTGTCGTACATGCGCCTCCCGACGACGCCATAGATCGTCAGGCCCTTGAAGATGACTTCCGTGGCGAGGTTGAGCTCCATCGGCTTTGCCGGAATGCCCAGCATCTGGACTCGGCCTCCGACCCGAACGAGCGCGAGTGCCTGATGAATCGCCGCCGGCACTCCCGACATCTCGAGCGCGACATCGACACCGAGGCCGTCAGTGTGCCGCCGAACAGCGGTCTCGGCTTCATCCGGCTTGACCACGTCGTGCGCACCCATCATCCGCGCGAGCTCGAGCCGTCGCGGGTTCACATCGGATGCGATGATTCTCGACGCGCCCGCCGCCCGGCAGATGCCAACGGCGAAGATGCCGATCGGACCGCACCCGGTGATCAGCACGGTCGCCCCGGGGATGTCCGCGGTCAGTGCCGTGTGAAACGCATTCCCCATTGGATCGTGGATGCCGCCGATGTCGAACGAGATGTCATCGTCCAGATGCCAGACGTTGGTCGCCGGCATTGATATGTACTCCGCGAAGCAGCCGTCGCGATCGACTCCGATGATGCGGGTGAAGGGACAGACGTGGGCGTTGCCCGTTCGGCAGAGGAGGCAGCGACCATCGACGATATGGCCCTCGGCCGTGACTCGGTCCCCGACCCTCACATCCGTTACCAGCTTCCCGACCTGGGCGACATCGCCGGCGAATTCGTGGCCGACGGTGATCGGCGGCTTCACACGCCCCTTCGCCCAGTCATCCCATTCGTAGATGTGGACATCGGTGCCACACACTCCAGCCCTTCGCACGCGGATCAGGACCTCGTCATCCCGCATCCGGGGCTCGGGAACGTCCTTCAGCGTGAAACCCGGGCCTGCCCGCTCTTTCACCAGCGCTTTCACATCGACTCCCTTGGAAACGCGAGCGCGAAAGGTGGACTGGCGGACTCGACTCTGTCCACTCGTACCGCGCACACCTTGAACTCGGGAATTCCGGCATAGGGGTCGAGCGCGGGATTCGTGAGGAGGTTCACCGCTGCCTCTCGATAATGCATCGGGATGAAAACCTGCTTCCGTGCCACTCTCGGCGAGAGTCGCACGGAGATTCTGAGCTGCCCGCGGCGTGACGTCACAATGACTTCGTCGCCGTCGTTCACGCCCATCTCCTCTGCGTCGGCGAGGCTGAGTTCGACGGTCGGTGTGGGCTCGCGCGAGTCGAGTGCCGTCGATCGCCGGGTCATTGTGCCGGTATGCCAGTGGTACATCTGTCGGCCGGTGTTCAGCAGGAATGGGAAATCCGCGTCCGGTAGCTCGGCGGGGGGAAGGAATTCGACTCCGACGAAGCGCCCCCTTCCGTCCGGTGTCGGGAAGTCCTTGTCGAACAGGAATGCCGTGCCCGGATGGTCGGCGGTCGGTACGGGATACTGCAGGCCGCCGGTGCCATCCAGTCGCGCGTGGGAGATCCCTCGCCAGGAAGGGGTGACGGTCGCGATCTCATCGAACGCCTCGGCCGCCGACGCGAACGGGGACGGCAGCCCGCATCGCTCGGACAACTCGCGCACGATCTCGAGGTCACCACGAGCGTCGCCCGGCGGCTCGACGGCTTTCTTCGACAGCTGTATCCGCCGCTCGGTATTCACGAACGTGCCCGTCTTCTCGGCGAACGACGCGCCCGGAAGGATGACATCCGCATAGCGGGCGGTTTCCGTCAGGAAGAGATCGTGGACGGCGAGAAACTCCAGCTCCCGGAACCAGTGCTCGGCGTGCGAGACATCGGGGTCCGAGATGATCGGGTTCTCCCCCATGATGTACATGCCGCGGACCGGGCTCGTCTCCTGGACGATCTGCGTCACTTTCAGGCCTGGCGTCAGGGACAGGCGCTCCTCGGGCACTCCCCACGCGTTCGCGAACACCCGGCGGACGTTCGGATCGCCGACCGGCTGGTAATCGGTGTAGAACATCGGGATGGCGCCCACGTCGCTCGCGCCCTGCACGTTGTTCTGGCCGCGAATCGGGATCATCGCCGCGCCCCATCGCCCGATCATTCCCGTGGCGAGAATGAGATTGAGCAGTGCGGCGACGATGTCCGTCCCGGTGCGATGCTGGGTGAGCCCCATCGCCCACAGCGTCGCCGAGCGTGGACCGCGGGCGTACGTCTCGGCTGCGCGGCGGATGAGGACCGCTGGAACTCCGGTGATCGCCTCGGCGCGTTCCGGCGTGTATGGCGCCACCGCTGCCTCGACTTCGTGAAACTCGTGCGTTCGAGCGGCGATGAACGCTT
>JANOCW010000265.1:0-3291 GCA_031412375.1 Gemmatimonadaceae bacterium | reverse complement strand
GGCGCCGAACTGATGGTCCTGACTCGAACCGCGTCAGGCTGGCGCATCTCGGCGATTCACTGGTCTTCGCGAAGCATCAAGCCGCCCACGGGCTGATCGCGCATTTCCCTCGGCGGCGGTGTCGCGACGAGCACCGCCGTGATGATCAGGACAACGACTCCGACCGCGAGCTCCACTGCCGCGGATCGGCCGATCCGCCGGGCCCCGATGTCATTACCGAGCGTCGGTTTCACCTTGAGCCAGTTGTACGCCCCCGTCGCCAGCACGACGGAGAGCACGACGAGCTTCCTGAGCAGCATTTGTCCGTAGTCGCTCTCCCACAGCGCCGAGCTCACCCCGATGTGCAGCCAGGCGGCGAAGACACCCGTCAGGCCGGCGAGCCCGGCGAACATCAAGGCAGTCGGCGAGAACGCGTTGACGAGCCGGGCGACCGCAGGGCCGCGTGATCCTTCGTCCAGGCGCATCGCAACCGGGATTCCCACCGCGAGCAGGAGAAGGAGACTGCCGAGCCATCCGGCAGCACCGATCACGTGGAGCGTGTCAGATGCGATGGCGAGTCCGGTGAGCCCGGGGGTCGCTGCTGCATGGCCCGACAGTGCGGGCGTCGCGGCCAGTGCCAGGCACGCCACCGCAGCCAGTGGCCACCCCATGGAGCGTCGCCGGCGCGCCAGGGCGAACGCAGTGATCGCGAGCATTGCCGCGCTCACCTGAAGCATCCAGCCCCATCCCCAGACGGTGTTCATCAGCATCGTCGCGATGAACGTTCCGCTGAGTGCTTCTCCCGGGCCGTGCATCGCCAGGGACTGGGCGTAGAGACGGAGGAACACCACCCCCAGAAGGCTGACGGATGCCCAGAATCCGACAGCCGCCGCCCTGCTCCGCATCGCCGGTATGATGTCGCCCTGCGTTTCCGTGCGGCGAAGCCGACCGAGGACGGCGAACGAGAATACCACGGCACCGATCGCCGCCAGCAGGGCGGTGAACTGAAGCCACCGAACGATGACATAGCCCGCGGATGCCGCATCGAAGCCGTCTCCCATTGGCAACGACGTCGGATCGTGGTGGGCAGATAGCGTGTCATCGCCAGCCGGCGCCGTCGCAGATGCAGCGGGGTCGCCTGCCGCGGGCACGTCACCCGGCAGCGGACCGAGTCCGGTTGCGCCGGGCGCGATCACGAAGGCGATTGTCCCGCGCACGGGGTGACCATCCTTCCCGATGACCTGCCATTCGATCGTGTGCGGCCCTGCCTCGAGCGATCCGGTGACATCCGCGATCAGCACCCGGGCGGAATCGCCCGCCTGCCGCACTGCAGAAATGGGTACCTCCGCTCCAGCCGGCCCAAGTAGCCGGAGTCGGACGACGGCGATCTCCACGGGTTCGGTGAATGTCAGCCGGAGCTCGCGTGGCGCGGTGGAGAGATGCGCCCCCTTGCCGGGAGTCGACCGGCTCAGCCCGAGGTGCGCGAGAGCCAGGCCCGGGGCGAGGAGCAGAAGCGCGCTCGCAGCGCACAGCGCACGAGCGAAGGAGGCTGACCGACGCCTCGTTGTGGAGTGATGTCGCGGGCGCGAATCGCCGTCCATGTTGGAGAGGGACCACTTGCCGCGCATGAAGGGCATGAGACAGTCGTTTCAGATGAGAAGGCTTCCTGCCCAGCGGACAGGCCCACTACCCGCTGGCTTTAAACAGGGTAAAATATACTGCGAGCGCGACGTCGCGCCAAGACAGCATATTCGTCAATCCCCAACCGAGGAAAGTGCATTGCCGAGTACATCGCGCACTACTGCACGTCGCCGAGTCGGTCGCGGCGGGCCAGTCGTCATTGCGGTCGTCGCAGTGCTCGCCATGGCGGCGCTCGCCGAGGCACATGATTTCTGGCTCGTGCCCAATGCATTCGACAACCGGGCAGGCGCGCACATCGACATTCGCGGGCAAACGAGCAGCCGCTTTCCGACGAGTGAGTCGGCGGTGACGATCGATCGGGTCGCCGATGCCCGCCTCATCGGAGCGTCGACGGTCGATCGTATCGTCGACCTCTCGATCACTGGAAAGTCGCTCCGTCTCCGACATCGCCCTGCGACGCCCGGGCAGCACGTGATCGCCGTGCGGCTGCATCCGCGCTCGGTGCGCGAATCAGCCGCCGGCTTCCGCCGGTATCTCGAGCTCGAGGGTGCGCCGGACGCGCTCGCCCGGGTGGATCGGGAAGGGCTCCTCCGGGGCCGCGACAGCGTTACGCGGCGGTATGCCAAGTACGCCAAGACCATCGTCGAGGTGGGGCGTGATGGACCGCGCGCCTTCTCGCGCACTGCCAATCATCCGCTCGAGTTCGTGCCGGAGCAGGACCCCGCCACGCTCGCCGTCGGGGATACCCTTCGTGCTCGCCTCCGCTATCGTGGCCAGCCACTGGCTGGCATCCGGATCCATGCGGACGCCGTCGAGTGGCGAGGATCCCGGACGACCACGCCGGCCCGGTCCACCCCCGCCAGCGCACGGGCAGCCAACCCGCAACCGGCCGAACACCACGTCACGGATGCGGAGGGCAACGTCCGCGTGGTCATCACTCGTGCGGGGCTCTGGAACCTCCGGACGATTCATCTTGCCGAATCCGATTCCGGCTCCGGTGCGGATTGGGACACGCACTGGGCGACGCTCGTGTTCCACGCCTCAGGTCGCGGCAGCCGGCGCTGAGGCATCGCGACGTTCAGTCTGTCGTGTGCGGGCACTCCCCGGTCGAGGGAGCAAAGGGAGAACCCATGCAGAACAGATGAGCGAGCGCCGCCTCGTGACGGTGCTCGCAGTGACGGGCGTGCGGTTCATCCGCATGCGCGGGCAGTGGATGTGCCATGATCACGCCTGATGTCCACACCACCACCAGCGCCGCGGCAGCGCCGAGCAGCGAGCGCCGCGTGACGTGCGAGCGGGCATGAATGTTTTCTCCCGTCAGTCGGCGAACGCGGCACTCAAGTAGATCGTCGCGCAGGAAACCGACGGCCGTGCTTGCGGCCGTTCGACCACTCGACCAGTGGGCGACGTTCAGGATGGCCGAGGCGAGCACGAGAGGCCGGTCGCCGGCGGCGACATCGTCCGCCGCGAGCTCTGCCTGATCGCTCATGTCGTCGGCGAGACGCCGAAGTGCGGGAATCCAGAACAGGGTGCACGCCAGGGCACGGAGGACGCCCAGCCGCAGTGGGTCGCGACGCGCGATGTGCGCGCCCTCATGCGCGATCACGGCCGCGAGCTCCTCGGCGGGGAGATCCCGGGCCAGGGCCTCCGCAACATAGACTCGTGGCGTCA
>JANOCW010000264.1:0-10480 GCA_031412375.1 Gemmatimonadaceae bacterium | reverse complement strand
CGGCGGCATGCAGCCCGCAATATGCGGGTGCCGAGGCCGTTGCGGCGGCGGTGATATCACCGTTGGTGCCGTGGCTGGTCGTTCAACATCCACTTCGGGGGACACATGGCGGACGTTCAAATCTCCAATACTCCAGGCACTGATCGCGGCAGCTCGAGCTGGGTCTGGGCGATCGTGGTACTGCTTCTGCTCGCGATCGTCGCGTACTTCGTGTTCGGGATGGGCGCTGGTAACGGTGACCGCACCGACATCGACATCAACACTCCGGCGCCGTCCGCTCCAGCGCCACCGCCGCCGGCGCCCCCGAACTGATCGGAACATCTCCCGCGCCCGGACGCGAGCGTCGGAGCGGGAAGCGGCCCGGGATCTCACGATCCCGGGCCGTATCATTTCCGGAACCATCGATGCGGGGACTTCGCATCGACTCGCGCAGCGTTCAGCGCGCGTCGTCGCGGGGGTTGGTGGCCCAGACCGTTGCGTCGGTGACGAAGCCGCGATCATCCATCTCGAGCATGCTCGCGATCGTGTGCGCGATGTCATCGGCGTGCAGCTTGGTCGGATTGTCGGGGTGGCTTCCCGGCCGCCCCGCGGTGGCGGCGAATTCGGTGAGCACCTCGCTCGGGTTCACCTGCATCACCCGGACGTTCTTCGGCCGCAGCTCCGCGCGCCAGCACTCGGTGAGCCCGGTGAGCGCGAACTTGCTCGAGCTATACGCCGAACCGCCGGCAAAGCCACGGGATCCGGCGGTCGACGCAATGTTGACGATGTTGCCCCCGCCCTGCAGGACGAAGTGGCGCGCCGATTCGCGCGCAACGAGCAGTGCGCCGAGAACGTTTGTCTCCCAGACGCGGCGCATCATGTCGGCAGTGGTCTCGACCAGCGGCGCAAAGACGCCGAAGCCTGCGTTGTTGATCAGCACGTTGAAGTCGCCGAGCTCGGCGATCGTCGTCGCGACGATGCGCCGGGCGTCGTCCTCGTTGCCGACATTGCCGGCGACGGGGATTGCCCCGATCCTGGATGCAGTCGTGCGCAGGGCGGCCTCGTTGCGCGCCGAGATGACGACGCGACCGCCGCGCTGGATGAGAAGCTCGGCTGTGGCGCGGCCGATGCCGCTGCTACCCCCGGTGACGAGGGCGCGGATGGAGGAAGGGTGCATTTGGCGGCTGGTAAGGAGTTCGGATGCCCGGGAAGTGGGCCGCGGAAGCGCTGGTGGTTATATAACAGAACGTTCACTCACTCACTGAGGTTGCATGCGCACATCGAATCCGGCGCTGAAGGACGAGTACTTCCAGCGCAACCCTGCCGCGACCGCGGAAGGGGCCATGACCATCCGGGGAACGACGACGAAGTCGTTCGTGCTGGTGCTGCTCGCGACGTTCTCGGCGGCATTCACCTGGCACGAGTACATGAGCGGGAACGTCGGCATCCTGACACCGGCGATTCTGGTTGGCGGGATCGGGGGATTCATCATCGCGCTGGTGACGATCTTCAAGCCGCGCCTCGCGCCGATCACGGCGCCGCTGTACGCGGTGTTCGAGGGCCTGCTCCTGGGTGCAATCTCGGCGCGATACGAACAGCGGTGGGCGGGCTTGCCGATTCAGGCCGTCGGTCTCACGCTGATGGTGTTCCTGGCGATGCTGACTGTATACCGCACGGGAATCATCAAGGTGACGGACAAGTTCCGATTCGGCGTGGCTGCAGCGACGGGCGGGATCGCGCTGTTCTACGTCCTGTCGCTGGTGCTCTCGATGTTCGGGGTTCGCATCCCGATGGTGCACGAGAGCGGGATGCTCGGCATCGGGTTCAGCCTCATCGTGGTCGGCGTGGCAGCGCTGAATCTCGTTCTCGACTTCGATTTCATCGAGCGCGGAGTGGCGGCACGTGCACCCGGCCACATGGAATGGTACGGCGCGTTCGGCCTGCTCGTCACGCTCGTCTGGCTCTATCTCGAGATGCTGCGACTGCTGTCGAAGATCCAGCGGCGCTGAGTGCGTACCTGAGGTTGCGACAGGCTCCTTCCGTCGTCGCTGGGGTAGGAAGGATCAGGAACACCTCGCGTCTCCTGCGTGTTCACCTCGCGTCCGAGGACTCGCGGGGCGGGGGTTCTCACTACCGAGGAGGGCAGCATGCCTCGTTATCAGTTTGCGATCGTGAAGACCGACACCGTCCGTGAGGCGGGGTTCGTTCACAGTGAATCATTCTCCGAAGCCATCACGGCGATCAGTCAGCGCGTGCGGGCCGAGGCCGGCGACACACTCCAGATCGGGGTCAGCGGCTTTCCCCCGGCCAGGTACGAGTGCATGTTCGCCGAGAATGGCAACGCACGGTCGTGGAGACCGTCCGGTCTGCTGGCCGCGTAACGACCGCACTTTCGTCGTGGTTATATAGACCGGATGCAACGAGCCCCTGCATGCTTTCGCATGCAGGGGCTTTGTCATTGTGTGGCCGTCGCGGTTACAACACCTTCCCGCAGGTCACGTAGATCTGGAAGCTGTTCGCGGCCGAACCGCTGGTGTTCCTCAGCGTTACAGCCCAACTGGTTGCCGTGGGCGCCGACCGTATGACCGTGGTCGAGCTGCTCGCACCGTCGAGCGCATAGAAACCGCCGCCGAACGGCTTGAGTCCGACTGGGCAATCCATCGTGAACGTCGTCATCGAGCTCGTGTTGACGCTGACGCGCTTCTCGAGCATCTGGTATTGCGACACGCCTGGATCGCCCTGTGGTCCCTGCGGACCCATGGCACCCTGCGGTCCCATCTGTCCCTGGGCGCCATTCGGACCCATCGGGCCGGCGATGCCCTGCGGACCAGCCGCGCCGGTCGCACCCTGTGGTCCCTGAGGACCCATCGGGCCAACATCACCCTGCGCGCCTGCGGCGCCAACTGCGCCTGCAGGACCCATCGGGCCGACTTCACCCTGCGGGCCGGCGGGGCCGACCGGGCCCATCGCACCGGTCGCGCCTGTCGCGCCCGTCGCACCAGTTGCGTTGAACGCGAACTGGACGTGCTCCTGGCGGCGGCGGCGATCTTCATCGTCACCGATCCCGTTGATGCTCCTCGGCCGGGTGCACTCGGCAGGCGTACCAGGTGCCTTGATCCGGTACACGGTACCGGTCATCGGCACGTAGCAGGCATACATGACATCGCTTGCGGCAGTCTGCGCCGCCAGCGGAGCGGACATCGAAGCGACGAGCGCAAGCGCGCTGACGATCGCAAGGAAGGACGCGTTGCCCGGCGAGCGGAGACCGCGCCGGCGGACTGGGCTGAACATGGGGGGCATCTCCTTCGAGGGAATGAGCACCGGGAACAACATCGGGTCGGGATTCATGTCTCTTCCGTTATATGCGACCAGCAGCGCGATCGAGCAGCGCCTCGGCCTGGTCGAGAATGAGCTCGACTGCCGAGAGATCGTGCGCGAAATCGAGGACCTCCTGCGAAACGTCGGTCCGTTCGATCATCACGCGCGTACGGGCAAGGGTCAGCTCCGCGCGCGCGAGATCGCGTGCGGCGAGGAGACGGTTGAGCTCATCGAGGTTCGCCTGGAGCTGGGCGGCGTAGGTGAGGTCGGCGAGGCCGACCACGATCCGCGTGTTGGCATCGTTGACGGTGCCATCCACCGTTGCCAGGACACTTGCCGTGAAGACCACCGTCGGCTCCTCGATCGGGTCAGGCGACAGGGGGGTCCCATCGCTGCACCCAACGAGTGCCACTGCGCAGGCGGCCATGAGGCTTGACTTGAGAATCGAACGCAGCATTGCAACCTCCAGAGGGGCGACAACCGCAATCAAGAAGCGGTCAGGTAGTCCGTACATTAGACGATCCAGTAGTCGAGCTCGCCACGACCGACACCGATAGTGCTGACTGATTTATATACGAACCTTTCGTTGCGGGCATATTATCGGGCTTATTTGCGGACATTTCTACTACCTGCGTCACAGGCACACTGGCATGGCGCCAGCAGAATCGGCAGCCGCTCATCGCATTTTTGCCCCCTCCCGGCCCCGTTGAATGGGCCGCGCGGTCACATTTCGCTGTGCGCTGGCATAACGGCTTGCAGGTCAATTACTTGAGACCCGCTCCCCGGACCGGTCCGGGGGCGACCGGCCAGCCCCGGCCACCTTCGGCCTGTGACGATGCGCGCGATCAAGAGGGACATGATGGACCAGGAAAGCACGATCATCGTCGGCGGCGGGCCCATCGGCCTCGCCTGCGCGATCTCGGCGCGACGACGCGCTGGAAATCCGCTCGTCATCGATGCCGGCGCGATCGTGAACTCCATCGTGCGGTATCCCGTCCAGATGGGCTTCTTCACGACGCCGGAGCTGCTCGAGATCGGGGGTCATCCGCTCGTCTGCCTCGGCGGCAAGCCCACCCGCGAGGAAGCCCTCATGTACTACCGCGGCGTCGTTCGCGCGGAGTCACTGAGGGTGCGGACCTACACGCGTCTCATTGCGGCGAGGCGAAGCGGGGAACGGATCGTCTGCGATGTCGACGGGCTCGAGGGGCCCGGGCAGCTCAGCTGCGACCGACTCGTTCTGGCGACGGGGTACTATGACAATCCCCGTTCCCTCGGCGTGCCGGGGGAGAAGCTGCCGCACGTCAGCCATTACTTTGACGAGGCGCATCGCCACGTGGGCCTCGACGTCGTGGTGATCGGCGGAAAGAACTCGGCTGCGGAAGCATCACTGCTGCTCTACCGGGCCGGTTCGCGAGTGACGCTCGTCTACCGCGGCACGACCTTCCCGCCGAGCGTGAAATACTGGGTTCGCCCCGATCTCGAGAACCGGATCGCGGCGGGTGAGATCTCCGCCCGGCTTGGCGCGGTCGTCGAGGAGATCACCTCCCAGGCCGTCATCGTCCACCGCGGCAACGGCGAGCGGGAGTCGATCCGCGCGCACAGGGTGTTCGCCCTGATCGGCTATCGGCCGGACACCGACCTCTTTCGCCGGGTCGGGCTCGAGATCGATGAGGCGACGGGCCGTCCCAGCCACGATCCCGCGACGCTGGAGACGAACGTGCCGGGAGTGTTCCTCGCCGGCAGTGTGACCGCGGGCTACCGAACCGGTGACATCTTCATCGAGAACGGGCGATTCGACGGCGAGCGCATCTTCGCGAAAGGGTGACCATGGATACGGACCAGAATCAGCCGCTTCGACCTCCAGCGCGCCCCGCCTCGGGGTGGCTCGCGGCGATGCCGCGACGGCTGGTCATCGCATTCGTCGTGGTCGTGGCGATGCTGGCGCTGATCACGGTCGTACGCATGGTCGGTGATGCGCGGGCGCTGATCAGCGGTGTGGCCGGAAAGACCACCCTCTCCCAGGAAGTCGTCGTCGAGCAGGTGCGCGCCGTGGCGAAGCTCGTCTCCTCGGAGATGACGGTCCGCGATGTGGTGACCTATCGCAACACGCGCTATGGGTCGACGAAGCAGGCGCTGATCGTCGTGACGGGCAAGATCCTCGCGGGCATCGACCTGGAGCAGGGCTCGGAGGTGAAGATCGACTCGGGCCAGCGCCGCATCACGATCACGCTCCCCGAGGCCAAGGTTCTTGCCGTCGACATCGTCGAGCTACGGACCTACGACGAGCAGCGAGGGCTCTGGAACCCATTCCAGCCTGCTGACCGGGATGCGATCTACGGCGCGGTCCGGCGCCAGTTGCACCAATCGGCAGCGGACATGGGGATCGTCGCGAAGGCCAACGAAAGTGCCGCGCGGATGCTCGAGACGATGTTCAGCGTGGACGGATACACGGCGGAGGTACGGTTCGGGACGGTCGCGCCAGGCGTACCGATCGAATCGGGGCGAGTGCCGTAGGTCGAGCAAGGCCACTCAGGGTCAACAGCTTCCTCATGAAGAGCATGAAGGACTGAAAAGAAGGTTCATGAAGGAGGCAACTGCACTGGTTGGCATCTCGGCGGCAGGGTTGGTGCGCGCGCGGGTTGCGGGACCAGCGCCTCTTGCGGCAGCCGTCGGGACCTTCTGAGCCCACCCCGTCTCGCGCTCACGCCCCCCGACGCGCGATGCCAACACAAGCCGTTGCCCTTCTTCATGGCCCTTCATGGACCCTTCATGCTCCTCATGAGGAAGCCGTTGACCTGCCGTCACTCCAGCAACCTGACGATCAGCGCGGCACGTGCCGGAGTCGAACGCCGAACTCGGCAGCGATGACATCGATCAGCGCATTGGCGATCAGGATGTGGCCGGCATTCGAGGGGTGCACGCCGTCGAGGGAGAAGAGGGGGCCGAAGGGCTGCGCCGGGTCGGCAAGGTTGGGCGTCACGGGGATTTCGCCTCGGGCACGCGCGGCGGCAAGGATCGGATTGGGATCGAGGTAAGCGAACCCGACTGAGTCCGCTTTCGCGGAAATGTAGGTGTTGTATTCCGTGACAGCCCGATTGATCGCGGATTGTTCAGCGGCATCGAGGACGAATCGCGTCCCGGTGGCCGGATCGGCGGTTGGTCCGCAGGCGATCGTCGGTGGGTGGACGCCGGTCGCGATCGCGGTGACGATGGCGAGTGAGACGAGGGCAGAGGAGCCCGCGCAGCCGGCATCGACCGCGACCGGCTTCCCGGCGGCGATGTCGAGGGCGAAACGGAGCGTTGGATTCAGGAGCGCCGGAGCAGGTATGAGCAGGGGGATCCGCGTGACGTCGGCCACGCCGACGAGAATTCCCTTCTCGACCCCGCCGGCCGTGAGCTGGTTCACCATCCGGGCGTAGTTGGCCGCGAACACCAGCCTGTCAGTCGGTCGCTCAGCGCTCAGCTGGCCTTCGATCGCGGCGTCGAGGACGTCGTTGTTGCCGATCCAGACGGTGACCAGAGTCGGAGTTTGCTCCAGCGCCTTGTCTACCTGGCTTCGCCCGTCCAGGATCAGCGCCGTCAACTGGCGGCCATCGGGAGTCGGAGCAGTGGGATCGAACGAGTCTGCACCCGGGACGGCGACGTTGTTCAGTTGCTTCCGACCCGGCGACCCGGTGACGGTGCATGCTCCGTCGAACCCGCCCGAGAAGGCGTCGGCGAGACTCGTGAGCGGGCGGGGGCAGCCGGCACCCAGCGAAGCATACTCATAGCGGGCTCCCGCCTGCCTCGCGATGAGCGCCGGGAAGCTCGCTCGCTGGGTCGCATCGCTGATGCCGCCCGCCTGAAAGCCTGCCGTAATGCTGTTGCCGATGGCAACGTATCGGACAAATAGCGGGTCTGCCGGCCCGCTCGGCGCATCGCTGCAGCCGAGGGTGGCGAGAAGGATGGTGGAGGCGAGGCGGGGACATGGGCGACGGTGCGCCGGTCGCCGAACCCGGCTCGACGCCAAATGTTCACCCGGACGATCTCGATCGTCTGTCATCGGTGCGTTTCCCATTGGATTCCTAGCATATGCAGCGCGACCACTCAGGAGAAGCAGGATGATGGATCGTAGTCTTCGCCTCACCGTTCGGATGGCTGTCTCAGTGGCGGCACTCGTCTCCCTCGCCACGAGCGTCACCGCGCAGCTTCCAACGCCGACGCCGGCTGCGGCGCGGCTGCAGACGCTGGCTCAGCGTACGCTGCCACTCATCGAGGGCGATCTCAAGGTGGTCGGACTGAAGCGCCAGGTCACGGTGGTGCGCGACAAGTGGGGGATCGCGCACATCTACGCCGACAACACCGACGACCTGTTCTTCGCCCAGGGATTCGTGGCAGCGCAGGACCGGCTGTGGCAAATGGAGATGTGGCGTCGCGCGAAGGAAGGCAGGCTCGCTGAGGTGCTCGGTCCCCTCGCCGTGGAGCGCGATCGAATCGCGCGATTGTTGCGCCGCCGCGCCCCGATCGATGAGGTCGAATGGACGAGCTATCACGCCGAGGGGAAGCGCATCATGACGGCGTTCGCCGCCGGAGTGAATGCGTTCATCGCGCAGGGCGAGAACGAGCTCCCGGTGGAGTTCCAGCTCACCGGCATCCGTCCGGATCGGTGGACGGCGGAAACGCCGCTGCTGCGTGAGATCACGTTCGGTGATGCAGCGGCCGAGCTGCGGCTCGCCCAGGATGTCGCGCGCTACGGCGTGATCGACGCAAACCGTCGGCGCGCTCCCGATCCGTGGGATGCGCTGACGATTCCGAAGGGGCTCGATGTCGCGATGATCGATGCGGCGGTGCTCGAGAGCACGGGAGCCGGTGGCGCCATGCCTCGGCCGTCCATTCTCGAGGAGTATCGTGGGCTGTTCAGCGATACGGCGACGATGATCCGCCAGAGTGACATTCCGGACAAGGGCAGCAACAACTGGGTGATCGCCGGGCGTCTCTCGAAAACGGGGCGTCCGATTGTCGCGAACGATCCGCATCGGGAAGTCGCGGTGCCTGCGCTGCGCTATCTCGTGCACCTCACCGCGCCGGGCTGGAATGTCATCGGCGCTGGCGAGCCGGCGATTCCCGGCGTGGCCATCGGGCACAACGGCCGGATCGCGTGGGGACTCACGATCGTCGGAACCGATCAGCAGGACGTGTTCGTCGAGGAGCTGAACCCGGCGAACCTCGATCAGATGCGGTACAAGGGTCGATGGGAGCCGCTGCGCATCGTGCGCGACACGATTCGCGTGAAGGGCGAAGCGCCGCAGGTCATCACGCTCCGGTTCAGCCGACATGGACCCATCTTTCACGTGGATTCGGCACGGCGCCGTGCGTATGCGCTTCGGTCGGCGCTGCACGAGCCCGGCACCGCTCCCTATCTCGGTGCCCTGCGCGTCAATCAGGCGGCGAACTGTCGCGATTTCCTCGCGGCGGTGCTCTACTGGAAGGCACCCTCGGAGAACATGATCTGCGGGGATGTCGAGGGAAACATCTCGTGGCAGGCATCGGCGTTGTCACCACGGCGCAGCGGGTGGGTCGGCCGACTGCCGGTGCCCGGAACGGGAGACTACGAGTGGATCGGCTTCCGGAAGGACCTGCCGCAGGAGCTGAATCCCGCGCGTGGCTTCATTGCGACGGCGAACAACAACATTCATCCGCCTGGCTACGAGCCGCCGGTGATGTTCAAGAGCACGGCGCCGTCGTGGCGGATGCTGCGGGTGACGGACATGCTGTCCGCCGGCGCGCCCTTTTCCGTCGCCGACTTCCAGAAAATGCAGCACGACGAATTCTCGGCGCAGGCCGCCAAGGATCTCGCGCTGTTCCGCGATTGGAAGGGAAAGCCGGCGGCGGTCGAACGCGCGCGCGTGATGGTCGCGGGGTGGGATGCCGTCCTGCGGCGGGAGAGTGCGCCGGCCGCAGTCTACATGGCGTGGCGTGAGGCGGGTGCCGCGGGGTCGAGTGCCGCGGATGCCGCGTTGCCGAAGGCGAAGCGCGACTCCGCGGTCGCTGCCGGACTCGCGCGCGCGATCGAGACGCTGACGCGCGAACAGGGGAAGGATTGGCGGCAGTGGCGCTGGGGTCGCAGCAATGCGCGCCCGTTCCGTCATCCGTTCGTCGCGGCGTTCGACCTTCCGACAGTCGAGCGCGGCGGTGGTGGCACGACGGTCGCCGCGAATGGTGCGACGTACCGCGAGATCATCGATGTGGGGGACTGGGACAAGTCCGTGGCGACGAGCACGCCGGGGCAGTCGGGGCAGCCAGGAAGTCCGTTCTACGGGAACCTGCTCCCGTTCTGGGCAAGCAATCAGTACTTCCCGCTGCTTTACACGCCGAGCTCAGTGAGCTCGAACTCGGCGCACCGATTGGTGCTTACACCATAGGCGTTGGGCCGGGGTTGACGGCGGGGCGGGTGGCAGAGCCAAGGTGCGGGGTCAACCGCACGCGCTGTGCGCTCACCGCTGAAGCGCTGACCGCTCGCCGCTGCGGGCCGTAGGGACCCAACCGGTGTGGGTGCGGGCGAACTCCACAGGCACCTGCATCGTCGTCGCCATCCCGAAGCGAACGACGCTCCAGCCAATCGCGCGCGACGGCTCGGTGAGAGCGCAGTTCAGCGGTGAGCGGTTAGCGTAGCTGCGGTCAGCGCGTAGCGTGTGCTCTTCCCCCATGCCGAGCCCCTCCGCAGTCCACCCCGGATTGCGTTTGCTGCCGACTTCGCCCACCGAATCATGCGGCGGTTGCTGCCGTTCAGCCTCGCCGAAGCGGCCGCACGCCGTCGGAGGCTGCGTTCGGCATGGTGCCGCCTTCCGTACCGGCGCGGCCGTTACCGATCTCTTCGGTGACGGCCGGCCGAACGATGCCAATGGCGCTCGACACACGCGTTGCTGACGGCCCGGATGGCCGGTAGATCGTGGGACGGAGGGACGCCGGCGCGAGCTCGTGGGCTCCGCTTCTCATGGCGTTCTCGTTGACCTGAACCATGTGCACATCTCCAGCGGTGGAGCGAGTGTATGCGCGTGCAGCCGATGTCGCGCTCATCGTGAGTCTCGTAGCAGGGGAAACGATCCGTGGTGCGGTGCGCTGTCCCTTGTAAGATGCCGCTCGGGCGCGGATGGTTTGCTCCTGTTACCCATTCGAGACGTCAGCGCTCACCGTCGAGCGGACG
>JANOCW010000263.1:0-35618 GCA_031412375.1 Gemmatimonadaceae bacterium | reverse complement strand
GATGAACATCGGCACCGCCGTCCCATCCTTGCTCTTCACCGTGACCTGTTTCGTCTCGAAGCCGCTCACGTCCATCGGCAGCGCCGGTTGCTGAAAGACCGCCTGCCGGTTCTTCTTGAGGTCGTACCGGTAGATCGTCGGGGGGGTGAGGTACGATGAGAAGCTGTAGAAGAACTCATCGTCGAGCTCGTGCCCCGTCACCTCGGTGACCGTTCCGAGCCCGGGCAGGTCGACGTTTCCGCGCGGCGTGCCGCGGAGCGAAAAGAGGCGGACCTGGGAGAGCGCGTTCTCGAGGTACGTCACGGCGAGGCGGTCGCTCACCGCCTCGGCGTCCACCAGAGTCGCCGTCGGTGATTCCTTCACTATCGCCCGCCAGTTCTCTCGTCGCGGCGAGGTGATGTTGACGCCGATCAACCGCCCACGGGGTGCCTCGAGGTCGGTCCGCATGATGAATGTCTGCCCTTCGTTCTGCACGAAGCGATACTCGGCGTCGGCCTCATCGATCAGCTTCACGACCGGCGCCGTGATCCGCGGACGAGTCGGGGCGTCGAGATCGATGAAGTACACGCGGTTCTTCGGATCCGTCCCTTCCCATACATGGATGATCGCGAAGTAGCCATCATCGCTGACCTCGGCGTCGAATCCCCAGTCGGGTTCATCGGCGCGCGAGTAGATCAGCTCGTCGGCAGATTGCGGCGTGCCGAGTCGGTGATAGTAGAGCTTCTGGTTGCGGTTGACCGCGAGCATCGCGGTGGCGGCGGTCGGCGCGTCGTACCGCGAGTAGAAGAAGCCCTTGTTGTCGTGCGTCCATGCGACGGTCGAGAACTTCACCCACTTGAGCGTGTCGGACATGTCGCGCGCGGTGCGGACGTCGCGCACGCGGAACTCCTGCCAGTCCGACCCGCCGGAGGAGACTCCGTACGCGAGGTAGTTCGCGTTTGGCGAGGGCTCGAACGTCGTGAGCGCGATCGTCCCGTCACCGCCGCCGGAGTTCATGTCGAGCAACACGCGCGGCTTCCCGATCAGGCCGTCGCGCACGTAGAGGACGGGCTGGTTCTGGAGGCCGGTGTTCTCGAGCGTGAAGTATTGGCTCTTCGCCTTCACGGGCGCTGAGAACTTCGGGTAGTTCCAGACTCGTTCGAGGCGCTCGCGGATCGCGGCGCGACTCGAAAGCGTGGCGAGATAGCCGAAAGTCAGGGCGTTCTGGGCGTCGATCCAGGTTCGGGTCTCGGGGGCGTCGGTGTCCTCGAGCCATCGGTATGGATCGGGAACGACGGTGCCGTGGTAGGTGTCGACCTGGTCGGAGGGGCGCGTGGAGGGGTAGCGCAGAGGCGCCGCCGGAGGCTGGGCCGCGGCGCTCGCGGCAAGGACCAGGAAGGGAATCGCCACGGTTCCGGCACGGATGTGAATGACAGACATGCTTTGCGGGATTGTGAATGACAGAGGCCCGGCCTCAGGGCTGGTTCTGATGGTCCCAGCCTGTGGATCCAGAGCTGCGTTCAATCTAGAGGGGCGACCGTCACGAGTTCCAGAAACCCCGTGCCGCGCACCAACCTCCCAGGCAGCGGGGGTCGCGGCCGCCTGGCGGAGCGACATGCGTTCCTGATGGAATTCCGCAGGCGCCTCGATGTTCCCGGCGCAGGATCCCAATCCATCGCGCGCACGTATGTCAGCCCTCCGTCAGCAACCCCAAAGCAGAAAAGCCTCAGCCGTCGACTTCGACGGCTGAGGCCTTTCACTCTTGAAGGATTTACCGGGACCGTTCTAGTGGCAGACCCCGCTGCCCGAATCTGTCCCCGTGCTACCGGGAACGGGAAGGAACTGCCAATCGTATCCCTCGTCTTTCAGCGTGAGCTTCAGAATGCCGAAGGTGTTCGCGATCCGCACCTCGCTGTTCGGCTCGGCCGTTCCGACGGATGAGAAGCCTGCCCCACCCGTTCCGACTACGAATTGGCGCATTCCCCTGTTCACATCGAGAGCGCCTGCAATGTCCTGGGGCGCAAAGCGTTCGTAGTGGTGGTCGTGACCGACCAGCACGACGTCGGCACCCGCTGTGTACAACGCATCCCACAGCGCCTTCGGCGTCGTCGATGTACCGTGGGAACCCGAGCTCCAGCGCGGGCGGTGCCAGTAGGCCAGCGTGCATTTTGCTGGATTCGCCGCCAGGTCCGCCCTGAGCCAGACACCTTGCGGCGAAGTCGCGGACATGGAGACTTCGCTGTTCAGCGAGATGATGTGCCAGCTGCCGACGCTGTAGCTGTAGTATCCGACCCCCTTCGTGCCCGCCTGGGCGCCAAAGTAGTCGTAGTAGGGCCCGGCATTGGTCTGGTGGTAATCGTGGTTTCCCGGTGATGGCCGGGTGCGGTTCTTGTGCCGGCCCCACGACGGTTCATAGCAGTTGGTGAATTCCGCGGCGGTCCCATCTGGATAGACGTTGTCGCCGAGCCCGGCAATCGGCCAACCGGGCATGTCGTCGACCATCTTGCCCGTGGCTTCATCGCCCGTCTTGCTGCAGGAGGCGATATCACCCACGGCGAGCAGAATTGCCGAGGTGCCCCCTGTCGCGAGGCTCACTGCAATGCTCGCATTCCCGGATTTCGTGTCCACCATGGCCGATACCGTTGCAGTCCCCGCCGCCACGGCGGTCACCATGCCCCCCGTACTGACCGTCGCAACGGCCGTGTTGGAGCTGCTCCAGGTAATCGTGCGGCCCGTGACGACGGCCCCGGCATCATCGCGCACCGTCGCGCTGAGTTGAACGGTCGCTCCCAGCTGTGTCAGAGTAGCGGTAGGTGGAGTGACTTCGACCGACGCGATCGGACGCGGTGCGATGGTCACCGTGATTGCCGCGGTGCCGACCTTCGAGTCGACCGTCCCTGAAATGGTCGCGGTTCCGGCGGCGGCCGCGGTCACGAGTCCGCTACTGTTCACGGTTACAATCGCACTGTTCGAGCTGCTCCAGGCGATCGTCCGTCCGGTGACCACGGCCCCGGCATCGTCGCGTACCGTCGCGCCCAGCTGGAGGGTGGCACCAATCTGAGTCAACGTGCCGCTATTGGGCGTGAGCGTGACGGACGCCACGGGGCGAGGTGCGATCGTGACGATCACAGCCGCACTACCGACGCGCGCGTCGACGGTTCCGGACAACGTCGCACTACCTGCCGCGGACGCCGTCACGAGGCCGCTCGCGCTCACGCTTGCGACGGCGGCGTTCGAGCTGTTCCATGCAACGGAACGTCCAGAAACGACGGCACCAGCATCATCTCGAACGGTCGCATTGAGCTGGACGGCCGCCCCGATCTGAGTCAGGGTCGTTGTGGCCGGCGTCACTTCAACCGAAGCGACCGGGCGCACCGGGAGCGGGTTTTCCTCGCCGTCCTCGAGCGCAGTGCCAGCTGTGCACGCAGCCACGACCGCGAGAGCAGCGATCCGCCATGGCATTGGGCGGGTCGAAAGAGTTCGGTTCATGATTGTCTCCTTGCAGATGAATCTCTATCCAAGAGACGGCGCACAATCATGGATCGCAACGACTAAATCAACTCGGGATGTAGCTGCGCGTCGGATTCGATTGAACACCCGCTTATCCCGTGGTTCCGCGCGGCCGAGTCCAGTTTTGTCCTATGGCGATCGCAGCTATAAAGGAGTGCGACGCTGCAAAGTAGTGGGATCTAACTGACCGAAGTCTACCCGTGTTCGGCACGCTCGGGGGCAACTGTGCGTGGCGTCACAAAGGAGAAGGTCTCCCTCCTCATCAGGCAGTCCCACACACTCATGGTCGATGCAGGCCAATGGCCCAATGTCCCGGCAGCCGCTATTCTCTCGCCCGCAGTAACAGCAACGGCTCGGCCGCTTGAAAGTTGGCGACGCTACCCCACACGCCTGCGAGTTCCCGCAAGGCACGAAGAGAACGAGGGTGCGGGTATGGTCGTAGCTCGCTTCGATAACACCGCATGGCGTCCAGCTTCCGCTCCAGTTCTCCGGAAATGTCGGAGAACGCGTTCGGCACGAAAGGTCGGTCGCGCCGGCTCGCGGTCCATTCACTGCTCGACGGTGTGTGGAACGCATATAGCCGCTCGAGATAGGGCGCCGAATAGGGTCGCGTCGCGACATCGACTGCTTCAGCGATCTTCACGTGATCGGCGTTCACGTCGCCCCAGTGGTGCGCATAAACGACGCTGGGCTGAAACGCGCTCATCTCTTTCTCGATGGCCTGGATCAGCTCGAGGTTGCTCCCCGCATCGAGTCGTTGATCCGGGAAGCCCATCCCCATCGCGCGTGCGCCGAGGTAATACGCTGCTCGCTGCGAGTCCGCCGGCTGTTGGTGCTCGCCTTCCGCATAACGGATTGACTTCGCCGAACAGACGATGAGGACGCGAACCTCATCGCCCGCCTTGAAATGACGAATGAGCGTTCCACCGACGCCGAGCACTTCGTCGTCCGGATGGGCCGCAACCACCAGGACGCGCTTCCCGCGATGCAGCGAGGGCATTGTCTGCCCCGCGGAGGCGCTGATTCCCACGCGAACATGGTCCGGCAGATCCGCATCTCCGTCGAGTCGCAGGTCCCCCAGGCGAATGCGTCCGTCCGCAAATGATACCGTCATGGAATCGTCGTTCGCGGATTCGAGCGTGGCGTGCGGCGATGCGGTTGGGGAACCAATCGGTTCAGCGGTGTGAACCCAGACCCGGCGTCCCGCATACCAGAAATAGGCCCCGGGATACGGGCGTGACAGCCCGCGCACCCAGCGATCGAGACTCACGGCTGAATGGTCGGCCCACCTGATGAGTCCATCTTCGGGACGCCTGCGGAAATTCAGGTCGAGCCGGCCAAGTGGCCGCTGTGGAATCTCGCCGCGCGCAATTTGTGGCCAATGCTCCGACCACAGCACCGCAGATGCTTCGGCAAGCTTCTGGTACAAGGTCGCTGGCGTTTCCCGGGCGGCGATAGGCCGAGACGACTGACCGACGACCGTGCCCCCATCAATGTCTTTGGTATAGCGAAGTAATGTCGTGCCCGTCTCCGTGAGCCCGTTGATGATGGCCCAATTGACAGGGGCCGGGCCGGCGAGTGACGGGAGCAGGCTCCCGTGGAATCCGTAGACGCCAAGTGGAAACGCGCTGAGAAACGGCTCTCGCAGAACCTCCGAGATGCCGACGCACAGCGCGCCGTCCGCCCCGGCGGCGCCGAGCGCACGCCACGCTTCCTGCGATTGAAACGAGCCGACCTTCACCAGTGGGATCCCATCCCAATCATCGTTGGGCCAGGGAATTCCACCGGCTGCTCCCTTCAGGACATCATCGCGAAGGGCGAGAATGACGGTGGGGCGCCAGCCACCGCGCACGAGACTTCGGAGAACGATCTGCCCCTCCGACACGCCGCCGAGGTATGCAAAAGACCGTTCAGCAGCCGATCGCTTCGACACGTGGTTTGCCCCGGAGCAGTGCGAGGTTTGTGAGGGAACCCTGTTCGAGACGCCCAAACCTAGGAGCGTCGCCCGGGGAGAACAACCCCGCGCTGCAGCGGAGTGCTGCGCCTGATCAGATCGGGGTTGCAGGCCGGCATGCTCCCATCGAGTATGAATGAGTGCCGGGTTGCCGTGTTGCTACCAGAGGCGTACCTGAAGCGACGGGCGGTTGAAGCGCCACTCACGGCGCCCTCGAAAGGATTGCAGCGCATGCATCGCAGGGGAGGAACGACATGCTTCGACTCGATCGTTGGTTCGCGATACTCGCGGTCGCGAGTTTCCCGCAAGTCGCTACTTCCTGCCTGCACCGGGAAACCGAGGCCGACGCCGCTGCGGAGAGCACCCGCGCGGCGGCTCCTCCTCCCGTCATCGCGCCCGCGAAAGCAACCCGCACAGCGCTCGGAACGACGCGACACGCCACTCTGACCTTCGGGCCATGGCATCTTCCGGATTCACTGCTCGGACGAGGGTCCTTCTCGTTCACGATCAGGGGCGCGAACTCCCGGGCTGTCGCAATCGCGACCCTCGAGACCGCGCGCGCAACCGGTGCGCGCATCGTGCTTCGCCTGGCTCGCGGATCGTCGCGGTTCGAGAATGCAGACGGCTCGTTCAGTCTCGATGGATGGAAGCGCGAAATCGACCGCTACCGCGGTCTCGACCTCGCCCCATACGTTGCCGACGGAACGCTGCTCGGTCATCTCCTTTTCGACGAGCCGCACGACCCTACAAACTGGGACGGCAGGCCCGTCTCGTATGCGGACGTCGTGGCCGCGGCGTCTTACAGCCGGGAGCTCTGGCCAACGCTTCCGACAGGCGTTGGCTCACCTCCAACGGCACTGCGTATTCTGCGGGGCCAAACGTCGCGAGGCTCGCTCGATTTTGCGCTCGCACAGTATCGCCCACGGAAGGGCGAGGTCACGGCATGGCGTGATCAGGAGGTTGCCGCGGCGAAAGCTCTCGGATACGGACTTGTGTTGAGCCTGCAGGTGCTGGAGGGGAATGACGGGCAGCCCTTCTCCGGTGAGCAACTACGCACGTTCGGCGTTGTCCTGGCCTCCGAACCCTACGCGTGCGCGCTGGGAATGTGGAAGTGGGACGATGAGGACCCGCGCTATTTCGAACGCGGCGATGTCATCGATGCCACGGCGGCGATTGCTGCTACGGCCCGCCGAACGGCAGCGCGCTCATGCACATCGGGCGCCCTCGCTCCCTCCTAACGACAGGTGCGAGTACCAGCGTCGGTGAACGTACCCCCTGCGATCGGGACGAACTCCCAGTCGTAGCTCGTGGGTTTCAGGGTGAGCTTCAGCAGCCCATGCGTCGTGTTGTTGCGGACCTCGCTGTTCGGCTCGACCGCGCCGAGCTCCGAGAAGCCCGCGCCTCCGGTTCCGACGACCCACTGCTGGATCCCGCGCTCGTTGTCGAGCACGCCGGTCGGAGTCTGGGGGGCAAAGCGCTCGTAATGGTGATCGTGGGCGGACAGGATCACATCCGCACCCGCATCATAGAGGGCCTGCCAGAATCGCTGGGCAGATGTCGAGGAACGGTGGCGACCAGAGCTGAAGCGCGGGCGATGAAAGTATGCCAGCGTGCACTTCGTTCGGTTCGCGGCAAGGTCACGACGTAGCCACCCCATTTGGGGCGACGTCGTGCTCGTGCTCGAGTAGCTGTTCAGCACGATGATGTGCCAGGCCCCTATGTTGTAGCTGTAGTAACCCTCGCCGGGCCGCCCCGCCCGGACGCCGAAGTAGGCGAAATAAGGGGAGGCGCCCCGCTGATGATACTCATGGTTGCCGGGGGTCGGATACATTCGGCTTTTATGGCGCCCCCACGATGGGTGGAAGCACTCGGCGAACTCGCGGGTGCTGCCATCCGCGTAGGTAAGGTCGCCGAGCGCCGCGATGAATCCGGCGTTCGCATCCAGGAGCGACGCTGTCGCCTCGTCGCCTGGCGAACTGCACGTTGCAATATCGCCCGCTGCCAGGAGTATCCCCGCCGTCTGGCTGCTCCCCTCAGGGGGTCCGTGAACAATCGCCGCGACGTCTGGCACCTCCGGCCTGGCGCCAGGAGGAATAGTGAGCACGTTTGCGTTCGCGGCGTCAGCGGAGCCATCCCTCGTGGCCTCGACGGGCGCGAGAATCACTGAGTCCGTTACAGGTGGGAGCCCAGAGGCGCGCTCCAGGGATCCAGTCAATCGGGATGCCGGCCCTTCATCCTCGAGATTGTCGGCATCTCCCGGAGCGCACGCCACGACGACGAGAGCTCCAAGGAGGCGCGTTGCTGAACGGCGGGCGGCCATCCGCTTGTTCAATTCAGGCCTCTCACGGTTGACGGGTTTCTCAGGGACGGAGTTGACTCGAAAGCGCGGAATACCGACCCCCGGCGAGGACGAATCGAGTTGGCCGACAGATCGGGCCCGCGCGTCATCCGGACAATGCATGCCATGACTGGCGGAAAGTCCACCCTCAGCTCTTGGGGAGCAAATCGAGCGCGCCATCATACGATGGTGCATTGGTGACACGAAGTGTGGTGCGACAACAACACAGACGGCCATGCGTTCGAGTGGGGCGCACCGCCAAACGCTGCAATCCTTTGACTTGTAACGTCTTATGCCACGATCGTTTCGGTTCCTTTCCGAGCACGCGGCATGCACTGGCTCCGGGCGACACCGCATCTGGCATCGGAAATGGAACGCAGCAACGCATCTGCATCGATGGCGACGTCGCCGTCATGGAGCTTGCTGTTTCGCCAACAGTCGGGCCGCCCGTTCAGCGGTGCTCGAACCCCCTTTCAGTCCTATGTCGCGCAATCCGTCGATTACGGCCTTCATGGAGAACAAGATGAGCTTTCACTTCACCGTAGGCCGAGCGGTACGACCAATCGGAATTCTCGCTGTTCTGGCTGCCTGCAATTCGGAGTTTCGCACGGCGGGCGATGAGGCCCCGACGTCGGTTGGTCTCTCGATCGCGTCGAGTCTGCTCGAACCTGCGACGCTTATCGCGGCCGGTGACATCGCCCACTGTAGCAGCTACAAGCTGCACGACGACATGACAGCCGTGCTCGCCAGCGACATCATTGCAGTGGACCCGGGCGCCGTTGTCGCGGTCGTCGGGGACAATGCGTACCCCGACGGCACCGCCACCGACTACGCGAACTGCTATGCTCCCACGTGGGGCGTTCCGGAGATCAAGTCTCGAACGAAGCCCGTGGTGGGCAATCGCGAATACGTCGTTCCCGGCGCTGCCGCCTACTTCGATTACTTCGGCGCGGCGGCAGGCGACCCGAGCAAGGGTTACTACAGCTACGATCTTGGGGCTTGGCACATCATTGTCCTGAACGACAACATCAACTACCGCACCGGGTCGCCGCAGAACCTGTGGCTGCGAGCCGATCTCGCCGCGAACCCGACTCAGTGCACGATGGCCATGTGGCACACCCCGCGCTTCTATAATACAGGGGGCGGAACCCGCCCAAGCCAGATGGACCTGTGGACCCCGCTGTACGACGCAGGCGTTGAGATCATCCTCGGCGCGCATACGCATTACTACGAGCGCTATGCCAAGAATACCCCGGCTGGCATTGCGGACCCGGTTCGCGGAATCCGGCAGTTCCTCGTCGGAATGGGCGGCAAGAGCATTGGCCTGCCAGTGACCAAGTGGTGGAACAGCGAGATGCAGGATCCCAGCAAGACTTATGGTGTCGTCAAGTTCACGCTCGAGCCGGATGCATACTCCTGGGAGTTCGTGCCGATCCCCGGTGGTACGTTCCGCGACACGGGCAGGGAGCTCTGCCACTAGGTCGCCAGAGATGGGTCGGAGCCGGCCTGCTGCGTCGACTCCACTCTGACTGCGCCCCGAGCGTTTGCAAATGTAGACCAGCCAGCATCGTGACGGTTACGGTGCTGGCTGTTCTGCGATAGCTCGTCCCGACGTCATCGTGCCCCCGCAGCTCACGGGCCCGGGCTCATTGGAGTGCGGACGAGCCTTCGCCGTCGGCGACCCTATGCGCTGGCGGGGTAACCCGATCGGACCGGCGCACCGCGCCGAATCGACGGCGAGCCTGCCCTCGAGCGGTACTCTTCCTCGATCAGTGCGGCGATTGTCAGCGCTGTTGCGGCGATGTCGTCGGACCGCTCGTTGTCGACCGAGATCAAGCGGAGGCTCCCGGCTGCGCTGATCCCGGTGACCGCCTCGACAAGCTCCTCGAATACGGAAGCCGCGTGCACGGCCGGGTCGGGCGAGCGGGCAATCCGGAGGTCGCGATCGACCCGGCTCGCTCCCCCTGTGCGCCCGCCGAGGCGTTCGAGTGCCGCGGCAACGCTGGCCCTCAATGCCACCACGACCGTAAAGCCTTCGGGCGGCAGGAAAAGCTTTCGTGCGAGCTCGTGTGGCAGACCCCGAGGCGTGAGCGCGCCGTACTCGAGACTCCACCACGCCTGGCATAGTCCCTGATCGAAGACGTGGACGCCGGGCAGGAGCGCGGCACGTCGCGCAGTCTCGATGAGATAACACCAGTTGAGGGTTGCCTTCGCCGCTTCTGACAGGCTGCCTTGGCCGGACGCACCGATCGCTCCCAGCCACGGAGCGACGCGCTCGCTGCGGCGGATGGTGCCGAACCCGGCAAGCTTCAGCTTGCGCTTCGTGCGTTCAGACGACGACCGACCATGATCGATCTCATACGTCGGTTCGCTGCAGGGAATGCCTGCAGCACGGAGGATGTCCGCGACCGCGTGCGATACGGTCGACTTCCCGACCCCCGGAACGCCCACGAACTCGAGCAGCAGTCCGGGTGAACTGTGCTCCGCGATCAGAGTGCCATCCACACGGCCTGACTCGCCTGGCGCACGACGTTTTCCAGAGGCAGATTGGCGTCGATGTCCACGACACGCGTGGTGGCTGGAAAGCGCAGCTGTCGTAGTGCATCGAGCCGACGCTCGACCTCCGCCCGGCCGGTATCGGGTTTTCGCGCGAGCGCCGTTTCCACTCGGGTGTGGAGCTTGAGCACGAGGTCCGGCGCCTGTCGGCTGGCGCGATGATAGGGCTCCGCTTCCCATCGCGCGATCCTCCGCATTAGCGCGCTGGGATGGCCAGCATAGCGCGCGAGCAGCGGCCCGTCGTTGAACCCCATGAACTGCGTCTGGGGAAAGCGATCCGTGATGACGACCATTCCCCGATTCCGCGCGCGCGCCGCGACCTGGAGGGTCGTTCGCTTCTCGCGGGATAATGCGATGGCCCACACCAGCCGGCCAATATCGCGCACCAGCGCCCTGGTCGACGATGATGATCCCGTCGCACTGCTGACGTCCGCGCCGAGACGTTGAGCGCTCCCCGGCCGCTCGATCAGCAGTCGCATCCAGCGCAGTGGAAGCCTCAGTAGCGAACTTGGCCCGTCGCCGCTCCCGAAGTACAACATCACCACATCGAGCTTCGTCATGAGCATCGACGCCACCGCCTTCGTCACGGTTGACTTCCCGGACCCATCAGGCCCGATGAACGCGATGACGATGCCGCCGGCGGGAACCGTTCGCCGAAGTGGATGCGCGCTGCGAAGCCATCGACGATTCACTCCGGCAGCGATCCAGGCGCCCTCTCGCATCCATCGGATCAATCGGCCGCCGATCGATCCATATGTCCGGTAGTGCTTGAGCTCCTCGCTGGAGGCGTCCCGGAATCGTACGATCTTCGCGAACGTCACATCGCCGTCGAGCATCGCGGCATACGACGCGCAGGATTCAGGTCCCAGAAGCTCACGGCAAAGCTCGATGCTTCGAGAGACATCGAGACGGGCGCGGAGCCACGCGTATTCCTCGGCCAGGCCTCCGCGGACATATCGCCGACCGGTCCATTCGAACAATCGGTCCCGGAGCCGCAACTTCGTGCCGTACCGAACGAGAAGGATCAACATTTCCAGCTCTGGGCAGGTCGTGAACGCGCCCGCCTCGTCGTTCCATATCCGGGTGCCCAGGACTGCGTGTTCCCAGGGAACGCGATGGCCCTTGAGGTGCGCCTCTCCCGCAACCAGGCGGTAATGGAGGTGGCAGTGAATGAGTCGACCGGCGGAAAGGTCCAGCCCGATGTAATCCTCGATAGCCGGATACCCCATTCCGATGGTAGGCGCGAATCGCTTGAACCCGCAGTCGGCGAGGAGTCGCTGCGCGCGCTCTCGGTGATCGCGATCGACCAGTATGTCGAGGTCGGTCGCTCCGGAGAGCCCATCCAGCAAATGCTGGTTGCTCTTCCAATGGCAGTAGCTGACGCCCGCCTCGTTGAACGCCGACAGGAGGGTCCGTGCCGGGCCCTGCCGAAACGGTGTCACGTTGCCGGGAGAGATGGGAGTCACCAGAATCGACACGTCACAATCCTGTCAGGAATGTACACGCTGCCGTAGCCGCGAGTGAGCAAGGAACGAGACTGGAGATACAGCACCACGAGTCCCGCCAGGATGTGCGAGCGACACACCGAGAGCGGCGATCATCCCGAACGCGATCCACACGGTCCGGAACTGGTCGACGTTCGCGAGCGCGGCCTGCATGCATACCGCCACCATGAATCCGAAGAGCGCCGTGGAAACCCGGCCACCACGCGTGAAACCGAGCAGCCAGCTGTCTTTCAGAATCGCGCCGACGAGCCATGCGCAGGCCGCGACGCCGAGGACTCCCAGCTCTGCCGCCGCCGAGAGATACGTCTGGTGGGATACTTTGGGCTCGAGCCCATGGCTGTAATCGGCATAGTGCGGGAACTGACCGTACCCGATGCCGAACAGGGGTTGCTGATAGAACGCCTCACGTGCCGCTCTCCAGAGATCGATGCGCTCAATGACGTTGTGGTCCTGCGAGCCGGTACGCTCCATTCGCGTGAGGATGTAAGGATGGTTCTGGAGAAACCAGTACACAGCCGCGGCGCAGACCAGCGTTCCAAGCACGGCGGCGATCGCCGCTTTCGGCGTCAACCGTCTGGGGATCCAGCAGCGAACCGCGGCGACGTTGCCGGCGGCGAAGGCGAGTAGCCCACCGCGAGACCCGGTTGACAGCAGGCCGAGGACGAGAACGGCGGAGACGCCGGACAGCATGAGCAAACGGTACCGCCGGAGCCACGGCATGAGCGAGCGTGTGCCGGTTTCCTCGAGCAGCGCGTTTGCGCCGAGGGCGAGAAACGCGTTGAACACCAGATAGTTGGCGTAGATGTTCGGGTTCTCGAACGGGCCGCTGGGTCTCTGGACGCCCACGATCAGGTTGTCATACACGGTCCACACCGACCAGCCGACCGCCACGACGACCGAGACGGTGGCAAACTGGAGGTACCGCCGCGCAAAATCCCTCACCAGCATGCGAAAGATGACAACCATCCAGGCCGCGACAGCGACGAACTTCACCGTCTCGATGACCGCGTCCGAGATCGAGTAATAGACATGCGGCACCAGGGAGTTGAGCCCGACGGACACCACGATGGTCGAGAACACCGCCAGGGTGTGCAGGCCGTATCGCGGAAACACGACCTCCTCCGTCGCGAAGCGGAAAGCGAGTCCAACGAGGACCGCGCCGACAATTCCGTCACCAACGCTGAGGTTGACCCCGATCGCCGATGAGTGCAGTGGATACAGCGCCGCCAGCAGCCAGAGCGTGACGGTCGTCAGGCGATCCAACGCGGTCGTAGCGGCGATGCCGGACGCGGATCCCGATCCCGAATGGGTCATCGTCCTCGCTATCATCGCCGGAGCGGGGCGCCGGGGAGGTCACGCGGAGGAACGCGCTCAGGACTGGATAAAGTGTCCGCTTTCCGGTTCGCCGCATCGCACGCGATTCCGCGGACAAGCCGACGATCCGTCGCGGCAGGGAGGGAGATTTCGTACCACGCCCCTCCTCGATAGCCAAGCGCCCGCGGGAGGCTGGGCTCATCCTGGCCCTCGTACCCCGCGCAGAATACGACGTCCGCCGCCCCGTCGCGATCGATATCGCGTACAGCCTGCACATCGATGAACTCGAGCCCGCCGAAGCCAAAGGGGCGCGAGATCTCCGGCGGGTCTCCGCTCACGATCGTACTGAACGAGAGGCCCCACGACCGCATATCCCGACTGTCTGACCCGCTCATCGGCGCCAGCAGGATATAGCGTCCGGCCGTGGAGTCGATCGAGAAGCGGTACAGCTTTGCCTCCCGCACATCGTGATCCGGGCGCCGTTCCGCGAAAAACCGGAGTGCGGCCGCGATGTGGTCGCTTTCGACCGGGCGAATCGGGAACATTACCCGGGGGCCGGCTTCTGGGGACGCCGTCGCGACGGGAGCCGCACGACCGCGGGCCACCGCCGGCGACGCGTCGCAACCCGCGACTGCAATGAGGCCCGCGAGGACCATCGCTCCCCCTAGCGCGCGCACGCGGGATGCCACGGACCACACAACCGCCGCTCGCGCCAGCCCGCGGCCAGGCGTGCTGATTGTCAGGGGCAGTGCGCGGCGGTCGGGCACGCGCGTGTCAGGCAGGGTGGGGCACGCGACGAAATCGTCGCAGCCGATTGGACACCACCCGCCTGAGTCGGTCGAGGAGCCACTGACTGTCCTCGCCAAGCAGAAGGGCCGGACTAATGGCATACAGCAGAACACAGCCGATCCCTGCTGCGCCCAGGGACAGGGTGAGTGTCAGCACGGATGGCAGATCGAGGATTACGCGGCTGGCGTGCGCCACGAGCCAGACCAGTGGTGCGAGGAACGCTGACGTGCGAATCCCGGCGCCATGCGCCGCGAGGAACTCGCCCCACGGCATGTCGATCAGCCGAAGGCTGAGCTGCGCCATCAGGATGTAGTTGGTGAGAAGCGCGACGAGCACTCCAGCCGCCACTCCGACAATTCCCCACCGTTGTCCGATAATGCCACCTCCGACCGCGAGCGCTGCGTAAACCCATTGTCGCCAAGCCCGCTTGTAGACGGCGCCGAGCGCGCGGGCCAGCGAATCACTGATTTTATAGCTGGTTCTCAGCATCGTGCCGAGGGCGAGAACACGAAGCGGGCCAACGGCCATGGTCCATTGAGACCCGAGCAGGAGATCGACGATCTCCGGCGCGAGGATCATTACCACCGTGCTCAGTGGAAGCGTGAGGAGTGCGATACCAGCGATGCACCGGCGGTAGGCGCGCGCGAGGCGCGCGGTGTCGGACTGGACCTGGGCCATCGCTGGAAAGAGCACTTCGTCAAGGACCTGGCCGATCGCGGTCGCCGGCATCGCCATGAGTTGATACGCACGTTCGTACACACCCAGCGCACCCGGACCGAGCCACCGTACCACAACGAGCTTGTCTCCATACAGCGCGAGCGAGTTGCCGAGGCGCGCGAGGGTGAAGCCGCCACCGAAGGAAAGAAGCTCGCGCGTGGCGAGTCGGTCGAGGAGGACGCCTCGTGCGTGCGGGCGGCGACGAACGACGAGTACGCTGTATGTAACGACCTGCGCTGCGTGCGCCGACGCCAGAGCCCACAGGCCTCCACCGGCCAGCGCGACCGAAATGCCCACCGTCGCGTAGCCCACCACGAAGGAGATGGACTTCGCCCTTGCGAGCGCGGCGAACTCCAGGTCACGGCGGAGCAGTGATTCCGCCACGATCGTGACTCCCTGTATCGGGAGCAGCCAGGCGAGCACCTGGAGCACAGGGACCACGCCGTCCGCAGTCAACACGCTCGCCAGCGGGCGGGCAAAGCCCAGCAGGAGGGCGAGAAGTATCAGCCCCCCGTAGAGCGAGGGCGCGAAGGCGGAGCGAATGTGCTCGGTGCGCAGGTTGGGATGCTGCACGATTGCCGGACCCACTCCGGCCTGCGCGAACACGAGCGAGAAGTTGATGACGAGCAGGGCCGCCGATACGGTGCCGAATTCCGCAGGCGACAGCAGTCGCGCGAGCACCAGCAGTACAGCCACCGAAAGAATACCCTGGACGCCGGCGCCGAAGGCCATGAAGAGCCACCCCTCCATGGCGTGCTCGGTTCGGCGGCTAGTCGCCTCCGGCGGCGGCGTGCGAGAGGCTGGTGCGCCGTCGTCGTCGTGCCCGTCGATCACTGCGCGATACCAGCGTACTCGTAGGTTCGGTAGGTGTATTCCCCCTGTTCCTCCGTGGCCCCGCTCGGATCGTTGAGAACGGCACCGGCGAGCGGCGCGCCCACCGCGGTGAACTGCTGCACGACGTGCTGGGCCTCCCCCCGCTCGGTGCGACCGGCGCGTATCACCAACACTACCGCATCGGCAACAGCTCCGAGTATCACGGCGTCGGCGACGGCAAGAACGGGCGGAGTATCGATGATGATCAGGTCGAAGTGATCCGAGAGCTCCTCGAGAAGCGCGAGCATGCGCCCGCTACGGAGCACCTCGGCGCCGTTCGCCGGTGCCGTGCCGCGCGTCAGGAGGAACAGCCCTTCGATCTGCGTGCTGCGAATGGCGGGCAAGCGCCCCGATTCCGGGAGCATGTCGAGGAGACCGGGCGCGATTGGCATGCGAAAAACACGATGCAGGCGCGCCCGTCGAAGATCGCAGTCGACCAGAAGAACGCGCTTCCCGTCGCGGGCGAACGTCACACCGAGGTTTGCGACAGTGGTCGTTTTTCCCTCGCCCGGCGCGGCGCTGGTGACGACGATCGTCTTCCGGGCGTGTGGCTGCGCGGCAAAGAGGATATTGGTGCGGAGCAACCGATAAGCCTCGACGCCCGGAGACGGCTCATCGCTCGCGGTCACGAGAATGTCCGGCCGCCTTGACGGGGACTTGTCGCTCCCCATCGAGCTGCGGAGCATCGCGAGCCGACCCCGCTTCGCCACTCCCGGCGACTCGAGCTTCGGAATGACACCCAGGCTTGCGATGCCGAGATAGTTCGCAAGATCGGATTGACGTCGCACGGTCTTGTCCAGGCCTTCACGAAGCAACGCATAGACGACGCCGAGGAAGACGCCCAGCAGCAGGCCCACCACCACGCGCAATGGCCGCGGCATGCCGACTGGCGAGACCGGAAGCCCAGCCAGGTCCACGATCTCGACCTGACCCGTCTCGACCGCTTCGGCCACCCGCGCGCGCTGATAGTCCGAGCGGAGCTGCTCGGCGGTCCGCCGCGTCGTCTCGACGTCCTCAGTGAGGCGAATTTCCTCAGCTTCCATGCCGGGAAGTCGCAGGATGGAAGCCGCCGTTCGGTTTCGGGCGTCGGCGAGGGAGGCACTGCGCCCGTCGAGTGCGGCGAGATGACTCTGGAGCGCCTCGGTCAGGTTCTGACGGGTGCTGGCGATCAGCGCGTCCAGACGCTGGACGTCCGGATTGGTCGACGCGCTCCTCCACGGCCCAGTCGTGAGCGAATCGCGGACGCCCTGATGCTGAAGGAGCTGGCGAAAATACTCGGCAACCACTGGACTCCCGGCGGCGCTCGCCGAGGAGACAAGTGCACGCAGGCTCGCGTTGCTGCCGGCGGCGGTTGCGGTCTCGACCTGCGCCAGCAGATTCTGGAAGACACGTCGGTCGGAGTCCAGTTCGTGAATCCGGAGCTCGAGCTCGGTCAGTGCCTGCTGCTGGGCCTCCATCTTCGACCGCGAGCTGTAGACCGTTGTACGGGTTCGCTGGGAGCCGAGCGCCTGCTGCGCCCGCCCGAGCAGGGAGTCGGTGAGCCGAAGCTGCTCGGCGAGAAAGATTCGCCGCCGCCGTGACTGCTCCTGCGCCGTGCGGGCGTTGAGGGTGCGGTATCGCTCGACGATCGAATTGGCGACGCGGCGCGCGAGGAACGGTCGGTGGGCCTGATAGCTGACATCGATGACATCGGTCTGCGGCCGCACGTGGACGCGCAGGTTGTCGTTGAGGAGGGCGGCCCTCGCGCTACGCGACATGATGGGCCACGTTGCCTCATCGGATCGCGGGCGGCCCGTAATCGTGAAGGTGACCCCGCCGATGCTCGCGGGCTCACCATACCTGGCCTGAATTTCCGCAGCACTCGTCTTCGCGGTGTACTGGCTGTCGCTGAATGCGAGCCGGAGGGTATCGACCGGAGCGTCCGGCGCGACGTGAACATCCGTCAGCAGGCGCGCCGCGAAGCCACGGAAGGTGGGTGCCAGCCGAAGCCCTTCGGCATCGACTACCTGTTCGAGCAGTGCGCGGCTTTGCAGGATCTCGATCTGCGACAGCAAGGGGTTGATAATGCGGCTGCGCTCGGGATCAGCGCGCTCCATGTTCCCGACGAGCGAGCTCCGCTCGTCCGCCAGGCGGATGACTGCCGTGGCGCGATAGAAAGGCTCGGTTCTGTGCACGATGTACGCAGCGAGGATCGCTCCCGCGACTCCGCAGACGCCGATTGTGCGTCCCCGCCGTCGCAGAGTACGGGCGAGGCTGGCCGCCCCGATGCCGGGCAGGGGTACCGCCGGAACGTCGTCGCGCCCGTCCTGATCCCCGGGCGATCGCGCGAGAGAGGCGGGGAGGCGGCCATTCGATCTGAGACCAGTCATCGCCGATGCGTGCCTAGTTGCGGAGAAAGACGTTGAGAATCGCTGCCGTTGCACCAGCGATGCTGATCAACGGGAGGATGTAGTCGCGAAAAACGGTCGACCGGCGGTCGACGAAAATCTGATCGCCGGACCGAATCGGCATCTGCGCAGTACCCTGTTCCGGTTTTGTCAGATCGATCGTGATGACGTCCCTTCCGCGCAGCAGCCGGACACGATCGGTGCGCGCGCGGTCCGTAGTACCGCCCGCCACGGCGACCGCCTGCACCACCAGGGTTCCCTGATCGATCAGGAGGATTCCCGGATTGTCGACTTCTCCTGCGACGAGAACGCGAAAGAGCGGCTCGAACACGAACTGCGGACTCTGTTCGAGCGTCGCCAGAAATGCTCGGAGGCGGGATTCCGCCACTGACACTGAGGCCCCACCGACAGTGACCCCACGATAGAGCGGATGCCGCAGACCGCCGTCGGGGGCGATGACGAACTCCCCACTCATTTCCGGCTTGCGCCACACGGTGACCCTGACTGCGTCGCCTGGGCGCAGCGTCTCATCGACGGCGCTCGCGGGCATTCCTTGCGCCTGGAGGCCGAACGGCACCGAGGCCAGCAGGAGCCAGTACAGGCAAGCGGTGCGAAGACTCATCCGGCAAAGTGGGAAGGTGGGTTCGATCGATGCATACGACGGCCGCACTAGCGGAGTCAACGACTCTCTCGTGATCCTGAGTCGCATGGCATTGCGTGTAGAACAGCGACTGTCAGTCACGTAGCGTGCCGCGTCGGCCCGCTGACGACCTTCGCGATGAACCGCCCTAAGTCACAGTAGGCAAGCCACATGCGACGGTCCGCTGCACCGATGACTTTGATCTCGGGCCGGGTGCAGTGTTGCGTATCTGCAGCACCTGACGCCGGCGTGCATCACTCGCGCTCTGGTCGTCAATGTCAAGCAACGTGGTGGCGCCGCCCCCGCCTCTGCTCTCGTGCGGAAACCCTGCGGCGACGCGGCCACCGAATCGTCGAGGCATGGTTGTAGCGCAGGCACGACAACGCAGACTGGTCCCCATTCGTAGGCCGGGCCCCAGCCGGTCCCATCACTGTGCCCTCGCATGACTTGGGCACGGCGCGCGCGAGCATCCTGCGAGCGCCCCGATCTTGCATTGGCGCCGGTGACAGCAGCCGCGGGTACGCGGGTTGGGATCCACCCATTTCATTCGGCGGCCACCGGGCCGCGCGAGGTCGCGAGTGTCCAAGAGCGTGCTCGTCACGGGCGGAGCGGGCTTCATCGGAAGTCACGTCGTCGACCGCCTTCTCGCAGAAGGCTGGACAGTCACGGTACTCGACAGCTTCGACCCGTTTTACGACCGCTCCCTGAAGGCGGCGAACATCGCGGCTCACAGGGACTACTGCACGTATTCGCTCATCGAGGCGGACATCCGCAACGCCGAGGCGCTTGACTCCCTGCTCGATGACCACTACGACGTCGTGGTCCACCTTGCGGCGCGCGCGGGCGTGCGACCCTCGATTCAGGACCCGCTGCTTTACCAGGATGTGAACGTCAAGGGAACGCAGAACCTGCTCGAGTTCTGCCGCCACCGGAAGATTCGCCAGTTCGTCTTTGCGTCGTCGAGCAGCGTATATGGCGTCAACCCGCGCGTCCCGTGGTGCGAGGAGGACAGTGTGCTCCTCCCAATCAGTCCGTACGCGAGCACCAAGGTGAGTGGCGAGCTCCTCGGGCACGTATACAGCCAGCTGTTCGACGTTCGATTCCTCGCGCTCCGCTTTTTCACAGTCTACGGCCCCCGGCAACGTCCCGATCTCGCGATCCGGAAGTTCTCGGAACTGATGCTCCGGGGTGAGCCGATTCCATTCTACGGCGAGGGCACGGCACAGCGCGACTTCACATTTGTCGAGGACACGGTTTCGGGAATCATCGGGGCGATGACCTACGACGAGACGCCCTACGAGGTGATCAACCTGGGAAACAACCGTGCGGTGAGTCTCGCTGGGCTGGTCGGCATGCTGGAGGATGTGCTCGGCGTCAAGGCCAACTTGACCATGCTTCCTGATCAACCGGGTGACGTGCCCCAGACCTGGGCAAACATTGACAAGGCACGGCGGCTGCTCGGCTACTCGCCCGCAACTCCCCTTCGTCAGGGCCTCGAGCGCTTTGCATGTTGGCTCCAGACGCCGGACTCACTGACCGGCAGCCACGTGCTTCGCTCGCATGCATTGCCACGGATCGGCGTCGGCAGGTAGCTTGGCCGACGTACTGATTCGCGGGAGCGGCTGGCCTTTCGGCAAACGCCGAACGAACGCACAAACCTCAGGAGCCTCCATGTCTCACCGTCCGTCGTTTCTCGTGGCTGCACTGCTGGTGGTCGGGGCCGCCGCTTGCGACAAGGGTGCAGGGACTACCGACACTGCAGCCGCCGCCGCACAGCCACAGTCGACAGTGGTGACGGTCGACACCGTCTTTGTGGAGCTGACCGAGTGGAGCATCAAGCTGTCTCGCGACACGATACCGGCCGGCGCAATGGTGTTTCGAGTCGTGAACAAGGCTGCCTCCCCCCATGAGTTCGAAGCGGAGAACGAGAACGAGGAATTCGAGGCGGGGGAGATTCAGCCTGGAGCCCACGTCGACGTGAAGGCGAAGCTCGAGCGGGGTCAGTACGAGATCTATTGCCCGCTAGCCGGACCGGAGGGCGCACACGCAAAGCGTGGAATGCGCACTCTCATCACCGTCACCTGAGGGCGAGGTCGGGCTGGGGCGAGCGTTCGCCCCTGTCAGGCGATCTGTGCGGTGGCGTGCTCGGGGATAGTCGATGACCGGTCAGCGACGAGGCGCTCGGCCGCAGCCAGCTCAGGTGGGTCGTCGAATCGCCTGCGACCGAGGAGCACAGCGACGAGCGTGCCGAGTGTCCGCCCGACGATGCTGATATCGTGACGCAGGGAAGCCTGACGAACGTAGATGACGTCGATCGCGAGTTTCACGTCGAGCACCCTGCGAACGTAATCATCCTCCTCGCCGCTGGCCGCGTAGTGCGTGTAGTAGTACAGGCTTCCCGGGCTCGCGAGACCTGGCCGCACGGTGAGCGTCTCTCGCCCCAGCTCACCATAGTGGAAGTCGACGATCCGTGGATCTTCGGGGCGAGGGCCGACGATCGCCATGTCTCCCCGCAGAATATTCAGCAACTGCGGGAGCTCGTCGATTTTTAGCTGCCGCAGAAGGTTTCCGAAGGGGAAGACCCGCGGGTCGTTCGCGGCTGTGATGACGCTCCCGCCGCTGGCGTTCCCGACGTGCATTGTTCGGAGCTTGTACATCGTGAACGGCCGGCCATGGCGCCCCACGCGGTGAGCGCGGTAGATCAGGGGACCCGGACTGCTGACACGGATTCCGAGCAGCGCGATTGCCAGAAAAGGAGCCGACGCGACGAGCCCGGCGACGGACCCTACGACATCGAGCAGCCGCCGAATCCTGGTTCCGTTCCGGTCATCATGCGCCGCGCCGACACGACCCCTCGCCAACCGCTGGTCCTCAGCGGCGATTTGCGCGAACAATGTCCATCACGGCTGAGATGACATCCGTGACGTCCGCATCGGTCATCGCTGGATACAGCGGGAGACTGAACATCCGGGTGTAGTTCGAGTACGCCACCGGGAAATCCTGCGGCTGGTACCCGTATGTGTCACGGTAGAATGGGTGCAGATGCAGCGGGATGAAGTGCACGGATGTGCCGATGTTGCGCTTCGTCAGCTCATCGATGAACTGGTCTCGGCCGATGGTCAGCAGTTCGGGCTGCAGGCGAACCACGTAGAGGTGCCACGCATGCTCCACCTCCGAACGCTCCACCGGAATCTCGAGCGCCTCCGTCGTGGCGAACGCGGCGTTGTATCGTGCGACGATGTCACGCCGACGCTCGTCGAAAATGCCGAGTTTCTTGAGCTGACAGAGGCCGATCGCTGCCTGGATGTCCGGCATGTTGTACTTGAAGCCGGGCTGCAGGACCTCGTAGAACCAGGAGCCACCCTTGGCGTAGCGGTTCCACGCATCCCGGCTCATGCCGTGAAGACAGAACACGCGCGCGCGGGCGAGAAACTCGGGCGTCCCCGTCAGCATTCCGCCCTCACCGGTCGTGAGGTTTTTTGTCGCGTAGAAGCTGAAGGCCGCCGGGTTGGTGCCGCTTCCGATAGGGCGGCCCTTGTATTTCGCCGGCAGCGAATGCGCCGCGTCCTCGACGATCGTCGCGCCGTGGCGATCCGCGATCTCGGCAATCGCATCGAGCTCCACAGGATGTCCCGCGAAGTGGACCGGCATGATGACCTTGGTGCGATCCGTAACCGCCGCCTCGACAGCCGCTGGGGAAATGTTCAGCGTGTCTGGCTCGACATCGGCGAACACCGGCCGGGCGCCGAGGTGCTCAATGACATTTGCAGTTGCGGCGAACGTTATCGGCGTTGTGATGACCTCATCGCCGGGACCGACGCCGAGGCTTGCGAGCGCGGCGTGCAAGGCCGCCGTGCATGAGTTTAGTGCCAGCGCTCCAGGCGCCCCGACGAATTTCGTGAATTCCTGTTCGAACCGCTTCGTCTTGGGCCCGGTCGTGATCCACTGCGACCGCAGGGTGTCCACGACTTCAGCGATCTCCTCTTCACCGATGGAGTGCAGCGCGAACTGGAGGAACTCCTTGCGGCAAGCTGGTGGGGCGAAGGGCTGCGGGGCTGCGAGCAGGTCGGACGGAACCATCAGTGAATCCCTCGGGTGTGGGGAGCTGGAGGAAGTGCTACGCGGCACGGGGAGTGGCTCGCGCCGGAAGTTTGCGCATGGCGGCTTATGAGAGATTGTGCGACCTGGTCCGATGCGAGTAGCATCATGCGTGCGGATCCTCTTATCTGGACGTTTCTTCAGCTACCAGCTCCGAACGGCAGCCGCTCAGTGCAGAAGTCATGCGTTGAGGCACGATTACGTAAGGCCTTTGTAGCAAGCAACTTCAGAAAATCATCGTCCCCTTGATACCGGCGGACTGCCGCATTGCCGCAACAGGCGCGATGCATCGATGTGACGGGTGTCACGGACGCTCCGGCCTTTCCTGCCCGTCGTTCGAGGTGGACAGCGGCACGCCTCACTTTCGCAACAAGGTGTGGCTCTGTTCCGTCATACCGGGCCGTGCAGTGGCGGAGCCATGGCCGTAAGTGTTGCAAACGTAACAGCTTGCGGATCGAAATAGATGTTGATGAGCGACGCACGAGTCCTGCATCCGCCGCTCTGTTGCAGATGCATCAGCGTGTGAAATGTCCGATCGGTCGTCGTCGGCCACACAGTCGTCGTCTTCAATCACCGCATTCGTTTGATGGAAACACCGGCCCGGCCGCCGCTCGTCCTGGTGGCGAGTGAGCACGACTGGTCCTCACGGTCGCTCGAAAGCATCCTGAAGCCGAACGGCTTTGCGGTGGTTCGAGTCGCGACGGGCCGACAGGCGATCGACATGGCGCGAAACGCACGCCCGGACGCCGTGATACTCGACTGGAAGCTCCCGGACATCGGGGGCGTGCAGGTCTGTCGCGCGCTTCAGCAAATGCCGGAGTTTCCGCTCGCAACCCCCATCATCGTCACTTCATCCGAGGCCGGTGGGCGAAGCCAGCGCCTCGAGGCGTACAACGCCGGTGCGTGGCTCTTCTGCTCGCAGCCCCTCGATGTCGAGGCGCTCATCATCCAGCTGCGCACCTTCATTCAGGCGCGTCGTGAGGCCGATCGGCTCCGCGAGGTGAGCCTCGTCGACGATCAGACTGGCCTCTACAGCTACCGCGGCCTCGCCCAGCGTGCCCGTGAAATGGGCGCCGACGCGGTTCGACGACAAACACCGCTCGCGTGCGTGGTCATCGCGCCATCACCCTGGGCCATCGAAGATGCGCGGAGCGGCAATCGCGCGTCGCGACTCGTGGAGTACTTCGCGGAGATCCACAGGAAATGCGGCCGTCTCTCCGATGCCGTCGGGCGGCTCGGGCCGCTGGAATTCGCCGTCATCGCGCCATCGACGTCGCCCGCCGGAGCCGTACGACTCGCGCAGCGACTGCGGTCTGTCGTCGAGAGCACCCCACTCCTGGTTGACGACGAGCCGCACACGGTCAAGATCCGCGTTGGATACTGTGCGGTGATGAATTTTGCTGAATCACAAGTGGACGCGGTCGAGATGCTCCTTCGTGCTACGACAGCGCTGCACCATGCGCGCGAGAACGGAGACTCGATCAAGAGCTTCGACCAGGTGCCCGTCCTCGCGCCGTAGCGCGCCGGGACTTCCCCGCTGCAAGGCCTCGTTCGTCATTCCCGGCACCGCATGGTTGCGGGGTCGCACGCGCCTGTTGGGCGACCGGGACGACTCCGCACTTGTACCCGGAAACCGCTTACTGCTGGCTCCACGCGAGGTTGACTCGACGACTTCGCGGGAATTCTCGGACCGCGCGCCGTGGAGCGTGCTGCGCCAGCCCCGCACTGTTGCACAGCGGCCGCGGCCCGATGTGGCGTCGGCGTAACAAATATCTTGACAATGTCGCAGGAATGGTCATTTTGTGCCCTGCGTCACGGGAACCCCCGGGTTGTCGTAAAGGCTTGGTAGTTTTTCCGTGACACACGATGCGCGATTGAGGCACCGCCGGTAGGACGTGTCGTCGCTCCCGAAGGAAGCAGCTCGAACACTGAACGCAGAGCGCTCCGCGAATGACCATCCTGAAGGCATCCGATCTGTCCACCGCGCTCCACCCGCCGGTCGACTCCGCGTTCCATCCCGGAGCATCGCCGGATCCATTTCAGCTCTCTCCCGCCGTGAAGGCGACGATCCGTGTCCTGGTCGTCGACGATGATCGAACGCTGCGGGAAGGCTGCGCGAGCGTTCTGAATGCCGAGGGTTACAACGTCACGGTGTGCGGGCGCGGCGACGAGGCCATCGAGCTCGTTCGGCAGCGGAAGTTCGACCTCGTGCTCGTCGACCTGTACATGACCCCGGCATCGGGTCTCGACGTCCTGAAGGCGACGCTCGAGGCGAACCGCACGACGATCGTCGTCGTCATGACCGGCAATCCGAGCGTTCAATCCAGCGTCGAAGCGTTACGGCAGGGTGCCTGGGACTACCTCCCCAAGCCGTTTTCCGCCACGCATCTCGAAGTGCTCCTCGGCCGCGCCGTGCACGCCATCGTGGTGGGACGCGAGACCCACGAGATGCGGCTCGAAACACTCCGGCAGAATGGCAACAGCGACCGGATCACCCTCCTCGGGGTCTCGCCGTCGTTCCGCAAGGCGGTGGAGCTCGCGCGGAAGGTCGCCGCAACGAACGCGTCCGTGATGATCTGCGGGGAAAGCGGAACCGGAAAGGAGCTGATCGCACAGTTCATTCACCACCATTCTCGTCGCGCGAGCCGGAAGCTCGTCCCGATCAACTGCGCAGCGCTCCCGGAGCCGCTGCTCGAATCGGAACTGTTCGGTCATCGGAAGGGGGCATTCACCGGGGCCGATCGCGAGAAGCCGGGGCTGCTCGAGACGGCGAATGGCGGGACGCTCTTCCTCGATGAGCTGTCCGAGATGTCCCACCCCCTGCAGGCGAAGCTGCTCCGCGTCCTCCAGGACGGCGTGGTACGGCGTGTCGGAAGCGAGCAACAGGATGCGGTCGTGGACGTTCGGTTCATCTCCGCCACCAACCGCGATCCGCAGGAAGCCGTACGTCAGGGCGCGCTGCGAGAGGATCTCTTCTATCGCCTCAACGTCGTCCCGATCAAGCTTCCGCCCCTGCGCCAGCGGCTGGAAGACATCGCGCTGCTGTCCAATCATTTCCTCGGCGTTTACTGGGCCCGCCACCGGCAGCGTGGCAGTGCGATGCCCAAGCTCAGCGAAGCCACGATGGGCTTCCTGCGGGCCCAGCCGTGGCGCGGAAATGTCCGCGAGCTCCAGAACGTCATCGAACATCTGGCCGTGCTCGCGGAGCCGGGGCAGCTTGTCGAGCCGAAGGACATTCCGATCTACGAAGGGGAACAGGGTCAGGCGGTCTCGGAAGGCTACCCGGTGCCCGAAGGTGTGCTCGACGACGCCTTTCATGTCGCGAAGGACCGGCTCGTGACCCACTTCGAAAAGGAGTACCTGGCGCGCCTGACCGTTCGCGCACATGGCAACATGTCGCGGGCGGCGCGCCTCGCGAGCATCGATCGCACGACGCTGTACCGTCTAATGGAAAAGCACGGGGTCCAACGGGCGAAGCTGGCCGGCACGCTCGAATGACCCGCCCACAACTCACCGTCCACTCCCCCGCTACCGAGCGGGCGGAGACTGAACGGCGGATCGGGGATTTCGCGCCGCTCCCGCTTTCTCCCGTTCGCAAGCAACCCGGGAACGTCGACGAGCGCATCTGGCGCGCGCTCCAGCGCGCCAGTCAGAGCGTCGGATCGAGTCAGGGTCGCGTTGGCCTCGGCGACATGCCTGTCAGGGAAGATGCCAACACGGTGCAGTTGCTGTGCGCCGCGATCCAGTCGGCCTCTCGCGGTGTGGTAGTGCCGGCCTCGGAGCTTCCGGAGGGCTCCGAGGCGCTGCTCCCCGGCCTGCGCCGCGCCTTCCTGGAGGAACTGGCCCACGCGGGTGGCGCGATGCGGCCGGTCGAAATCGTCCACGCGTTGCGGGCGGTCGAGTCGGTCGACCTCACTCTCCAGGCCCGCAGCCAGCATTCGGACAACGCACACGCGAAAGCCGGGAATCGCACGCTCGTGGCCGAGGTCGCCCATGACATGCGCTCACCGCTTGCGGCGATTCTCTTTCTGGTCGAGACGATTGCGCGCGAGGGGAGCGGTCCGTTGGCACCGGCGCAGCACCGTCAGCTCGGTCTCGTGTACAGTGCGGCCTTCGCGCTGAGCATGCTCACTGACGACCTCATCGAGTTCGCACGCGGTGGCCGCTTCCTGCTGGACGGCGATCCGGTCCCGTTCTCCATCGCCAGTGTCCTCTGCGGCGTTCGCGACATCATTCTCCCCATCGCCGAGGAGAAGGGGCTCGCGGTGGTGCTGACGCCGCCGGAATCGGATTGGCGGATTGGCCACGCGGCCGCGCTGCATCGCGTACTGCTGAACCTCAGCACCAACGCGCTCAAGTTCACGGACACCGGGCGAGTCGAAGTATCGACCCGCCAGCTCTCGAGGACGTCCGTCGAGTTCTCCGTCGCCGACTCAGGAAGAGGCCTTCCAGCCAGTGTCCTGCAGGAGATCCGGACATCGGACCTACCCTCGGGAGAGCCGGGATCCGGCCGCTTCTGCAGCACGGGGCTCGGATTGTCGATCTGCCGGAGGCTCGTCGCAGGAATGGGCGGAGAACTTCGAGCAGAGACGGTGCCCGGCCAGGGCTCGCGTGTCTTCTTCACCCTCGATCTCGCCCCGTCGCCAAAGCTCTGAGCGGCTCTCGAGCAGCGCCGACGATAACCGTCAGGCGGTTGCGAAACGGTGCCAATGGAAAACGCGCCGAACCGGTACCCGGTTCGGCGCGCATTCCATCAGCCAGCCCTTAGTACGCCACCGCGTAGATTCCGCGAGAGATGGGCGCCGGTGGTGGATCATCGCTCGACGGGAGAGCCAGCCCATTCGAGGACGCTGCAGGGACGCCGGAGAGATGGTCAATGAAGAATGTCACGTTCCTTCGTTCCGGGTGATCACGCCCGCCCAGGTAGGCGATGGGGGCTCCCATAGCCGTGTCGATATACCAGACCTCAGCGGAGGATCTCAACAGGTTCTGGCGCTTGCAGCGCGCGTAGCTTATCGTGACCGCGAGCGGACTGGAGAATTGAAGGTGGTCGCTCGCGCCCGCCATGATGTCGACCGTCAGGTAGCGTCCTGCGGGCGCCCGGAGGGTGAATTCGGTGGGGCTCGCCACGACGCCTGGCGGAATCACCATGCGGTGCCCGGCTATGCGCAGTGATCCTCCCTCGGGTCCGATCGAGCGGGTGATGCTTTCGGTGGTGGTGATTGGGCAAATCGCCAAGTGGGGTGGGCGATGTCCCGCAGGTGCGGATCGGCGCAGTGCAACGGGCGCCACAGGCGCGGAAGGCAGGCCATCAGCACAGGCCTGAAAGAGCAGTGGGCTGAATAGTGCGAGTAGTGCCGAAGATCGGGTGCGTGACCGAATCATGCTTACTCCCTGATCGGTGATACCTGTTCGACTGGCTGGCGAACCGAAGGGCAACGCGTCACGCTGACGGCTGGCGAAATGCAGTGCATCGTTGCTGGACGTCGATGCCGAATGGCACACCGACATTGGCGTAATGACCGGAGGTACTGGCATGATTGACCCACGCGGACAACTCGAAGAAGGACTTCGTTACCAGAAGCTCGGCATGCTCGATCAGGCCCTCGAGCAGTATCGCGTCGCGATCGACTCGGCGACCGATCCCGAAGTCATCAGCGAAGCGTTCTGCCGGGAGTCGCTGGTGTACCGCGCGTGGTGCCGTTGGGACGATGCGATCGGCTCCGCGCGACGCAGCGCGACCATCGCCCTCTCGGCGCGGCTGGACGACCAGTACGCGCAAGCGCTCAACGCCGAAGCGATCGTGCATCAGGAGCGCGGTGCATTCGATGCCGCGATGGCGCTGTACGAGATTATCGTCCGCATGAAGGTCAGCGACCGACTTCAAGGCATCACGTACCAGAACATCGGCTCGATCGCAGCCCAGCAAGCCGATTTCGAGAAGGCGCGCACGTGCTTCCGCGAGTCGCAGCGACACTTTGCTCGCGCAGGCTACGCATGGGGAGAGGCGTTCGCACTGAACAATCAGGCCGCTGCCGCGCACGATGCGGGACACATGAAGGAAGCCGAAATCATTGCCGGGCAGGCCATCGTGGCCGCCAAGAAGGTTGGGGACCTCGAGCTTCTCGGGATCGCGATGCTGAACTCCGCCCAGGCACTGACGCCGCAGCAGCGGCTCGTCCCCGCGGAGCAGCTCGCGGTGGACGCCCTGCGGTACTTCGAGATCGAGGAGAACGATCTGCGCCGCGCGCAGTGCTACCGGGTCCTCGGCGACATCAAGCTTTTGCAGGGTGCCCCGAAGGAAGCCCATGAGATGTACGCGCACGCACTCGGCCTCGCGCAGAGCGTTGGATCCGAGCGCGAGGTAATGCAGATCCAGGATGCCATGGAACTAGTGGTCGGGGCGGCCTGACGGGCTGCCTTCACTTCCGGCAACCCTGGTCCTCACATCTGCTGGATGAGCAGCCACAGCCCGCTGGCCAGTCCGATCACGATGATGAGCCGCCGCACCGTCCGTTGCTCGACCCGCTGCGCGAGCCCTGATCCCGCGTAGCCACCGACCGCTGCACCCACTGCCATCACGAGCGCGATCGGCCAGCTCACGATCCCGCTGACGGCGAAGATCGTCACGGCGACCAGGTTGATGCACGTGCCGCCCCAGTTCTTGAGGCCATTCATCTGGTGAATGTTGACCAGCCCCATGAACCCGAGGGCTGCGAGCATCAGGATACCCATGCCCGCGCCGAAATACCCTCCGTAAATGGAGACGAGAAATTGGTAGACGAGGAAGGCGATCGGTGGCGCGCGCAGCGGCTCGGGCCTGGCCGCATCGAGGGCCGCTGATGCACTGCGCGCCGTTTCAATGGTCGTCGGCTGCCCGTCATGCGTGACAGCGCTGCGGTCGATGCCGCGGGCTTCAGCAGAACTCTCGACCGCCGACGCTCCTGCCTGTCGCCGCTTCAGGTACGTCGCGAGCGGGCCCTGTGCGATGAAGAGCACCGTTGCCCCGAGCACGAGAAAGGGCACGATCGCGGCGAAGTCGTCGCTCGACGTCCGAAGCAGCAGCAGTGCTCCCGCCATCCCGCCGAGGAGGCTGGGAACTGCAAACCGAACCGCCCACGCCCGCGACCCGGCGAGCTCCCGCCGGTAGCCCCACATGCTCCCGACGGTGCCGGGCCATAGCGCGACGCTGCTCGTGGCGTTGGCAACGATCGGGGGGATGCCGATCGCGACCAGGGTCGGGAACGTGATGAGGGTGCCTCCGCCGGCGATGGCGTTGACGGCGGCGCCGGCAGCAGCGGCGAGCGCTGCGAGAACGAGCTGCAGGGGAGTCGCGTCCAAGGGGTGTGATGGAAGTGAGGCGCGCGGGCGGGCCATGCCCTTTGCCGCGATCCAAGGCTACATTTGGGCGACGCAGCATGCCCGGGCACGCGACCGTCCAACGCCGGGCGCCGCAGCCCAAGCTCGCCCGCTGCGTCGACGCGAGACACAGGGTGCGGAGCCGAACGCGCGCGCCGCGGGACCACAGGAGAACGCTGGATGACCAAGACACAAACGGACGCGACGGCACAACCGAAGTCGTCGACGACCGGCGAAGGCTCGCTCGAGATCCGCGACACTCGCACCGGAAAAACCTACACGGTGCCCATCACCGATGGAACGATCCGCGCGCTCGACCTGCGCGCGATCAAGACGGGTGAAGATGATTTCGGGATGATGACCTACGATCCCGCCTTCATGAACACGGCGTCGTGCCGCAGCGCGATCACCTTCATCGACGGCGACAAGGGCATCCTGCGCTACCGCGGGTATCCGATCGAGCAGCTCGCGGAGAAGGCGACCTTTCTCGAGGTGGCATTCCTGCTCCGTAATGGCGAGCTGCCGAATCGCGAGGAGTACGACAAGTGGGTGCACGACATCACGTTCCACACCTACGTCCACGAGAACGTCCGCAAGTTCCTCGAGGGGTTCCGCTACGACGCGCATCCGATGTCGATGCTGTGCAGCAGCGTGGCGGCGCTGTCGTCGTTCTATCCGACGGCGAACGACATCTTCAATCCCCAGGAGCGGTACATCTCGATGATCCGGCTCCTCGCCAAGGTGCCGACGCTCGCCGCGTTTTCGTACCGTCATGTGAAGGGGCTGCCCTTCGTCTACCCCGATAATGACCTCTCCTACACGGAGAACATGCTCGCGATGGTCGCGCGGATGACGGAGCCGAAGTATCAGGCGCACCCGGTGATGGCACGCGCACTCGAGGTCCTCTTCATCCTCCATGCGGATCACGAGCAGAACTGCTCGACGAGCGCCGTGCGCGGCGTCGGGTCCTCGCAGGTCGATCCGTTCTCGGCGGTGGCGGCAGGCATCGCGGCGTTGTTCGGGCCACTGCACGGCGGCGCGAATGAGCAGGTGCTGCACATGATCAAGGACATCGGGGAGAAGAAGAACATCCCCGGGTTCATCGAGGGCGTGAAGGGCGGCAAGGGGCAGAAGCTGATGGGGTTCGGCCACCGCGTCTACAAGAGCTACGATCCCCGCGCGAAGATCGTGAAGAAGCTCGCCTACGAGGTGTTCGAGGTCACGGGAATGGACCGCGACCTCGAGATCGCGCTCGAGCTGGAGCGGATCGCGCTCGAGGACGAGTACTTCGTGTCACGGAAGCTCTATCCCAACGTGGATTTCTACACGGGGCTGATCTACCGCGCCATGGGATTTCCCACGGAATACTTCACGGTGCTGTTCGCGATCGCGAGGACGGCGGGCTGGCTGGCGCAGTGGGAGGAGATGCTGCTCGACAAGGAGCAGAAAATCTCCCGGCCGCGCCAGATTTTCACGGGCCACGACGAGCGGCCGTACCGGAGCCGGTTGCTCTAGGGTCGTTCCTGTCTCGCGGGGGACGCCGAGCTCCCCGGGCCTGCGCCCAATCCGTCGCGCTCAGGTCACCTGATGCCTCCGCGGTACACGCTCGGCATCTCGGCGTACTATCACGACAGCGCGGCGTGTCTGCTCGCCGACGGCGTGATCGTCGCGGCTGCCCAGGAAGAGCGCTTCACGCGCACCAAGGGAGACGCTGCCTTTCCCTCCCTCGCCGTCGACTATTGCCTTCGCTCCCAGGGCATCTCGACGCGTGACCTGGCGCATGTCGGGTTCTACGACAAGCCCCTCCTCAGGTTCGAGCGCATTCTCGAGACGTACCTCGCGACCGCTCCCCGCGGCCTTCGCTCCTTCCTCCTGGCGGGCCCTCTCTGGATCAAGGAGAAGCTGTTCACCGACAGCGGGCTGCGCGCGCATCTCGTTGGGTACACCGGGCCAATCCTGTACGCCGAGCATCACGAGTCGCACGCGGCCAGTGCGTTCTTTCCATCCCCGTTCGAGGAAGCCGCGATCCTGACGATGGATGGCGTCGGCGAATGGGCGACCGCGTCGATCGGCAGGGGTCGCGGGGACGATCTCGTGCTGCTGAAGGAGCTGCACTGGCCAGACTCGCTCGGCTTGTTGTACTCCGCCTTCACCTATTACACCGGATTCAGGGTGAACTCCGGCGAGTACAAGGTGATGGGCCTCGCTCCGTACGGAAAGCCGACCTATGTCGACGCGATCTACCGCGAGCTGATCGACCTGCGGGACGACGGCTCGTTCACCTTGAACCAGAAGTATTTCAACTACGTCGCCGGGCTCACGATGACGAGCACTGCATTCGATGAGCTGTTCGGGGGCCCTCCACGAGTCCCCGAGACGGAGCTGACACAGAAGGAGATGGACCTCGCGCGGTCCGTCCAGGTGGTGTGCGAGGAGATCATGCTCCGGATGGCGCGGACGGCCCACCTGATGACCGGAAGCCAGAACCTCTGTCTGGCGGGTGGCGTTGCGCTCAATGCCGTCGGGAACGGCCGCCTTCTTCGCGAGGGACCATTCAAGCGAATCTGGATCCAGCCGGCCGCGGGTGATGCAGGGGGCGCGCTCGGCGTCGCCCAGCTCATCTGGCACCGGCACCTCGGCAACGAGCGGACCGTCGTTCCGGGACGCGATGGCATGAACGGCGCGTACCTCGGCCCCTCGTTTCCGGACGCCGAGATCGAGGCGTTCCTCGATTGCACCGGCGCGGTGTATGAACGACTGGATCGCGGGGCGCTGCTCGATCGCGTCGCCGCGGATCTCGCCGCCGAACGGGTCGTCGGATGGTTCAATGGGCGCATGGAGTTCGGGCCGCGTGCGCTCGGCGCGAGAAGCATCCTGGGCGATCCCCGCAGTCCGCGAATGCAGGCCTGGATGAATCTGAAGATCAAGTTTCGCGAGGGTTTTCGTCCCTTTGCCCCCAGCGTGCTGCGGGAGCGCGTCGGGGACTACTTCGAGCTCGACTGCGATTCACCATACATGCTCCTCGTGGCGCCGGTCGCATCCGAACGGAGAATCCCGATGTCGGAAGCGCAAACCGGGCTCTGGGGAATCGACCGGCTGAACGTGCCGCGCTCCGATATTCCTGCCGTGACGCACATCGACTACTCCGCCAGGATCCAGACCGTCAGCCGCGACGCGAATCCTGATTTCTACGACCTGATCAAGACGTTCGAGGGCCTCACCGGATGCGGCGTGGTCGTGAACACCTCGTTCAACGTGCGCGGTGAGCCAATCGTCTGCACGCCGGCCGACGCCTATCGATGCTTCCAACGCACGCGCATCGACACGCTCGTCCTCGGTCGGTATTTCTTGAGCAGGAGTGCACAACATTTTCCGGAGGCGAGCGAGAGTTGGCGAACCGACCTTCAACCCGACTGAGCGCCGCCCAGGGGCGACGTTTTGCGTTCACCGTCGGTGCGGCGTTCGTGCTGCTCGGCGGGCTGCTCTCCTGGCGGGGCGCGCGTATCGCGCCTGCGATCTCCCTCGGACTCGGAGGGCTCTTGATCGGCGCCGGTGTGATCGCCCCGTCGCATCTCGGATGGGCGCAGGACCGGTGGATGATGCTTGCGCATCTGATCTCACGGGTCACCACGCCTGTTTTCATGGGCGCGGTTTTTTTTCTCGTGATGACGCCGACCGGACTTCTTCGCCGGTGGTTCGCGCCGAATGCTCTTGCGCACGAGGACAAGGACGGTTCATTCTGGAAGCCAACCCGGTCGTCGGCGGGTCGACGCAGTTCGATGGAACGCCAATTCTGAGGATCGGATCCGGATGGGAGACAGCTACAGCGTCGTGACGGAGTTGTGGGCGTTCATGCGCGAACGCAAGAAATGGTGGCTCCTCCCCGTCATCGCGGTATTGCTCCTGGTGGGTCTGCTGCTCGCCTTCGCCCAGGGATCCGTGCTCGCGCCGTTCATCTACACCGTGTTCTGAGATACTGCGCGTGCGCGGGATGACCGTGCGCGAGGCACTCCAGCAGCCACCGCTGTGGCACAGCACGACCGAACGGGGCACTCACCGCACCGCGCTACCCGCGCCGTGCAGATGAGTGCCCCGAGCTCCATCAGCGCCTGGTTGTGGGTCCACGTTGCCCGACCAGTCCGCGGCAGGATCGCCTCGGCGATCCGCCACAACGCCTTCTGCCCCGCCGATGTCTTCGGCTGGAGACCGGGCGCAAATACCCGTCGCAGCACGCGCGCAACATTCGTGTCCACGAGTGCCGCGCGTGTCTCGTAGGCAAAGGAGGCAACGGCCCCCGCGGTATACGCACCGATTCCGGGAAGCGCGCGCAGCTCATCCGGGCGCGCGGGAAGGGTGCCACGGCGGCGACCACCTGAGGTGACCTGCTCAGCGAGCCTATGGAGGTTTCGCGCACGAGCGTAGTAGCCGAGGCCTTCCCACGCTTCACACACTCGCGCAGGAGTCGAGGCACTGATCGAGCGAAGCGTGGGGAAGGTGCGCAGAAACTCGGCGTACTTCGGCACCACGCGAGCGACCTGCGTCTGCTGCAGCATCAGCTCGGAGACGAGAATCCGATACGGATCGCGTGTTCGACGCCACGGGAGGTCGCGGGCGCTGCGACGATACCACGCCCGGAGCCGCCGCCCGAAGTCGGCTCGCTGTGCCGGACAGATGCCGCTGTCGGCCGCATCACGCGTTGGCGCGGACGTCCCGCGGCGGCTCAGGGAATCTGCCCGGTGAACAGCCCGTTCTCGAATCCAATTCGGTGCGCGAGCAGCACCCCGAACGCGATGCTGACCGCGCCCGACCCCAGCCGGAGATAGCGCCCGGCGTTCGCCAGCCCCTGCACCGCGAGGAGGGAGGGAATCGCGATGGCAACCGTCATCAGCATCATTCCGAGGATGGTCCCAATCCCGAAGACGATGAGGTATCCCATGGCGAGGGTCACCGAGTCGATCAGCGTCAGTATGAGGAGGGCCACCGCCACCGAGCCGGCAAGACCGTGAACGACCCCGACGAGCACCGCTCGCGAGCGAGAATCGGGGGTGGGCCCCGGAGGAGCGGAGACGTTCGCGATGCCAAGCGCGATGAGCATCAGCGCGACGCCCATTTCCAGCGCCATTTCCACTCGAGCGGAGATGCTGACGCGGAAGAGGATGATGACGCCCCCCACGACGAGCACCGTCAACGTGTGGCCGACGCCCCACGCGGCCCCGACGAGTCCCGCGGATCGCAGCGACCGTTTGTGGCTGACGATCGTCGTCACGGCAACGACATGGTCCGGATCCGTCGCGTGGCGAAGGCCGAGCAGGAATCCGGCAGCGAGTACGGAGATCGATGCGAGCACGGAGATCGATGCGGAGACGGGGACGCGGGGATCGACGGCGGGCGGGGTCCGGCAAACAATGTAGCGAGCCGTCGCGGGAGCGAAGGACGGCGCCTCCGCGCGCTACGAAACCGTCCGCGTCTTCTTCCGCAGGAAATCCATCAGGATGAACTGCCCGAGTGTCATCGTGTTGGTGAAGTACGCCTTCCCGCGACTGATCTCGCTCACACGCTTCACGAACTCGACGAGCGCGCGGTCCCTCGCGAGCATGAA
>JANOCW010000262.1:0-12502 GCA_031412375.1 Gemmatimonadaceae bacterium | reverse complement strand
TCAGCGGACTGGCCGTCACGCAGGTTCATCTCGCGCTGCGCACGGTGAGCGGACGATCCCAGCCGGCGGAAGTCCTCCTGCGCCGCGGAGTCGCGCGTCTCGAGATATCGCGTCCCCGCAGCCATGACCTGCGCGATGTTGCTCGACAGTCGTGCGGCGAGCTGCGCTTCCGTGCGAACCTCGGCCAGCGTCAGCCCGATCGTCTCGGACATCGCGCGCATCGACACGAGGCCGACGATCGCGGCGGCACCCCCGAGGGCGAGAATCGCCACGAACCCCGCGATGAGGCGACGGGTGATCGTCTGGCTGCCCATGTGAAATCCGAACCTCACCGCGTCCCCGCGACGATCAGCTCACCGCTGTGCACCCGCGCGATGACGACGCCCTTCCCGACAGGGTCTCCGCTCGCGTGAAAGCGGATGGATCCGGTCACGCCGCGATACGCAGTCGCCTCGTCGAGCTCCGCCAGGCGCTCGCGAATCGCTGCACGATCGGGCCCCACCTGTTCGACGATCCGTGCGAGCAACTTCGTCGCGTCGTACGCGAGCGCGGCGTTGCCGTCGGGAGTCATCGAGAACTTCCGGCGGAAGGCAGTGACAAACCGCTGCGCCTCAAGGCGCTGGTCCGACGCAGTGAAGGGCGCCCCGACATAGCTCCCCTCGGCGGCGGGTTCACCGACGATTCCCGTCCACCCATCGCCGCCGAGGAAGGTGGAGCTGACCTGCTGGCGCCTGGCCTCGCGCAGGATGGCCATCCCCGACGCCTCGGTCCCCGCGACGAAGACGAGATCGGGGGACTGCTGCTTCAGGAAGGCGATGTAGGGCTCGAAGTTGCCGTTCCCGCTGGGAATCGGGTCGATGCTGAGGATCGCGCCGTCGAAGCTTCGACGGAACGCATCGGCGAGCCCGCGCCCGTAGCTGTCGTTCTCGTACAGGATTGCGGCGCGGCGGTGTCCGAGTCGCCGGGCGAACTGGGCGAGGTCCACGCCGGTGGCTGAATCACTGGCGATGACGCGGAAGACCCACGGCGAAATGCCGGTGAGGTCCGGCGACGTCGCGGTGGTGGCGACTGCCGGAAGGTTTGCGTCGTAGATCTTTGCCGCAGCAACCATGGTCGACGAGTTCACGTGACCGATGACTGCGGAGATCTCGGGGTTGCGCACGAAGTCGAGCGCGATCGCCGTCGCCTTCCTGCCATCGGCGCCGTCATCGCGGTCGAGGATACGCAGGGGTCGCCCGCGAACACCACCGCCCGCGTTGATTTCCTCGACGGCGAGGTCGATGCCCCGCTTGTTCATCGCCCCGTACCCCTCGTTCCACGGCCCGGCCGCGCCGAAAACGACGTCGGCTGGTTTCCGCGCGCATGACACCGCGAACGCGGCAAAGACCAGGGCACCAAAGCGCATCGGGAGCGGTGATGAGGAGGAAGGGAATTGCTACCTCAGATGACGCGCTGCGACATGGCCCGCAACCAGATGTATCTGCGCGCATGACTGCCCCGCGACAGACGACACCGGGGTCTCCAGCACTGTCGTCGCGTATCGTGACGGTGTCCCGTTTGCCGACATCCCTACGAGTGGTACCGTGGCACTCAACCTGCCTTTGTTCTCGCCAACGCCATGGAGGCCTCATGAAGATTTTGGTGACGGGTGGGACGGGGGTGGTGGGTGAATCGACCGTAGCGGCACTCGTGGAACGCGGACACCAGGTTCGCCTCTTTTCACGCAATGCCGAGAAGGATGTCGAGCAGTGGCCGGAAAGCGTCGAGGCGGCGGCTGGCGACGTGGGCAACGCCGTCGAGGTCGCGGGTGCGGCGAATGGCTGCGACGCGGTGGTTCACGTCGTCGGGATCGTCGCGGAGGCGCCGCCAGAAGCGACGTTCGAGCGAATCAACGTGCAGGGAACGGCCAACATCGTTCGGGAAGCCGAGCGGGCCGGGGTGAAGCGGTTCGTCTTCATCTCGTCGCGCGGCGCCGAGCGGGGCGAGTCGGATTATCACCGGTCGAAGAAGCGGGCCGAAGACGTCGTGCGCACATTCGACGGAAACTGGACGATCCTTCGCCCTGGCAATGTCTACGGGCCCGGCGATGAGGTCATCTCCCTCCTGCTCAAGATGGTCCGGACGCTTCCGGCGATTCCGGTCATCGACAGCGGCGACCAGCCCTTCCAACCCATCTGGGCGAAGGATCTCGGAGCGGCGATCGCCGTCACCATAGAGCGGAAGGATCTCGCCACCCGCATCCTCGAGCTTGGCGGCATCGAGCAGACGAACATGAACGACGTGCTCGATCGCTTCGCGCGCATCACGGGCAAGCATCCGCCGAGGGTGCCGATTCCCGGGTTCCTGGCGAACCTCGGCGTCAAGGCCGCTGGGATGTTCGGGGTCGACCTCCCCGTGAATCAGGGGCAGATCACGATGCTTCTCGAGGGCAACGTGATCGAGGACCAGACCCGGAACGCCCTGGTGGGGACGCTCGGCATTCCGCCGACGCCTCTCGAGGAGGGACTGACGCTGCTCGCGGACTCGCTCCCGGAAATCACCCCGAAGGACGGCGTCGGCGCGCTCAAGCGAAAACAGTTCTGGGCAGACATCGTGGGCAGTCCGCACACACCGGAAGGCCTGTTCGAGATCTTTCGCAGCAGCTTCAGCGAGCTCACGCCGATGCACATGCAGGTGGGCGTCGAGCCCGGCACGACCGCCGATATCGAGCAGGGTGCGACGCTCACGATGTCGCTCCCGGCGCGCGGTACCGTTCAGGTTCGCGTTGAGGAGATCAACGAGCGCCGGATGACGCTGTGCACGCTCGAGGGGCACGCAGTCGCCGGGGCCGTCCGGTTTCTCACCGAGCAGCGCGGCGAAGCCGTTCGCTTCCAGATCGAGGTGTATGATCGCGCGGCGACGGTGGCGGATTGGGTGATGATGAACCCGATCGGCGACAGGGTGCAGTCACGAACGTGGGAGGAGACGGTGGAACGGGTGGTCGTCGCGAGCGGGGGGCTGGCCGTGACCGGCGTCGAGAAGGATGAGACGTCGCTCGATTCGCAGAAGGCCGGCGAGATCGAGGAGTGGGTGGAGTTCCTGGTGGCCGACCGCAAGCGCGCCGAGCGCGAAGGGTCAGGCGTGCCGGAGCACGAGGCCAGGATATAGGGAGCGCGGAGGGGCTACTTCTCTCCGAAATCCAGGTCTACCGCGTGCAGCTGGCAGTGCTGCCCGCACCCCAGCTTGTAGCGGTTGCGGGCGAACCAGCGGTAGAACTTCTCCGCCAACGGACGAACGAAGGGGATGCTGAACACCCAGGTGATCAGCTTCCCCTTCGGCATCAGGTCAATGACCCGCTCGATCGCCGCGGCGCCCTGCCAGGTGTGTCCGCCGGGCCCGACAAGCTGGACGGATTCGAGGAAAGCCCGGTCCGGGATCCAGGGGAAGCGCGACCTGACGCAGCCGTTCTGCGATGGAAGGATTTCCAGCATCGCGTTGCGATCCCACGTGCGAAGGAGCTTGACGAGCTTCCCGCACACCGTGCACGTGCCGTCGAAGACGACGGTGTAGGGCCGGCCGGTCGGATCGCACGGGACGTCGGTTGGTGCGCCCTTCACGGAAAAGCGGACCACCGGTACGGTCTTCGGGGCGGTACGCGTCCGCGTCTGCATCGTGTCCGTCATGAGTGGAAGCGCTCCCTGCTGCGGGACAAGTGATCGTACACCGCGCGCTCAGCCGGCTCGCGCGTCGATGGAGATCGTCGGCGGATGTTGCAGCGTCGCGTGCACGGTGCAAAGCGCGGCGACCCGCTTCGCCGTCTCGATCCGCTCCTTCGGAAGGTTGGGCCACTCGAAGGCGAGCTTCATGTCGCCGACACGGTGCGGCTTTTCGGCGAACGACCACGAGACCACGATCGCCAGATCGTCGGCCTGAATCTTTGCATTCGTCGCCCACGACATCAGCACCGAATGGGTACACACGGCGAGACCGCTCGCGAGCATGTGAAAGGGCGAATACGACTGGTCGGGCGATTCCGCCTCGATGGTGAGCGACCCGCCAAGTCCGTCGAGCCGGAGCGACTCATCGCCCTGCAGCGTGATCTTCACGAACTTCTCTCCTGCGCGCGCACACGAGGCGCGCTCATCGCTCTGACATGCTTTCCGGGGATCGAGGCCTGCATCATGCCGCCGGCGGGACGGGGTGCAAGGAGCACGCCCGGCTCAGCGGTGCCGCGGCTGCTGCTGCGTCAGGCAGTGCAGCGTCCCGAGCCCCCACACCAGGTCGACGGCGTGAATCCCGACGACCTCGCGTGTCGGGAAGAGCTCGGCGATCGCGTTGAGCGCGAGCCGGTCTGCGCGGTCGTTGAACGTCGGCACGATGACGACGCCGTTCGCGATGTAAAAGTTCGCGTAGCTCGCGGGCAGGCGCTCTCCATTCATCATCACGGCCCGGGGGTAGGGAAGCTTCACGATGCGCAGCGATTCGCCCGGACGGGCCGCGAGCTCGAGCCGGCGATGGTTGTCCACCGAGCGCCGGTGATTCTCGTCGGCCGGGTCGTCCTCGAACGCGAGCGCAACGACGGAGGGTGCGACAAAGCGCGCGATGTCGTCGATGTGGCCATGGGTGTCATCGCCAAGACAGCCCTCGCCGAGCCAGATCACGCGGTCCGTGCCGAGGTACTCGGCGAACACCCGCTCGTACCCAGGTCGGTCGAGACCGGGATTGCGTTCCTGAACGGGCGAGAGCAGGCACTCCTCGGTCACGAGCAGTGAGCCGGCGCCATCAGTATCGATCGCGCCGCCTTCCAGCACGACGCGCGTGCCTGAGCTGGCGACCACGGGTTCGACGACAGGCAGTCCGGTCACCGCGTGGACCGCGCGTGCGACGAGTGCATCGGCGTGGTAATTGTCGTACTTCGCCCACGCGTTGAAGCGCCAGGATACGAGCTCGATGCTCCCATCGCCGCGCATCACCGAGGTGGGTGCCGAATCACGAAGCCATACCCGGTCGGTGGGCACCAGGTGCAGCCGGTATCCCCCGCCATCGACGCCATGGGCCGCGAGGTGCGCCTGGGCGCTCGTGCGAACGTCCTCATTGTGGCAGAGGATCTCCACGCGCTCATGGCGGTGCAGCGCGCGGACGATCTCCGCGTACACCCAGAAAATGGGTGCCAGCTTTCCGGGCCAATCCGGCTCGTGGTGTGGCCACGAGATCCATGTCGCCTCGTGCGGCTCCCACTCCGCCGGCATCCGCCGAACGGGGGCGCTCACGCCGCCGGCTCGCCCGGGCTCAGCCGATGTAGCGGTTGAGGATTGGCGCATATGCGTCGATGCGTCGGTCGCGGAGGAAGGGCCAGTTGCGCCGTGTGCTCTCGATCAGCGCCGGATCGCATTTCACGACGAGGACCTCTGGTTCCGTCCCCGCCTCCGCGATGACGCGCCCGAATGGATCGCTCACGAAGGAGTGTCCGAAGAACTGGATTCCGTTGGTCCCCGGCTCCTCTTCCTTTCCCACGCGGTTGGGTGAGGCGACGTAGACGCCGTTGGCGATGGCGTGGGCGCGCTGCGCGGTCCGCCACGCTTCCACCTGCGCCGTGCCCCACTCGTCCTTCTCCGCGGGGTGCCATCCGATGGCCGTGGGATAGAAGAGGATGTCGGCACCCATGAGGCTCGTGATGCGCGCGGCCTCCGGGTACCACTGATCCCAGCAGATCAGGACGCCGATCGTGGCGAACCGCGTCTTGAACACACGGAATCCGCCTGGCTCGCCGGCACGCTCGCCATGGTTGTCGCGCGCCGCGTCGCCCGGAGTGAAGTAGTACTTCTCGTTGTAGAGCGGATCATCGGGAATGTGCATCTTCCGGTACGTCCCGAGGTGTGATCCGTCCGCGTCGATGACAGCCGCCGAGTTGCGATAGACGCCCGCGGCCTGCCGCTCGAAGATCGGGACGATGATCACGACGCCGAGCTCACCGGCGAGTGCCTGCATGGTCGCAACCGTCGGCCCGGCGATCGGCTCCGCGAGGTCGAACCGCTCCGCATCCTGCACCTTGCAGAAGTAGGGCGCGTTGAAGAGCTCCTGCAGGCAGATGATCTGCGCGCCGCGCGCTGCGGCCTCGCGCACGCGCGCGACCGCTCGCGCCACATTCGCGTCCTTGTCTTCGGTCACGGACTCCTGCACGAGGCCGATCGTGAATGGGGCGTGCGTCATCGTCGTGGTTCTCTGGCGTTCGTCCACCGCGCGCGCTGCATGCGGCACGGCCTGGGTGCGCTGACCGAGCAGGAAGCGAGCCGCCTGCCACCGCAGCGACTGCCACGGGTATGGATGTAGAACGCCCCGGAACGTAGTAGCAGTTCCGGGGCGTCCGGGTCGTTCAGGGAATCGAGTCGGGCGGTGACAGCTTGTCGATGACCGCCGCGAGGTCTGTGTATGCCTTGGCCGCGAGCTGATTGAACGCCGGCACATGGTACGCGATGGTCCCATCCGGCGCGATCACGAAGAGCGCCCGGCTCTCCAATCGCTGACCGTTGAACGAACCGTAACGGGACGCGATCGCGCCGTCGGCGTCACTCATGAAGAGGAACGGGAAGTCGGCATCGCGAGCCCACGACGCGAGGGTCGTGTCTGCATCGGTGCTGACGCCGAGCACGACGATCCTTCGTCCGTTGTTGAACAGCGTGGCGTACTGATCACGGTACGCCTCCATTTGAACCGTTCAGCCGCGAGTTCGCGCCCGGAAGAAGAACGCGAGGACGACCGTCTTCCCCTTGTAGTCGGAGAGCTTTGCGTGCTGTTGTAGCACGCCGTACCGGGTTGCCCCGTGCAGATTGAAGTCGGGGGCCACCGTCCCGAGGACCGGCGGAGCAGTCTTCGGCACTGCGGTCGCGGGTTGCTGTGCCCCAGCCGCCGCGGCGAGTGCGGAAACCGCCAGGACGGCAACGAGGTGGGTACGCAAGCTCATGTCGGTTGCTCCAGTGAGTGTGCCCTGAAGCTGACCGGTGCGCGCGCCACGGGCAAGCCACCCGCGAGCCTCCGCGCACGACCGAGTGATCGCCGCCGATGACAGCCGAATGTCCCCTGCCACGGACAGATGTCGGGCTCGATCCCCTCGATCGGCGCATAACTCGTGGTCTCCCTCCTGCCTTACTGGAGGTCGGCGCCGGGCCCGACCCGGCAATTCTTCAGGAGAACCGACATGCCTTCCATCCGCCGTCTGCTCATGATTCCCGCTGTCGCCGTGGCTGCCGCGTGCGGCGGAAACGATCGCGACGTCCAGCCGCTCGATGCGGGTCTCCGCAACGACCTTGCGCTCGCGGCCTCCTCGCAGCAAATGCCGCCTCTCCAGTACGTGTCGCCAATGGAGCAGGGGTACGCCCAGCCGGTCGGCTACGGCAACCAGGCGTATGGCTATCCTGCCCCGCAGCCGGTATACCGGCAGCCAACGCAGCCCGTCTACCGCGCCCCGGCTCCCGTTCGCCGCGCGCCCGCGCCGGCCGCCGAGCCGATTCGCAACACCAAACGGGATGCCGTCATCGGTGCGGCCGCCGGCGCAGTGATCGGCGCGACGACCAGTCGCGACAAGCTCAAGGGTGCGATCATCGGCGCAGCGGCCGGTGGGGTGCTCGGCGGGATCATTGGGCACACGGTCGATGTGAAGCGCCCGTAAGGGGCGACGCAGGCTTTTCCGCACGCCGGGTGGCCGACGGGCGCGAGACTCGATCCGAGCTTCGCGCCCGTCGTGACTTGCCCCCCTCCGGGCCAGTCTGATATCCGTGGCCACCAGCATTCCCAACGCGCCCCCGACTCGTGGCTGACGAGCCGGGGGCGCCGCGCCAGCCCGTGTCTGATCCGGGAGCAACCACCGTCGTCTGCTCGCGTTGCGGGTCGCCGGCGGGCGGAGCCGCGTCCGGCTGCCCGAACTGCGGCAGCGAAGTCAGTGGCGGCGACCAGGTCGATCCGATTCGCGAGCGCCTGCAGGCGTCCATCGGGGATGGCTACGAACTGCTCGACCTGCTCGGACGCGGCGCGATGGGAATCGTGTTCCGCGCGCGCGAGATCGCGCTCGAGCGCGAAGTGGCGCTCAAGGTGCTCGCGCTCGACCCCATTCTCGCGCCGGACGCATTTGCCCGCTTCGAGCGTGAGGCGAAGCTCGCAGCACGGCTGGATCACCCGGGGATCGTTCCGATCTTCTCCGTTGGTCGCGGGGCAGGCATCGCGTACTACACGATGCGCCTGGTCCGGGGCGGAAGTCTCGAAGAGCTGCTCGCGCAGCACCGCGTGCTCGACCTGCACCGGGCGACCGCGATTCTCAAGGAAGTAGCTGCGGCCCTCGACTACGCGCACGCCCGCAACATCGTGCATCGCGACATCAAGCCTGCCAACATCCTAATGGGCGACACGGGTCACGCGAGCGTCGCTGACTTCGGCATCGCGCGTGCCCTCGGCCAGCCGGGCGAAGCCACGGGGACCGCGATCATCGGTTCGCCGGCGTACATGTCGCCCGAGCAGTGGCGCGGCGACGAGTTGACGGGCCGCGCCGATCAGTACGCGCTCGCCGTCGTCGCGTTCGAGATGCTCGCCGGCAAACGCCCCTTCGATAGCCCTCGGCTGCAGGACCTGCTCAACCTGCACAGCGACGGGGAGATCCCCGACCTGACGGTCGTACGACCGGGCACCGATGGCTCCGCGTCTGCAGCGATCCAGCGCGCACTGGCCAAGGACGCGAACGATCGTTTCCCGAACGCGAGCGCGTTCGTCGAGGCGCTCGCCGGCCGACGGCTCACGGCGGCAACCCAGCGCGTCTCGCGTGGAGCGGTCGTCACGCAGCCGAAGAAGAAGCGCCGCGTCGTCCTTCCGCTGATCGCCCTGATGATGGTGAGCGCTGGCATCGCGTTCGCGGTGCCTCAGACACGACCGCACGCCGCTGCATGGTGGCAGGTGGCCCGCGATCGGACCCGCGCCGGCGTAGAAGATCTTGCCGCGCGCGCGGGGATCGTGCTCCCGGATGCGGTACTGTCCGTCGCCGCGTCGGCTACGACGGACCCTGGAGAACCGGCGCTCGATCTCGACTCGCTCGAGCGCGTGATCGCCGAGCTTCCGATGACCGCGCCGCCGTCGGCGGCGGACAGCGGTGCGGGGCATCCTTTTCCATCCCTCGGTCTGGGGGATTCGGTCGGGCGTGCTCCCCTCGCGACCGAACCGCCCGAGACTCGACGAACCTATCAGCGGGTCGACGGGCCGGAGCCCGGATATGTGAAGGTGACCTACGCGGGCGGGATCGCGCAGGTCCGCGTCGACGGTCGGACGCACGGCTTCACCCCGCAGGTGGTGACGCTCGATCCCGGACAGCATTTCATCAGCCTGAACAGCAGCGCCTACACGCCATCGCAGATCACCGTCGAGGTGCAGTCGCGCGACACGGCGACCGCGCAGTTCAGGGTGCCCGTCACGGCCGCGCCGGCCGAGTCCGCGAAGGCGCCCTCGTCCGCCGCAGCGCCGCCGCCAAGCATTCCGTAACCGCGGTCACACTCGCGCTGCCGATTGCTTGGCGCGTGATCGCGTGGGGCATGGATTTCGCCTTTCCTCGCTGTTTCAGCGCGGGGCACAGCTCCCACGGCCGTCCTCGGGCCGTCATCAAGCGTCGCTTCCTTCCTCGCCGCGCTGGTCCGACCCACACTGTGGCGCATGACAGATCCACTCGAGTCCATCCCGGAGACGCCGAACAACCCGGAGCAGCGACGTCTTCGCCGGGGCAACAGCGCAACGGCGTTCCGCGCCGTCAAGGCGCAGCATGCGGCAAAGCGGTCGAGGATCGAGCGCGTCGCCAATCAGCTGACCTACATCGCGAGCTCGACGCCGTTCCTCCTGACCCACATCCTCTGGTTCGGGGGATGGGTCGCGTGGAACTCCGGTGCATTCGGGCTGCGCGCGTTCGATCCCTTTCCGTTTGGACTGCTCACCCTCGTCGTTTCACTCGAAGCGATTTTCCTGTCGATCCTCGTGCTTATGGCGCAGGGGCGGGAATCCGCGATCGCCGAGCTGCGCGAGGAGGTGACGCTCCAGGTGAACCTCCGGACCGAAGCGGAGGTGACGAAGCTTCTCCAGCTGCTCTCCGGTCTCTACACCCGGCAGGGCTACCGCCTTGGCGAGGACGAGGAGCTCCAGCAGATGCTGCAGCCGCTCGACCCGACGGACATCGAGCGCGACCTCATGGAGCAGATCGCGTCAGTGGGACCGGGACGGCGGAAGACTCCGAAGTAACGACGCGCAGCGCCCGGGGGACGCATCGCGCTACGACCTCCGGTCCCGCTGCCCGACACAGGTCGCCGTCCGCCTCGTAGATCGGTGGTTCGCGGAATCGAAGTACCGTTTTGTGCTCCCGGGCTGCCGATACCTCGTCCATGCGGACGTGCGCGCCCCGCATCGCGGCGCCGAGAAGCAGGGCCCGCCGGAGCCGCGAGGCATCGGCAATTCCGATGATGTCCAGCGCGCCGTCGGCGACATCGGCGTCAGGCGCAATGCGGAAGCGTCCACCAAAGCGGGAGCCGTTGGCGATGACGAGCAGCAGGTACCTGCGCATCGCGCTGGCCCCGAGACCGATGTCGATGCCGCGATAGCCGACGAGCCGCTCGAGCGCGCAGGCGAGATACAGGGCGTCGCCCCGCGGCCAGGTGCGCCCGGCCGCCGCGTCGAGTACTGCCGCGTCGAACCCGAATCCCGCGGCATTCAAGAAACAGCGGTCGTCGATGTATCCCACGTCGACGTGGCGCGTGCCACCCATAGCGACCAGGCGTGCGACGGCAGACGGGTCGGACGCGGGAACACCGAGGCTCTTCGCGAAGTCGTTGCCGGTGCCTCCGGACACGGGCACCAGCGTGCAATCAGCGCCGGATGCCACGATGGCCGCGGCGACCTTGCTCCACGTCCCATCACCGCCGAGAGCAACGATGATGCGGCAGCCGTCATCGACGGCGTCGCGAACGAGCCGCGCTTCATCGCCGGCCTCCCGCGTCTCTCGCAGATCTGTCGCGCCGAGCGGCGCAAACGCAGCGTACACGGCGGGAATCAGCCGCCGCGCACGCCCTCGTCCCGCTGCCGGATTGGCGATGATCCGGATCATGCGCCCCCGCGCGCGCGCTCGCGCGGCGTGCTACGACCGCACGAGCTGGCGAAGCACGTAGTGCAGAATGCCCCCGTGACGGTAGTACCGCATCTCTTCCGGCGTGTCGATCCGCAGCAGCACGCTGAACGACTTCACCGCGCCCTGCGCACCGCGGGCGATGATGCGCACGCGCGCACCCGGCTTCACATCATCCGACATGCCTTCGAGGTCGAACGTCTCGAATCCCGTCAGTCCGAGCGACTGCCTCGTCTCGCCGTCGACGAACTCCAGTGGGAGGACACCCATCCCCACGAGGTTCGAGCGGTGAATGCGCTCGAACGACTCGGCGATGACCGCGCGGACGCCGAGGAGCACCGTGCCCTTGGCCGCCCAGTCGCGCGATGAGCCGGTGCCGTATTCCTTGCCGGCGATGATGAGCAAGGGGGTGCCCTGCGCCTGGAAGCGCATCGCTGCGTCGTACATCGTGACCGGGTCGGCGCCGGACGCCGTTGCCGTCCACCAGCCTTCCTTTCCGGGGGAAAGCTCGTTGCGCAACCGGATGTTCGCGAACGTCCCGCGCATCATGACTTCGTGGTTGCCGCGCCGTGCGCCATACGAATTGAAGTCGACCGTCTTCACGCCCTGCTCGATCAGCCATTTTCCCGCCGGGCTTCCCGCGGCAATGGATCCGGCGGGAGAGATGTGATCCGTCGTGATCGAGTCGCCATACATGCCGAGCACCCGCGCGCCCTGGATGGGCTTCGCGCCGGGCGGCTCGAGCGTCATTCCCTCGAAGTAGGGAGGGTTCTTCACGTACGTGGACGAGGGGTTCCAATCGTACGTCGCGCCTCCCGGAACATCGATCTTCTGCCACTCGGCATCGCCCTCGAACACGTTCGCGTACTGCTTGCGGAACATCTCGCTCTTCACGGAGCGCAGGATCTCATCCTGGACATCCGTCGGTGACGGCCAGATGTCACGCAGGAACACGGGCCCCTCGCTCCCGACACCCAGTGGCTCGGTGGTGAGGTCGATGTCCATTCGCCCCGCGAGCGCGTATGCGACGACCAGCGGCGGGGATGCGAGGTAGTTGAAGCGCGTGAGCGGGTTGATGCGCCCCTCGAAGTTCCGGTTCCCCGAGAGCACCGACGTCACGATCAGCTTGTCCGACTCGATCACCGCTGCGATCGGGTCCGGGAGCGGTCCCGAGTTCCCGATGCACGTCGTGCAACCGTATCCCACGACGTTGAAGCCGAGCTGGTCCAGCGACTTCATCACGCCGGCCTTGTTCAGGTAATCGGTGACGACCTTCGATCCCGGGGCAAGGCTGGTCTTCACCCACGGCTTGCGCTTCAGCCCACGGGCAACCGCGTTTCGGGCGAGCATGCCCGCGGCGAGCATCACCGACGGATTGGAAGTGTT
>JANOCW010000261.1:0-13386 GCA_031412375.1 Gemmatimonadaceae bacterium | reverse complement strand
AGGCTGTCCTGCGCTCCGAGGCGAGCCCCCGCCATGATCATGAGGGCGGCCACGACGAACTGTCTTGCCATGCGATCTCCGGGCACCGAGGTCCGGGGAAGGTAATGGCCGGAAAAAGCAAAAGAGAAGAACCGACCGGCTCTTCTCCGTTGCAGCTCAACGACCTTCAATCTCCTGGCTCGTCGCGTCAGGCGACCGCGGGTGGCGTCGTCGGCGGCGTCGGTGGCGGTCGGCGCCGCCATGCCCACCGGGCGATGACGGCGATGACCAGGCCGAGCGGGATGAGAACGCCGAGCGACTCGATCACCGCGGCCACAAAGCCGACGAAGTTGCGCCACGCCTGCTTGAATGCCTCGACGATCCTGTTGTCGCTTCCCAGCTCTCCGACGAGCGGCTCCTTCTCGTGCACCGTGACCGAGATCGTGCTCACCGACACGCGAGTGCGCAGGTAGCGGAGGCGGCCCTCGTACCGCTCGATCAGCTCGCGCACCCGGGCCAGCTCGCGCTCGACAGAGAGCACTTCCTCGAGCTTGCCGGTCCGGTTTGCGAGCAGCGCGATGAGCCGCTGCTCGAGCCGCCGGGCATTGTCGACGCGCGCCGTCACGTCCACGAACTCCTCGCCGACGTCGGCGGCATTGACGTTCACGAACTCGACCCTGCCGAGCGTCGAGAGCCCTGCCTGGGCGGCATCGAATCGGTCGGCGGGGATCTTCAGCTCGACCGTCGCCTGCCGAAGTTCGCGCTCGCCCGCCTGCATCGAGGTATTCCCGATGAACCCACCCAGGCGCCGGGCCATCTCGTGCAGACGCGCAACCGCGAGCTCGACCGAGTCGACCTCGATGCGTGCGTCTCCGGTCCGGATGACCATGGAAGGCGCTGCCGACTGCGTAGCCCCGGGAAGTTGCTCGGGCGATTCGCGAGCGCTGCCATACCGGGCGGGCGACACGGCGCGCGCCGAAGCCTCCTCCGCCATCAGGACCGGGGGCATCGCAGGTGCGGCCACGCCGCCACCGACACTCCCGGTGCCAAATGCGTCCCCGACCTTCCCTTCGCTGTTGCCGGCCTGATCGACAGGAATGGAAGCAGTGTCCGAAGCTTGACGGCTGTCCGGCCCTTCCGAGCCGCAGGCCCCAGCGAGAATCGCGATGGCGAGCACGAGCGGTGCAACACGCATGATGGAACCTTCAGTCGAGGAAGCGCGCGCTGCGAAACGCGCACGCGCGAACAGTGGCCCGGCGAGAGACGTGCGAGCAATTCTCCCTCCTCTCCCCGGATTACAATTGGAGACGTCAGCCACCGCTGGGGTTGCACATCGTCCGAACACCCGCCGTTCCAGCGGAGGGAGGTTGGGGAATTGCGGTATCAACTGCAAGTCGTCCTTTCGAGAGGAAACCACGCCTCCACGGCTCCACCCATGCTCATGCCCTCATTGAAAGCCTCGCGAGCGCTCGGCGCGTGCGTCGCGCTGGTCGCCCTGTCGCTCGCCGTTCCGGGGTCGGTTCTGACCGCACAGGTGCGGGCGCGCGCCCGAGCACCGGTATCCGCGCAGACACCGGCACCCGCGTCCGCCGAGCCCACATCGGCGGCGATCACCAACGTCCGGTATGCCGTCACGTTCAATGGCCAGACGGCGCGCGACCGGGTGATCGAGGTCGCCATGACCTTCGACGTCGCCGGCAGTGCGCCCGTGCTGCTGTCTCTGCCTGCGTGGACGCCGGGGGCGTACGAGATCTCGAACTTTGCGAGGAACATCATCGCGTTCGCTCCCCGCCCGACGGCAGCAGGCAGTGCAGCGGCTGTGCTCGAATGGGACAGGCTCGATCACGATACGTGGCGGATCCATCCCGGCAGCGCGCGCTCGGTGACGGTCGCCACATCGTACCTCGCGGATTCGCTCGATGTCGCTGCATCGTGGACCGCGCCGAATCTCGCGATGTTCAACGGGACGAATCTCTTTCTCTACCCCGAAGGACGGTCATCCGATTTCACGGCGTCGGTGAACGTCATCACCGAGCCCGGCTGGAAGGTCGCCACCGGGATGAAGCCATCTGTGATCGCGGCGACGCCCCACAGCTACATGGCAACCAGCTACCACGATCTCGTGGACATGCCGTTCATGGTCGGCCAGTTCGACCTGGACAGCGCGCAGATCGCCGATCGATGGACGCGGCTGGCGACTTATCCCGCGCGGAGCCTTGCCGGGGCGCAGCGCGCCGAAGTCTGGCGCGCGCTGGAGCGAATGATTCCCCCGCAGGTCGCGGTCTTCGGCGATGTCCCGTGGGACACGTATACCGTCATGCAAGTCGCGGACGCGAGCTTTCCCAGCGCGAGTGGACTCGAGCATCAGAATTCGCATCTCGATGTCGTCAGCCCGCTCGCCATTGGGCACCCGGTGCTGCTCGGTCTCTACGCGCACGAGATCTTCCACGCGTGGAACGTGAAGCGGCTCCGGCCCGCGGAGCTTTCCCCGTACCGCTATGATCGCGCGCAACCCACGACGCTGCTCTGGGTCAGCGAGGGGATCACGGATTACTACGCGGACCTGTCGCTCGTTCGCGGCGGCGTGTCGGCGCCGCCGGACTTCTACGCGGCGACGACGATCAAGATCCAGAGCATCGACGCGCTGTCGCCGGTCGCCCTCGAGGACGCCTCGCTCGCGGCGTGGATTCACCCGGTCGATGGCAGCGCCGATATCTACTACAACAAGGGATCGCTCGCCGGGCTGATGCTCGACGTGATGATCCGCGATGCGTCGGACAACCGCCGGTCGCTCGATGATGTCATGCGGGAGCTGTACACCACCACGGCGAAGCGCGGCACGGGATTCACGGTCGCCCAGTGGTGGAGCGCGGTGAGCCGTGCCGCCGGTGGCCGGTCGTTCGACGATTTCAATCGGCGCTACGTCGACGGCCGCGAGGCGTATCCATGGGCGACGCTGCTGCCGCTCGCCGGCATGCGCCTCGCCGCAGACTCGATTCTCACCCCGCGCCTCGGTGTCACGACATCTCCCGACAGTCAGGGCGTGATCGTCACCGAGGTGCTTCCCGGCAGCTCGGCGGCAGTGGCAGGCGTGCGAGTCGGGGATCACCTGCTCGCCGTCGGAGAGGTGCAGGTCACCAACCCGAACTTCGGCGAGCAGTTCCGCGCGCGATACGCCGATCAGAACGGCGCGCCGATCACCATCCGCGTCCGGCGCGACCAGCAGACGCTGTCTCTCTCGGGGCGCGTGGAGATCGCGGCCCAGGTCCAGCGCCGCGTCGAGGAAGATGCTCGCGCCGTGCCCAAGGCGGCCCGGATCAGGGATGGAATCCTGCGCGGGACAGTCGACAGGTAGCTTCGATCGGGAACGAGCGGTTCACGGCCGCGGACCCACCACGCGCCAGTCATCGATCATGGGAGGGCTCTTCGCAGCAGCGCGATCTGGCCCGCGTGATAGAGATCGTGCTGGATGACGCCGTGCATCATCACGTAGAAGGAGTAGTTCTCCACGGGAGCGGTCTCGCCAAGACGGCGCGCGTCGAACGCGAGGATCGACGCCCGGAGGACAGCACGCGCCTCGCGTAGTCCGCTGAGCGTTCGCTCCCATTCGTCGTCCGTCGGCTGGCCGGGGCTCGGCCAATCCTGCGCTGGAGTCGGCTCGACCCGCTCACCGGCGAGTCGTCGTGCGACGACGCGATCCCACACGGCGATGTGCAGGGCGAGCTCCCAGATCGTGTGCCCGTTCGGGAGTGGACGCAACGCGGCCTGGGCGGCAGTCAGCGTCGACAACACCGCCGCGACCGAGGGCCCGTGCCAGGCATCGCCGCCCCCGGCGCGGTCGAGCAGGTCGACCACGCGTTCGAGCTCGGTGCGCTCGTGCTCATCCGACCCTGCCGCGCGTTTCAAAGGGGTGCCTCCGCTGGAGTGGATGAGAGCTACCAGCCCTCCCCTGCAAGCTCGACGGTGTATCTGGAGAGCACCATAGGGAGGCAGGGTATCCGGGCATGGCCAGCCCGAATCGACCAGGGTCCTGAAGGGCTTGCCCGCTCATAACTAATCAATTAATTAGTAGCATGCCCCCGGACGTCGATTCACGCACCGCCATCCTCGACGCCGCCGAACGCCTCTTCGCCGACCGCGGCTACGCCGCGACCACCATCAAGCAGATCGGCACGGCGGCAGGTGTGAACAGTGCGCTCCTCTACTACTACTTCGCTGACAAGGAACGCCTCTACCACGACGTCCTCCAGCGCCTGCTCGGCACGCTCATGGCCGAGGGCGAGCGAGTGTTCGCGACGGCCCGCTCACGCGAGGAGGCGATTCGAGGGCTCGTCCGCGTGCAGGGCGAGCTCATGGTGTCGAAGCCGCATGTCCCCCGGCTCATCGCGCGTGAGCTCGTCGATCACAAGGCGGCGCATGTCAGCGGACTGATGGCACAGCTGGCGGCCGGCGTGTTCAAGCGACTGTGCGAAATGATCCGCGAGGGCCAGGACAGCGGCGAGCTTCGCGACGATCTCGATCCGAAGTTCGCCGCAGTATCGACCATTGCCCAGGTGGTCTACTTCCATATCGCGCGGCCAGCAGTCGGAATTCTCCTCGGCCACGGCACGGACGGTCCGCCGGAAGCCGTCGCGCGCGCCTACACCGTGCACGCGGCCGACTTCGCCATCGCGGCACTCTCGGCCCAGCCCGCGCGGGCGCCACGAAAGCGGAGGAAACCATGAAATGCGCGGTGCGCTGCCTCGTTGCCGGGGCAATGCTCATCACGACGTCCTGCCGCACGTACCGCGACGATACGATCGCCATGGGAACCGTCGAGGTCGTGGAGGTCGACGTCGCGCCAATGATTCCGGCACGCGTGATCAAGGTCTGGGTCAACGAAGGGGATCGCGTGGAGGCAGGCGATACGCTGGTCACGCTCACGCAGGCCACGCTCCAGCCCGACATCGCCGGACGCCGCGCCCAGGTGAACGCCGCCGAGGCGCAGCTCCGCGACCTGCAGGCTGGCGCCCGCCCCGCGCAGCTCGACCGGGCCGAGGCCGAGCTGCGACTCGCTGAAGCGGAGGCGACCCGCAGCGCCAGGGACCTGACGCGATTCACGCCGCTGGCGGCGGATGGAAGCATCAGCGAGCAGCAGTTCGAGTCCGTGCGCACCGCCGCGGCAACGGCGGCAGCGCGCCGCGACGCCGCGCGCGAGACCTTTCGTCTGTTGCGCGAAGGAGCACGTCCCGACCTGGTCCGCGCCGCGCGCGCAGGCGTCGAGGGTGCGCGTGCCTCACTTGCCGGCGCCGTGCAGACCGCCAGCGACCTCACCCTCACCGCCGCCGTCGACGGGCTGGTGACGGGCCGCAACGCCGAGCCGGGCGAGATCCTCGCACCCGGGGAGGCGGCCGTGACGATCGGAAGCGTGGGCGCTCCGTATGCGCGGGTGTACGTCGACCAGCGCCTGCTCCCGCGCCTCAGCATCGGCGACTCGGTGACGGCGACGCTCGATGCGTTTCCGGACCGACGTGTCTCCGGGCGCATCGTCGCGCTGAACGATCGCGCAGAGTTCACGCCGCGTGTTGCGCTGACGGAAGAGGAGCGCGCAGACCTCCTGTTCGGCGTCAAGCTCGAACTTCGCGATCCGGATGGCATCCTGAAGGCGGGACTGCCCGTCGCGGTAAAGTTCTATCCGCGCGATCGTGACAATCCTGACGCGCCACCAGTGACGCCGGTGATCCGGGACGCGGCCGCACCGCCAGACGGTCGACCGTGACGGCGGAGCCGAAGGGTCCATTAGCGATTGCCGGTGGCGATCTCGCGCCCGATCTTCCGGCGCTCGTGACGCGCGGCCTCCGGAAAGAGTTCGGGGCGTTCGTCGCGGTCGACGGCCTCGACCTCACGGTCGCGCGCGGCGAAGTCTTCGGTCTCCTCGGCGCCAACGGGTCCGGCAAGACGACCACGATCCGGATGCTGACGGGACTGCTGACCCCGACGGCCGGTTCCGCGAGCGTCGTCGGGTTCGACATCCGGACGGATGCCGATGCGATCCGCCGGGCGATCGGCTACATGTCGCAGAAGTTCGGGCTGTACGACGATCTCACCGTCGAGGAGAATCTCCGGTTCTACTCGACGATCTACGGCCTGCGCGGCGAGGTACGCGAAGCGCGGATGCGTGAGCTCTGCGGTGAACTCGGCCTGACACCGAGGATGCGGCAGTTCGCCGGCACGCTCAGCGGCGGATGGAAGCAGAAGCTCGCGCTGGCCTGCGCAACCGCCCACCGCCCGGCGATGCTCTTCCTCGATGAACCGACCGCGGGAGTCGACCCCGCAGCGCGACGTCAGTTCTGGCAGATCATCTACACCCTGTCGAAGCAGGGAACCACGATCCTCGTCACTACCCACTACATGGATGAAGCGGCGCGCTGCCAGCGCCTCGCGTTCCTGTCGCGCGGCAAGCTGACCGCGGTCGGAACGCCCGACGAAGTTCCGCGACAGTTCGGGCAGCCGACGATCGAGGATGTCTTCATCGAGCTTCAACGGCGCGACGAGGGGGTGGCGGTATGAGCGTCCGCGCTTCGATCGCTGCGCTCCCGCTGTGGCCGATGCTGCGAAAGGAATTCATCCAGATGCGGCGCGACCGCCTCACGCTCGCGATGATGGTGGGGATTCCGGCGGTGCAGCTCGCGCTGTTCGGCTTTGCGATACGCACCGAAGTGCGCAACCTGCCGACCGTCGTCCTCGACGAGTCGCGGAGCGCGGAGAGCCGCGCGCTGGTCTCGGTCATGCGAAACACCGGCAACTTCGCGATGGTCGCGTCGGTGAGCGATCGTCGGGAGATGGCTCGCTGGCTCGCCTCCGGCGACGCGCGGGCCGCTGTCGTCATCCCGCCGGATTTTCACCGCGACATCAAGCGTGGGCGAACGGCCCAGGCGCAGATCATCGTCGACGCGGCGGATCCCATGGCGTCGTCGGCGGCGATCGGCGGTGCATCGCTGGCTGGCGCGGTCCGCGGGGCTGAGATTGCCTCGGCGCGAAGCGGGCGGGCCGTGCCGCTCGAGGTGCGGGTGCGGCCCTGGTACAATCCGGCGATGCGCACGGAAGCCTACATCGTCCCGGGTATCATCGGCGTCCTGCTCTCACTCACGATGCTGCTCATCACGGGAATGGCGATCGTTCGCGAGCGCGAGCGTGGTACGCTCGAACAGCTCATCGTCACGCCGCTGGACAAGACGAGCATCATGCTCGGCAAGATCCTGCCCTTCGTGCTCGTCGGCTACGTCCAGATGACGGTCGTGCTGGCGCTCGGCAAGCTCCTGTTCGACATCCCGATTCGCGGGAGCCTGCCGCTGCTGTACCTCCTCACCTTCGCGTTCATCATCGCGAACCTGGGAATCGGACTGCTGATTTCCACGCTGGTGAAGACCCAGGTGCAGGCGATGCAGCTCGGGTTCTTCGCGATGCTTCCCAACATCCTTCTCTCGGGATTCATGTTTCCGCGGGTCGCGATGCCCGAGCCGGCCCAGTGGATCGGCGCGCTCCTTCCGCTGACCTACTACCTCGAGGTGCTGCGCGGCATCCTGCTCAAGGATGTCGGACTCGAGTATCTATGGCGGGATGCGCTGGTGCTCGTGCTGTTCGCGGTGGTGCTGGTGACGTTGAGCGTCAGGCGGTTCTCGAAGACGGTGGATTGACGAGCGGGTTCTTCTCCGCCGCCTGCTTGATCGCCCGCAGCATGACGAGTCGGATCAAACCGCTGAACGGCCGAACCACCAACCAGTAGAGCCGGAACTTCCACCGCCCTCCCGCATCCACGCACCTCACCCGGGTCTCGGTTGTGAGCACGGTCTTCTCACCAACGAGCGGGCGCACCGCGAAATTCCACGCCGCCTGCGCGGCCCCGGGCTCATCAAAGGCCGCGAAGTTCGCCGGGTCCACGCGCAGCAACCCTCCCCGGGCGCCCCAGAAACGTCCGGCCGTTCCGAGCAGCAGCTCGCGCCCGGGAACTTCGCCGAGCACGACGAACCCGTGGCTGAGTGCCGCGTCGAGAGTGAGGGGTGCGTGCACCGGCGTGCGCGCGCGCGCGAAGGCTTCACGCGGGGCGACGAGGAACTCCGGAGCGCCGCGGATCGCGAACAGCGCACGAACGATCCCGTTGGCTCCGAAGTCGGCGGTGCGGATCGCGGCCCACACGCGCTCCGCCGGTGCGCGCACGATCGTCATGTGCGATTCCACGGCGTCGAACCGGGGAAGGAACTGGTCGATCAGCACGGTCGGGCCGGTCGGTTTGCCATCAGCGACGGGGCGCGCGATACCACTCGACCCGGGCGGGATCGCGCGGTGCCGGGCCAGTGAACGGGCCCTTCATGAGTGCTTCGATCTCGTCGATCTCGCGAGGCGCCCGCGACACCCACTCGAGACCCTGCTCGGTCACCAGGTAATCGTCCTCGATCCGCACCCCGATGTTTCGATAGCGCTCCACCGCACCGCGCAGTCTCTCGCGCATCGCTCGATTACCCGGGGAATCCGGGATCAGCTCGATCGTGTTCGCGCGGACATAAATGCCCGGCTCGATCGTGAACGCGGAACCGACGCTCACCTGGGACGAACTGGGATCGTGGACATCGAGCCCGATGTCGTGCCCCAGCCCGTGCATGTAGTAGAGCGTCCATTGCGGGCAGCGCTGCGACCCGGCGCACTCGTACGTCGCGGTCGGTCCCTCGGTGAGGCCGAGCGTCGCCAGCCCCGCCGCCAGGACCTGCACGGCCGCCGCCGACAGCGCCTGCCGCTGAGTTCCGGGCTTCGCCGCCGCCTCCGCGGCCGCCTGCGCATCGCGCACGAGCTGGTAGACGGCGCGTTGTTCGGGGGTGAACGTGCCATTCACCGGGACGGTGCGCGTGACGTCCGCCGAGTAGCCGTGATACGCCGCGCCGATGTCCATGACGACCATCTCACCGGCATTCATGAACCGATCGTCGGTGTTGTAGTGCAGGACGGTGGAGTTGGGCCCGGATCCGATGATCGTCGCGAAGCCGGGGCGATCGGAGCCGTAGCGCCGGAATGTGTATTCGACCAGCGCCTGCACCTCGAACTCATTCATGCCGGGCTCGATCAGCCGCATCGCATCGCGGTGCGCGTCCACGGTGATCGCGATCGACTTCCGAAGCAGCTCCAGCTCCGCAGCGGACTTGCGGCGCCGCAGGTCGTTGACGACCGCGTTTGCGCTACGAATCGTCAGGCCAGCGTGTTTCGCCGTCAGTGTGCGAACGAGCTGATCGTCGGCTGACATCGGTTCGCGTGGCCGCGCGGAATACTCTCCGATGACTTGCAGCGGAAGGCCGGTGGCGACGAGCGAGTCGAGCACTTTCGAAAGGTCGGCGTAGTCGCGACCGGCTGCGCCGGTGAGGCGCGCGACTCCATCCACTCCCAGTCGGCTGCCGCTCCATACTTCCGTCGCCGGATCGCGCGGCCGGACGAAGAAGATGCTCGTGCGCTCCGATCCACGGCGCACCATGAGGAGTGCCGTCTGCGGCTCGCGCAGGCCGGAGAGATACGCGTAGTGGGAGTTCTGGAAGAAGGAGAAGTAGTCCTTCGCCGGCTCGGGACTGCCGATCGCGAGGACGATCGCATCTCCGGCGCGCGCGAGGACGGAGTCGCGGCGCTGCCGGTACTCGGCCTGGGTGATCTGGGCCTGCAGGCACAGTGGCGCGACGAGCATCATCGCCGCGATCTGAAGACGACGGGTCACGAGCGTTCTCCTGATGGAGTGCGGAGGCGCGAACGCGACCGCTGCCGATCGTGCCCCGGTGCGCTAAGCTAACGCCTCCGGCCATCTGGCGCTTCGCCCGCGTGGAGGGCGATCTTCCGGCCGTGACCACACGCGCACCGGAGAGCTTCTCCCAGCAGGTTCAGATCGAGACGCCCGAGCAGGTCGTCTTTTCGTATTCGATCGCCGGAGTCGGCTCCCGCGCCACGGCGGCGCTCATCGACTACCTGCTTTGCCTTGCTCCCGGTGCGCTGCTCGCGACGTTCCTGATGCCGCTGCTCGCCCGCGGGCCGGATGGATTGCCGAGATCCCAGGTCGGAACGTGGCTGCTGGCCTTTCTCATCCTTGGCCAGTTTGCGGCGCTCTGGGGCTACTACGTCTTCTTCGAGGGCGTGTTCGACGGCCAGACGCCCGGTAAGCGCTACATGCGCCTTCGGGTCGTCCAGGATGGCGGCTACTCCGTGTCGTTCGCTGCGTCGGCGGTTCGCAACCTGGCACGGATCATCGACATGCAGCCGTTCTTCTTCTACATCGTGGGGATCGCGAGCGTTGCGATCTCGCGGTCCGGGAAGCGGCTCGGTGACATCATTGCAGGGACCCTGGTCGTCGAGGAACGGACGGCGCACCTCATCGCCAGCGCGCCGGTTTCGCCGCGGACCGGCAGCGGCGCGGCGCCGATGGCCGAGCTGTCCGAAGATGAGTACGCCGTCCTCGAGCGGTTCATCGTCCGGCGCCACACGGTCGATTCGGATCGGCGGCAACTGCTCGCCGGACGGCTGGCGACGCGCTTCGCCAGTCGCATGTCCCCCACGGACAGCGCGAATGCGCTCGTTGCGCTCCTGGCGCTGTTCGAGCGAGAGCGCGCGGCCCGTGCGACCGGGGCCGCAACGCGCACCGATACCGGCGCACGACGGGAGCAGCACGCGCTGGTCGCCGATGGCACGGCGCGTTGGCGCGAGTTCGGCGAGCGGCTTCGCGTCGCGCAGAAGATCGGCCTCGTTCGGCTTCCGGAAGAGGAGGTGAGCAGATTCGCGGCCGACTATCGCGAGCTCACCACCGACCTCGCCCGATTGCAGACGGCGGTGCGAGGCAGGGAAGTGGACGCGCTCTTCTACCTCAGCCGCCTCGTCGCCGGGGGGCACAATCTCCTCTACGGCCGCCGCGGCGTCGGGGCCGAATCGATCTGGCGCTACCTCACGGTCACCATTCCACGGGAAGTTCGCCGATCGACCGCCGTCATCGCGCTCTCCGCGTGTGTGTTGTTCATCCCGTGGACGGTCGCGCACGTGGTGCTGATGAGAAATCCGGCGCTCGCGCGCGACATGCTCCCCGCGGGAATGATCGACCGCGCGGAAACGGCGAGGGTTCGTGCCCAGGGGGGCTCGGGCTACGTGGACATTCCCGAGATCATGCGCCCGGTGGCAGCGAGCGGCATCATCGCGAACAACGTGCAGATCACGTTCACGGCGTTCGTCTTCGGGATTACCGCCGGCATCGGCACCGCACTGCTGCTGCTCTACAACGGCGTCGTTCTCGGCGGTTTCTTCGGGTTCTACGCGAGCACGGGCGAAGGACTGCAGCTGCTCGCGTTCGTGGCCCCGCACGGCGTGCTCGAATTGAGTGCGATCGTGCTCGGAGGCGCGGCCGGCTTCCACCTCGCCGCCGGCATCCTCCTGCCGGGCGCGCTGACGCGCCGCGAAGCCCTCATCGCACGCGGCCGACGCGCAGCAAACGTCATCGCCTGCGCGACGATGATGCTGATCGTCGCCGGCACCATCGAAGGCATGATCTCGCCGAGACAATGGCCGCTGGAGTGGAAACTCTCCGTGGCTGCGGTGACCGCGGTGCTGCTCGCGTTCTACCTCTCCCGCGGCCAGCGCGGTGAGGCAGACATCGACGAGGAGCGCTTTGCCTACAGCGACGCGCGCGCCTTGATCTCGAGATAACGATTGATGACGGACGCAGTCATCGCGCGGGGCGAGATGTCGAGCACGTCCACGCCGGTCTGCCGCATTCCGCGCAGCGCCTCGGCTCGCGCCATCACCAGTTCTTCGGCCGCCGCGCTCTCGTAGAGCTTCGTCGGTTCCGCGTCGGCGCCCGGCAGTGCCGCGGCCAGCAGTTCATCGTTGCGAAGCGCCACCACGAGCGGCAGGTGCCGCGACGCCGCCCGCGATGTGTGCGCAATGATGGCGGCTGACGCGCGGCGATCGATGACGTCGGAGAAGATCACGAGCAGGGACCGCTTCCGGTGCCGGACGCCGAGCGTGCGGAAGGCGGCGGCGTAATCCGGCTCGACGAGCCGCGCCGTTGCCGGAATGAGCGCGTCGCGCAGCGGCTGCAGGGCGGCGCGACCTCGCGTTGGTGGCACGAACGCCCGGACCTCATCGTCGAACAGCATCAGCCCCACCCGGTCGCCGCCATTGAGCGCAACGTCGGCAAGGGTCAGCGCCGCCGTGAGGGTGTGCTCGAAACGGGAGACTCCGTCCGCGAGCTGCGTCATCATCCGGCCGGCGTCGATCAGGATCATGACTGTCTGCCCCTGCTCGACGGCGTATTCCCGCGTGATCAGGGTCCGGCGCTTCGCCGTGGCCTTCCAGTCGATGTGCCGCGGGTCATCGCCGATGCTGTAGCCGCGGAGACTCGAGAAGCTCGTCCCCTCTCCACGCAGCCGAACCGACCGGATGCCGGCATCGCGCAGGCGCCGCTGCACGGCGAGCAGGCGATAGCGCCGAATCCCGCGGAGCGATGGCGTGACCAGCACGCTGTCCGCCGGCGCATACGTGAGCACGCGCTTGATGAGGCCGATCGGACCGTTGACCCGCACCACGATGCGACCGAGGGCCCGCTTGCCGCGCGCACCACCGCGAATCTCCTGCACGAGCTCGACCGCCTGTCCTGGCCGGGCCGTGAAGCGCATCGGCGGACCGACGTCGCGCTCGACGCCGGCGGGCATCTGGTCGAAGAGCATTCCGCTCACCGTCGCGGGCCACGTCGATGCGAGGCGATAGGTGATCTTCGCAGTGTCACCGATGCCGAGCGCGGGCGGCGCCTCCCGCGCTACCTGGACGTCCCGCAGCGACGGTGTGCCAAGCGCGTCGACGATGACGGCGATGAGGACGGCCACGACCAGTCCGACCGCGATCAGCAGCCCCGGGCGCGTACCCGACGCCAGCCACGCCACCCCCGTCGCCGCGACGAGCATGGCAAGGCGGCGCGTGGGGACGATGCGCGGGATCCGCGCCAGGCGCATCAGCGCGGAACGGCGATTCGGGTGAGCACGTTTTCGATGACGTCGTCGCCGGAGCGCCCCTCGACTTCGAGCTCGGGAGAAAGAAGGACGCGATGTCGGAGGACCGGCAGCGCATACTCCTTCACATCGTCGGGCGTGACGAAGTCGCGCCCGGCGAGCAGCGCGGCGGCGCGGGATGCGCGGTAGAGGGAAACGGTCGCGCGCGGCGATCCCCCCAGGGTGAGCGCGGGATCTTCCCGCGTCGCGCGGACGATGGCCGCGATGTATTCGCGCACCTCGGGCGCTACCCGCACGCCGTCGACCGCGCTGCGGAGCGCGCGGCATCGCTCGGCATCGAGAACCGGCGCGGGCACGACATCAGCCGAGCGTTCGGCATCGAAGCCGTCCTCGTAGCGCTGGAGGATCGCCA
>JANOCW010000260.1:0-16753 GCA_031412375.1 Gemmatimonadaceae bacterium | reverse complement strand
GTTCTCAGGTCGCGCTCGCGGTACTCCCCCGGAAGCAGCCGCTGGTCGATGATCCGAACGCCGTCGCCGTCGGCCGACCACTGTACGGCAGCTGGCGGCGTGAACGCGACGAGCGATGCCACGGCCGTCACGACTCCGCCTCGGCGCGGCGGGTCTTGCGCCGCTCAGGGAAGTGCCTGTCGAGGAAGTCGATCAGCGCGCACTCCTCGGGCGTGTGTGCGAATCGCGGTGCGCGCCTGGGGCGTGCGCTGGCGAACTGGATAGTCTGCGACCTGAGGTATTTGGCGATCACGATCGGGTGGACATACGACTTCCGGCAGATCGTCGGCGTGTTCCCAAGCTCGCCTGCGACGAGGCGCATGGCGAGGGCGACGTTGCGCTTGGCCTCGGTCTTCGACCGCGACGGCCCGATGTCGGCAAGCACCGTCGCCGCGCGAAGGGTCCCCCCCCACGTGCGGAAGTCCTTCGCGGTGTAGGGAAAGCCCGTCACCTGCTGCAGGTAGTCGTTGACATCGCGGGCGTCGAGATCGTGCCAGCGTCGGCCTTCCTGATACCGGAAGAGCCGCGTGCCCGGTGTCCTGCCGAGCCGCTCGACGAAATCGGCGAGCTCGGTCGCGACGACGACCTGGCGCTGCATGATCGAGCGCTTCCCCTTGTACGTGAAGATGACGCACTCGCCATCGACCCGCGCGTGCGACTTGCGCAGCGTGGTGATCCCGAACGTCTTGTTCTCCTTCAGGTATCGCTCGCTGCCAACGCGCAGGAAGCCCTCGCTGATGAGTCGCAGCACGCCGGCGGCGACCTGCTCCCGACCGAACCCCGCCTTCCGGAAATCGCGATGGACCGCTGCGCGGATGACGGGGAGGTCGCGGGCGAGCTGGCGGACGCGGTAGTACTTCCGCTTGTCGCCACGCTCGACCGCCCGTGGATGGTAGCGGTACTGGCGGCGGCCCTTCGCGTCGAATCCCCACGCCTGGATCGCCGTGCGCTCACTCGCCGCGATCTCGACGTCCGTCCACGCGGGCGGAATGCGCAGGCGATCGACGCGCTCGAGGGTGGCCTCATCCCTGACGGGTTGCCCGCCCGCGCTTTCGTATCGAAAGCCGGAAGTCTTGGTTCCACGTCGATGAATCCACTTGCCCGCCATATAGAGGGCCGCGGGGAAGCAAAAAGCAGTCCCTGTCCGTAGATTGCGGATCCGCGCGCGAAGCCCGCCGAGCGCCGCGTCGACCGACGCCTGTCTCCCGCGATCAATGGCCTACGAGAACCTGCTCCTCGACGTCCGCGATCGCATCGCGACGATCACGATCAACCGTCCCGACAAGCTCAACGCGCTGAACGATGCAACGATCGCGGAGATCGGGAGCGCGGTCGATTCGGTCGCGGGTGACTCCGCCGTGGGCGGCATCGTGCTGACCGGGGCTGGACGTGCATTCGTTGCTGGTGCTGACATCGCCGTGCTGGCTGCGCAGGGACCGGTTGACGCACGCGCGCGCGCCCGCGAAGGGCAGGCGGTCTTTCGCCGCATCGAGACGTCGGCAAAGCCGGTCATCGCCGCGATAAACGGCTTCGCGCTGGGCGGTGGGTGTGAGCTCGCGATGGCGTGTCACGTCCGCATCGCGAGTGACACCGCGCAGTTCGGGCAGCCCGAGGTCAAATTGGGAATCACGCCGGGGTTCGGCGGAACGCAGCGCCTCGCCCGCCTCGTCGGCCGCGGCCGCGCCCTTCAGCTGCTCCTCACCGGCGAGCGCATCTCCGCCCAGGAGGCGCTGCGCATCGGTCTCGTCAACGCCGTCGTGCCCGCGGCCGACCTCCTCCCCGCCGCGAACACGATGATGGGGCAGATGCTCGCGAACGCGCCACTCGCCATCGCCCTCTGCATCGAGGCGGTGGATCGCGGGCTCGACATGAGTACCGATGAAGGGTGCGCGCTCGAGGCGAATCATTTCGGCCTGCTGGCCGCGACCGCGGACATGCGCGAAGGCATGAGCGCATTCCTCGAGAAGCGGCCTGCGCGCTTCCGCAGCGAGTGATCCGGCAACTCGGGCACGGCGCCGTCGTGTGCATGGCGCTCGGGGGCTGTCTTCGTGAGCGCGATCGCCTCGACGTGCCGCGAGTCACGCTCGTGCTCGAGGACTCGATCGTCACCGCGGGCGACACCATTCATGGTCGCGCATGGGCGGTGGACGGCACGGGGCTCATCTTTTTCCAGGTGATTGCGGAAACGGCGGATAGCGCGGCCAGCGAGCGACGGAACCGGATCAGTGCGGACTCGGTGATGATCGAGTTCGCGCTTCCCGTCTCGAGCCGGGCGCAACTCGACGAACGGGTCATCGTCACCGCCATCGCACGAGACGACCAGGACTTCGAAATTCGCGCGATCGATACGGCCTTCGTTCGCGCGAGCCGATTACGGTGACGGCCGCGGTTGCGCGGCAGGGCGTCGACGCGGACGGCGCCTCCCGGATCTGGCTGCGGCACCTCGCCCTTCGCGACTTCCGGAACCTCGGACGCATGGACCTGTCACTTCCGCCCGAGGGCATCGCGCTCATCGGCGACAATGGCCAGGGGAAGACCAACCTGCTCGAGGCCATCTATTACCTGCAGCTTCTTCGCTCGATGCGCGGCGCACGCGACAGCGACCTCACCGCTTTCGACGCGGCGGGGTTTCACGTTGCGGCAGACGTGCATGGCGCCGAGCGCGGCGAGGTCGCCGTGGGTTTCGAGCGACAGACCCGGCGGAAGCGCATCCTCCTCGACGGCCGAGAACCGGATCGCATGAGCGATGCCCTGGGCGCGCTGCCATCGGTCGTCGTCGCGCCCAGCGACGTGCAGCTCGTCGCGGGCGGTCCGGCAGAGCGGCGGCGATATCTCGACGTCGTGCTCTCGCTCAGCTCGCATCGGTACCTGGCCGCGCTGCAGCGCTACCGCGGGGCGCTCGCGCGCCGGAACGCGGCACTTCGCGACATCGCTCGGACCGGACGTGATCATGGGCCTGTGGAGATCTGGGAGCCGGCGCTCGCGTCGAACGGCGCGGTCCTGTGGACGGAGCGGGCGGCCTGGATCGCCGCATCGGCGCCGGAATTCACTCGCCTCTGTACGGCGATCGGGGAGTCGGGTGACGCCCGCATGCGGTATGTCGCCACGCTCGCGTCAGACAGCCCGGCCGACGAGCAGCTGCGCGAGGCGTTCGCCAGTCAGCGTCAGCATGACGTACGGCGCGGGATCACGCATGCCGGACCCCACCGCGACGACCTCGAGCTGACGCTCGGCGGGCGGGAGCTCAGGCTCTTCGGGTCCGGCGGCCAGCAGCGCACGGCCGCCATCGCGCTCAGGATGCTGGAGGGGGCGACGCTGCGCGCACGCTACCGGGCGGAGCCGCTGCTCCTGCTGGACGATCCGTTCGCCGAGCTGGACGTTCGGCGATCATCGCGCATTCTCGGCCTGCTGCGCGATGCGGGGCTGGGGCAGACCCTGCTGGCGGTTCCGCGTGCTTCAGACATTCCATCCGAGCTCACGCGCCTCCCTCGCTGGCGAATTGCGGGGGGCGTCCTGTCGCCGCTGTCGCATGGCTGATGGAAAGAAGCGCAGCCCGACGAGGATGGATGAGGCGCTCACGAGCTACCTCGCGCGTTCCGGCCTCGCCGCGCGCGTCGACCAGGCGAACGTGGTTCCGGAATGGCGGGGGCTCGTCGGGGACCAGATTGCCACGGTGACCATCCCCCATGCCATCGCCCGCGATGGGACGCTCTTCGTCGCGGTGACGACGAACGCGTGGATGACCGAGCTCTCGCTCATGGAGCCCCAGCTGCTTCGCGTGCTCAACGCCAAGCCGGGCCGCACGCCGATCGTGCGGATCCGATGGCAGTTGATGCGATGACTCAGTTCAGGTAAACGCAAGCGACACACGCAGTTATCATTCTTGGTGCGAGTTGCTTTTTCACCCGTGACGGGTTAGCTTCCACGCTTGTCGGCGCCGGTCGTTTGGTGTTTCTTCGGTAGGCTTTTCGATCCAGGGTACTCATGGCGAAGGAAAAGAACACTGAGTCTGGCCGGTACGACGCCGGTCAGATTCAGGTACTGAAAGGGCTGGAGGCGGTTCGCAAGCGCCCCGGCATGTATATCGGGTCCACCTCGTCACGCGGGTTGCACCACCTGGTGTACGAAGTGGTCGACAACTCGATCGACGAAGCGCTCGCGGGCCATGCCGACGCCGTCGACGTGACGATTCACAAGGACGACTCGATCACGGTCGTCGACAACGGACGCGGCATTCCGGTCGACATCCACCCCGTCGAAAAGATGCCTGGCGTCGAGCTGGCGATGACTGTCCTTCACGCCGGCGGAAAGTTCGACAAGAGCAGTTACAAGGTGTCCGGGGGCCTGCACGGCGTCGGCGTGTCGGTCGTGAATGCGCTTTCCGAGACCCTCAAGGTCTGGATCAAGCGCGGCGGCCGCGAGCACTACATGGATTTCGCCCGTGGCGACACCCAGACCAAGCTCAAGGTGCTCGGCAAGGTGCCGCCCACCGAGACGGGCACGAAGGTCTGGTTCAAGCCGGACCCGACGATCTTCACCGAGTTGCATTACGAGTATTCGATTCTCGCCACCCGTCTCAAGGAGCTGTCGTTCCTGAACAAGGGTGTCACGATCACACTGTCCGATGAACGCGAGGGTAGCGAGAAGAACGAGACCTTCCACGCGAAGGGGGGCCTTCGCGAGTTCGTGCAGTTCCTGAACGGGAACAAGAAGACGCTCCACCCGGAGATCCTGTATGTCGAGACCGAGCGCGACGACATTGGGATCGAGCTCGCCCTCCAATACAACGATGGGTACGCCGAGACGGTCTTCTCCTTCGTCAACAACATCAATACGCACGAGGGTGGCACTCACCTCACCGGCCTGAAGAGCGCGCTGACGCGGACGATCAATGCGTACGCGGCGAAGGGCAACTTCATGAAGAAGGACGCCTTCACGCTCTCCGGCGATGACGTCCGTGAAGGGCTGACCGCGGTGCTGTCCGTGAAGGTCCGCGAGCCGCAGTTCGAGGGCCAGACCAAGACGAAGCTCGGCAACTCCGAGGCTGAGGGCGCGGTCAAGACGGTGGTCAACGAGTGGCTGACCCAGTACCTCGAGGAGCACCCGCGCGCCGCGAACATCATCATTGAGAAGGCGGTGTCGGCCGCTCGCGCCCGGGAAGCGGCGCGAAAGGCCCGCGATCTCACGCGGAAGAAGTCGGCACTCGATATCGGCAACCTGCCAGGCAAGCTCGCCGACTGTTCGCTCAGCGATCCCGCGCTGTGCGAGATCTATCTGGTCGAGGGCGACTCGGCCGGCGGTTCGGCGAAACAGGGGCGCGACCGGGCGTTCCAGGCGATCCTGCCACTGCGTGGCAAGATCCTGAATGTCGAGCGCGCCCGCATCGACAAGATCCTCTCGAACGAGGAGATCCGCACCATCATCACGGCGATCGGCGCGGGCATCAAGGAAGATTTCTCGCTCGATAGCGCACGGTACCACAAGATCATCATCATGACGGACGCCGATGTGGATGGCGCGCACATCCGGACACTGCTGCTGACGTTCTTCTTCCGACAGATGCCGCAGCTCATCGATGCCGGCTTCATCTACATCGCCCAGCCACCCCTCTTTCGTGTCGCGCGCGGGAAGGAAGAGTACTACGCGTACGACATGGGCGAACGCGATGAGATCGCGGCCCGGCTCGGCAACGGTGACGGCCGGGCTTCCGTCAACATCCAGCGCTACAAGGGCCTCGGCGAGATGAACCCTGACCAGCTGTGGCGCACGACCATGGACCCGTCCACGCGGACGATCCTCAAGGTCGGGATGGACGACGCGGTCGTCGCGCACGACACCTTTCAGCGCCTCATGGGTGATGAAGTCGAGCCGCGCCGCCAGTTCATCGAGGCGAACGCGAAATTCGCGGACAATCTCGACGTCTGAGCTGACCGGTCCCGGCTATGGAGTGTGGCGGGGGCCACGGATTTGGCTCGCCGTGGCGCTCTCCGTCGTCTGCTTCAACGCCTGGGTGCTCGTTCATTTCCACGATCAGTTCTGGTGGGCCCCTGACGAGGGCAACTACGCGCACGTAGCCGAGCGCGTGCTCGATGGCGAGGTCCTGCACGCCGACGTCCAGGACATCCACCCGGGCTACGTGAACTTCGTGAACGCCGCTGCGCTCGGGCTGTTCGGTCGCGAGCTCGTGAGCATGCGGTATCCGCTCGTAGTCCTCGGTGTGGTCCAGTGCGCGATCATCTTTGCGATCCTCGCACCCGTTGGCCTGGTCGCCGCGGCCTCCGGTGCGGTGATCATCACTGCGCTCGGGTTCGTCCAGTTTCTCAACCCGACTGCGCACTGGTATGCGCTGTTTCTCGTCATTCTGCTCGCGGGAGTGCTGCAGTCCCGGTGGCGCCACGCCCGATGGCGTCTCGACGCCGTAGGCGCGATCGTGGTCGCGACCTTGATGTTCCGTCAGCTCTCCGGCGTCTTCGTGGCAATGGGCGCGATCACCTTTCTCCTGCTCGAACCGTCGGGTGACGCGCGGGGGCGACCGACGGCACGAACCGCACGGCCGTGGGCAGCGCGCGGGACCATCGCGGTGATGCTCCTCGGCCTCGCTGGCTACCTCGTGCGCGGTACCGAGCAAGTCGGGTGGCTGCTCTTCGGGATCTGGCCCGTGCTCCTGCTGCTCTGGACCGCGCGCACCACACGGATGTCGAACCGCGACGTCCTATCGATGGTGCTCCTGATGGCCCGCGGCGGCGGCGCAGCGGCCCTCCCGCTCGTCCTGTATCACGCGGCCCACCGATCACTCGGGGCGTGGTACCAGGACACGGTCATCGCCGCCACACAGTTTCCGCGAATGCCGTTCTTCGAGCGGATGAACTATGCAGATCATCTCGTGAACGCAGTTCGAAGCGCCGCCGGGGGCGGCGTGCAGGGCGCGCTGAATGGAGTGTTCTGGGTTCTGCTGACCGTCATGGCCGTCGTCGTCGGCTGCGTATTGCTGATGCAGGTCGTCCGGTCCGACCGAGGAGATTCGGCCGAAGCGCCACCTGCCCTGCCGATACTCGCCGTGTTCTACGCCGTCGTGTCGGTGCACTACCAGATTCCGATTTATCTCACGTACACTGCGGGGCTATCGCTCGTCGCGCTCATCTGGCTGGCACGAGGCGCCCGATCCGTCATCGCTGGCGGGGTCGTGCTGGCGGCGATCGCGCTCTACTACCACGCGGGCCAGCCGCTCTCGCGAGGCCTCGCCGGAGCGGCGGCCGGCCAGCGCCCGGATCTGGTTGCGGCCCGCAGTCTCCCCCGGGTCGGCCTGCGAGTGGAGCCCGCCGACATCGAGCTGTACGGAGCGCTGATCACGCTGATTCAGCGTGAGGTTCCGACCGGATCGACCATCTTCGCGCTACCGAGCCACGCCGAGCTGTACTTTCTCGCCGATCGGCCCAACCCGTTTCCGTTCTTCAACACGGCGCTCGGAGTTCGGACGGAGCGCGACCTCGCCAGAGTGATCGAGACGCTCGAACGCGACCCGCCAGCGCTCATATTTTACGATCGGCAGGACAAGTACAACACTCGCGAATCGCGGGCGATCATCGCTCGGGTGAAGGCAACCTACCAGACGCTTCCGCCGATCGGACAGTTCGAAGTCTACCGGCGGCCCGGACCGTCGGTTGCGGCACGGCCCGCCGCGCAGTCATCGAGGGAATGATCACGCCCGCCGATCCGCATTGGCGCCGCCCTGCGGCGAACGCTCCGGAAATCTCCGTCGTGCTCCCGGTGCACGAGGAGGCCGGTGCGCTCGTCACCGTCGTTGCCCGTATCGTCACGGCGCTCGCCGGGGAATCGCACGAGATCATCCTTGTCGATGACGGGAGCAGGGATGGCTCGTGGGATGTGATCCTCGCGCTGCGCGCGACCTGTCCACAGCTCGTCGGTATTCGCTTCACGCGCAACTTCGGCCACCAGTCCGCGATCCTCGCCGGGCTCGTCGCGGCCCGCGGCGAGGCCGTGATCATGATGGATTCGGATGGCCAGCATCCCCCGGAGCTCCTGCCCGACCTGATCTCCCGGTGGCGGGGAGGCGCGATGGTCGTTCAGGGCATCCGCACCGGCGCGGCTGATGAAAACGCGTTCAAGCGTGGAAGCTCGAGCCTGTTCTATCGTGTCTTCACCGCACTGGCCGGCGTCCAGATTCCGCGCGGATCCGCCGACTTCCGCCTGCTGTCGCGGCAGGTGCTCGAGAAGGTGCTCGCCAGCTCGGGACCGCTTCTGTTCCTTCGCGGGCTCATCCCCTGGCTCGGCTTCCAGGCGGAGAACGTCGAGTTCACGGTCGAACCGCGGCTCGCGGGGCGGACCAGTTACAGCCTGCGGCGAATGTTTCAGCTCTCGCTTCACGGCCTGCTCGGCTTTTCCATCAACCCGCTCCGCTTCGCCAGCGCCATGGGAGTGGCGGTTTCGCTGCTCGCCTTCGCGTATCTGGTCTACATCGTGGGCATTTGGTTCACTTCCCGCGAAGTCGTTCCGGGGTGGGCCTCGACAGCAGGATTGCTCGCATTCCTCGGTGGCATTCAGCTCCTCACGCTCGGCATTCTGGGCGAGTATGTCGGTCGCATCTTCACGGCGCATCTCGATCGCCCGCCGTTCGTGGTCCGTGAACAGTTCGGTGATACGGGCGGTCGAACCGAAAGCGCCGCGCGTACCGCCATCGAATCCAGGGGTTCGGGGGCATGACCGATCGCCGCCATTTCTATGACGGCATTGCCAACGAATTCGATGACCTGATGAATCACTATGACCTCCGGCGACGGCTCGAGGTCATGTTCGACGAATTGCTCGGCGGCACCGATCTCTCCGGCGCCCTCCTCCTCGATGCAGGGTGTGGCACCGGCGAGTTCAGCGTCGCCGCCCGCGCCCGCGGCGCGACGGTGGTCAGCGTCGACATCGGGCCCAGGCTGCTGGAGCGAACCCGAGCCAAGGGAATCGAGCGGGTCGTCGCGGCCGATGTCGCCGCCCTGCCCTTCGGCACCGGGACGTTCGATGTCGTCCTCTCGTCCGAATGCATCGAGCACACGCCATCTCCGCGCGCGTCCGTTCGCGAGCTCACGCGTGTGCTTCGACCGGACGGCCGGCTGGCGATCACCTGCCCCAACCATACCTGGTACTGGTCGTGTGCGATTGCCGATCGTCTCGGGATCCGTCACTACAAGGGCCTCGAGAACTGGCCACGGTGGTCTGCGCTACGCGCCTGGGTGACCGAGGGCGACGTCTCGATCGCGCAGCACCGGGGGCTGCATTTCTTCCCCTTCATGCTGGCGATCACGCATCCGGTACTGCGGAGACTCGACCGGCTCGGCGGGGTGGCCGGTCCGCTGTTCGTCAACCAGTGCATCAGCGGGACCAAGCGGGCACCGATATAGCTGGTCGCGTTACACGGTCGAGCGGCCCAGCGGCCACTCCGATCCTGTCGGCTCAGCGTTCGCTGGTGACCGGGCCTCCGTCCGCAACATCCGACCCCGGACCGGACGCGTTGTAAGTACGTACACCCGTCCCAGTGACCCGATGGCTGATGAGAGGCAGGGGCAGTTCGGCCTCGTCGCCGATGGTGATGGCTCCGCGAAGCGTCGCCCGTCCCGCTTCGACACCATGTGAGTCGCGCGCGAAGATGGTCGCCAGCGGCTCGCCGGCCTCCACCCAGTCACCGACCCGTGCCGTGATGACGAAACCCACCGCTGGCTCGATGATGTCGTCCACGGTCGTTCGGCCACCCCCGAGCGTGGTGAGACCACGGCCGATCGCACGGGGCTCGATGCGCGCAATGAGCCCGCGACGTGGCGCGGTGAAGAGTTCGCATGCATCCGCCTGGGGAAGTACGGCGGGATCCTCCACGACTCCCGGGTTGCCGCCCTGCGCCTCGATGATCTGCGCGAACCGCTCGGCCGCCCGCCCCGACGAGATCGCGCGCTCCATCGCCCGCCGCGCCGCATCGTGGGTGGGAGCCACACCGCCGAGCACGAGCATCTCTGCTCCCAGCGCATAGGTCACCTCGAGCAGATCCGGCGGTCCCTCGCCCTTCAGTGTGAGAATGGCCTCCTCGACCTCGAGCGAGTTGCCGATTGCCCGGCCGAGCGGACGGTCCATCGCAGTGATGAGCGCGACCGTTGGACAGTCATGGTCCGCGCCGAGCTGCACCATCAACTCGGCGAGCTCGATGCCACGCGCGAGCTCGGGGAGGAATGCGCCCGATCCTCGCTTGATGTCGAGCACGAGGCCCGTCAGGCCTTCCGCGAGCTTCTTGCTCATGATGCTCGAAGCGATCAGCGGAATCGATTCCACGGTCGCCGTCGCATCCCGGAGGGCGTACATCTTCCGGTCGGCCGGGGCGATCTCGGCGGACTGCCCGATGAGGACGCACCCGAGGCGATCGATCTGCGCGCGCGCCTCGGCGAGTGACAGCGAGGTCCTGAATCCAGGGATCGTTTCCAGCTTGTCGAGCGTTCCTCCGGTGTGGCCGAGACTGCGACCGGACATCATCGGGACGGCGATACCGAGGCAGGCGATCAGGGGAGCGAGGACGAGCGAGACCTTGTCGCCGACACCTCCCGTGGAATGCTTGTCGATTCGGGGGATCGTGAGGTGGGACAGATCGAGCCGTGCGCCGCTGCCGAGCATGGCGTCGGTGAGTGCGGCGGTCTCTCCGCGGTCGAGCCCTCTGCAGAAGGCCGCCATGAGAAAGGCAGCCATCTGATAGTCGGGAACGTGCCCCGACGCATACGCGAGGGCCAGGGCCCGCCACTCTCCGGGCTCGAGCCTGCCGCCGTCGCGCTTCCGCTCGATCAGGCGCTGAGCGAGCATTTCGGGCGGTCGAGGGTATTCACGGGGGCGCCGCCGCGCATGCGGCTCGTTCGCAGCCTTTTGCTCGATGGGAGCGCAAACTGATGGTACGTCGAACGTGGATCGGCATTGTCGTCCTGGTGTTCGCCGGCCAGGCGTCGGGACAAGGCATCAGCCAACATGTCACGGCGGGCGATCGCGCGCATGCGGCCCTGGACGGCGCGCTCGCGCTCGACCATTACGAGCGGGCGCTGGCGCTCGACGCACGCAGCTATGAAGCGCTCTGGAAGGCTGCTCGCGATGCGGTCGATCTCGGTGAGACCATGACCGACGGCCGTCGTCGCGATGAGTACTATCGGCGCGGCGAGGGATATGCTCGGCGTGCCATCGCGGTCAACCCGCGGGATCCGGAAGCGCACTTTCATCTGTCGCGCGCGATTGGTCTCGCAGCGCTGACTCTCGGCGTGCAGGACCGAGTCAAGTACGCGCACGAGGTTCGCGCTGAGGCCCTGCGCGCGCTAGCGCTCGACCCCCGGCACCCGGGCGCACTCCACGTCCTCGGGATGTGGAATGCCGAGGTGATGCGGCTGAGCGGGTTCGAGCGGTCGTTCGCCAGGACGTTTCTCGGCGGAAGGGTCTTCGGGTCGGCGAGTTGGGCCGACGCGATCCGGTACATGGAGGAGGCGGTCGCCGTGGACCCCGGCAGGCTGACCCACCACCTCGACCTCGCACGGATTTACCGCGACCGCGGGGAGAAAGCAAAGGCCCGCGAGCACTATGAGGCGGTGCTCCGCGGGCGGTTGACCGGGCTGAGCGATCCGGAATACCGGAAGGCCGCGGAGCGGGAGCTCGCTGCCCTCCGGTGATCCAGCAGGGCGGCGCGGCGCGCCTAGAGTCCGACTCGGCGCCGACTGCGATCCACCAGGTCCTCCGCTGCCCAGCTGCCGCGGGTGACTCCCCGGCGGACGCGCAGCTTGCCACGGCGGGTCGCCCACTCGAGCTCATCGCGCAGGTCGTCCCAGGCATCCCGCGCATCTTCGCGCATGCCGCGGGCCCGCCGCCCAATGCCTGCACGCACCTCTTCCCCGCTGTGCGGCGCGAGAAGCAACGCTGCCCCGCCACCGAGGAGTGCGCCGAGCGCGATCCCCAGACCGAAGACACCGAGCCGGGCCCAGTCCATGGGGTCGTCGTAGGAGAAGCCGATCGGTTCGGTCACTTCGTCGTCGTGGTTGACGTCGGGGCTGGCGGTCCGGCCCATGCCGGGTCGGGGCGAGCGGACATCCGACGATGCCGAGGGGGATACATACGACATGGTTGAATCACTCCATGGTAAGAAACTTGCGAAGATGCGGCGCTGCTATGGTTTTTTTATGGCGTCCCCTCGCTCGACGAGCGAGGCGTACGCCCTGACGCATGAGTCGAACCATCGCGGCCCCTGTCGGCTACAGTCGTCTGGCATCCCGGATGCCTGCCGTTGCTGCCCGTCAGCGACGAGCACTCCGTACGAGGACATGCATGAACCCCAATGGCAAGACGGTCCTTCTCGTTGAGGACAACGAAGACAACCGCATCGTTTATTCCACCATCCTGCGGCACTTCGGGTACCGGGTAATGGAGGCGCTGAATGGTGAGGAGGGAATCGCCAAGGCACGGGCGGAGAAGCCCGATCTCATCCTGATGGATATTTCGATCCCCATCATCGACGGCTGGGAAGCGACGCAGGTCCTGAAGCAGGATCCGGCCACTCACCTGATCCCGATCATTGCGCTGACGGCGCATGCCCTGGCCTCCGACCGGGAGAAGGCGATGGAAGTGGGATGCGACGGTTACCTCGCCAAGCCGTGTGAGCCGCGCGCGGTCGTCGCGGAGGTCGAGCGTTTTCTCGGGAAGGGCAATGGAGCGTGAGGGGAATGCCCGCATCCTCATCGTCGATGACCATGAGGACAACATCGAGCTGCTTCGGGCCCGGCTGGAAGCGTGGGGATACCGCACGGTCTGCGCGATGGACGGAGCGTCCGCACTTCGATCCGTCTACGAGTCGCCTCCCGACCTGATCCTGCTCGATGTCATGATGCCGGAAATCGACGGCATCGAGGTCGCCCGACGCATCAAGGCCGATGCCTCGCTGCCTTTCATTCCGATCATCATGCAAACGGCGCTCGATTCCATCGAGCACAAGGTTGAGGGGCTGGACGCCGGGGCGGATGACTACATCACCAAGCCGATCCACTTCTCCGAGCTTCAGGCGCGCGTGCGATCGCTGCTGCGCATCAAGGCCCTCCAGGAAAAGATTGCTGGCCGCGAGCGCGAGTTGTCGGAGATGAACGACCGGCTGCTCCTGATCTCGCGTACCGATGGGTTGACGGGAATCGCCAATCGGCGTCACCTCGAGGAGCGCATGCACGAAATGTGGGAGCATGCGAAGCGACTGAACGAACCGATCGCGTGCGTGATGTGCGACATCGACAAGTTCAAGAGCGTCAACGACACGTACGGCCACCAGGCCGGGGACGCCGTGCTGAAGCAGTTCGCGGAAGTGCTGTCGCACGAGGCGCGCGAGATCGACCGGGTCGGGCGATACGGTGGCGAAGAGTTCATGGTCCTCCTTCCGGGAACCGTCCTCGATGCCGCGGTGACCTTTGCCGAGCGGGTGCGCATCGCCATCGATGAGCGTACATTCACGTTCGAGGGCGGCAGCCTGCGCCGAACGGTGAGCGCCGGTGTCGCAGCGTGGCCTCACCCCCGGGTGCACAGTCACGAGGACCTGATCAAGTCAGCCGACAGCGCCCTTTATGTTGCGAAGGAGACCGGTCGCAACCGGGTGATCCGCTTCGACAGCCGCGACTTCAACGAGCACACCAATCCCACCGATGGATCAAAGCGAGACGCAGCATGAGTCGCCCGCGTCGTCCGACCCGCATGGGGAAATCACTCGTCTGGAAGCCCAGCTGGCCGAGCTGCAGCGCGAGCGCGACCAGCTCGTTGCGATCGTCGATATTCTGCAGGAAATCTCGGCGTCCCTCCACTTCGTAGACATCCTCCAGGCCATCGCCCGGAAGCTCGGGGAGTCGTTCGGCCTGGACCGCTGCTCGATCTTCCTCACTGGCGAGGCCGCCGAGGTCCGCCTCGTCGCCAGTTACGAAGATCCGACGATCCGGAATCTTGTCGTCGACCTCGATCGCTATCCCGAGCTGCGACGCGCCTTCGAATCCGGGGAAACGGTGTTCGTCCCCGATGCGGCGAACGACCCGATGTTTGCCAACGTCAAGTCGCTGCTGGATCTGCGAAACGTCCGATCGATCGTCGTGGTGCCCATCCGCTGGCGGGGCTCGGTCATCGGCGCGATCTTTCTGCGAACCGAACGCGACGCGCATGCGTTCTCCGAGAGCGACGTGCGCTTCTGCCAGGTGGTCGCCTCGCTGACGGCAAAAGCCCTGCGCAACGCGCAGCGGTTCGAGGCTGCCATGCGCACGTCGCAGGACCGGAGCGACGAGGAGCGTCGCGGCGAGCTCGAACGCGTCGCGCTGCTTGCATTCGTCCGCCGCCTGCTCGAGCGCTACAGCCGGTCGGAGCGCCACGTGTGGGCGGAGACGTTGCTGCCCAAGGCGTCGGACGACGAGTTGAATCGCCTCGTCTCGGTCACGATGCAGGTGCTCGAGGAAGAAGCCAAGGGCTGACGACCGGGTGCACGACCCGCGAATCCATCGCGGGGCCACCGTACCGACGGGAGGGATGACACGGGTGTTGATGAGCAAGGAGATTAACAGCGCGCTGAACGTGCAGATCGGCCACGAGTTCATGGCGTCGCTGCAGTACGTATCGATCGCGACCTACTTCGATGTCGAGGGACTGCCGTCGCTCGCCCGCCACTTCTACCGGCAGGCGATCGAGGAGCGCAACCACGCGATGCGCTTCGTGAAGTTTGTCGTCGATGCCGGCGGACGGGTCGAGATTCCCGCGATCCCCGCGGTTCGCAGCAAGTTCGGCTCGGCCGAGGACGCCGTACAGCTGTCCCTCGACCAGGAGCTGGCCGTGACGCGCCAGATCAACGAGCTGGTCGATCTCGCGATCAAGCAGAACAATCACGTGACGAAGAATTTCCTCGACTGGTTCGTCAGCGAGCAGCTCGAGGAGGTGTCCAGCATGGATACCCTCCTTCGCATGATCAAGCGGGCTGGGGACAAGGGCATTCTCTTCGTCGAGAGCTATCTGCACGGCAACCGGCCGGCGGTCGCGCCGGAAGACCACGGCTGACGCTGCGGCTCGCGCCGCCACACTGCGCAAGCAGATCGACCGGGCGAACCATGACTACTACGTGCTCGACACGCCGACACGGTCGGACGCCGAGTACGACGTGCTCCTGCGCGAGCTCAAGGCGCTCGAGGCCGAGCACCCCGAGCTCCGCACGCCGGATTCCCCGACGATGCGAGTCGGCGCCGAGCCGCAGAGCCAGCTCTCGAAGCACACGCACCTCGCACCGATGCTGTCGCTGGGCAACGCGTTCGCGGATGATGAGCTCGCAGCGTGGGAGGAGCGGATGGTGCGCATCGCCGGAGAGGATGCCCGGCAGGGCTATACGGCGGAGCTCAAGATCGACGGTGCGGCGGTCAGCCTGACCTACCGTGACGGGGTGCTCGTCACTGCGGCTACTCGCGGCAATGGCACCATCGGCGAGGATGTCACGCCGAATGCGCGCACGGTGCACGATGTGCCGTTGCGCCTGAAGGGCTCGGGCTTCCCGCCGCTGTTCGAGATCCGCGGCGAGATCTACATGCCCTTCGATCGGTTCGAGCGGATGAACGAGGAGCGCGCCCGGGCAGGCGACCCGGTCTTCGCCAATCCGCGGAACGCGGCCGCCGGCGCGCTTCGGCAGCTCGACCCGGCAATCACCGCAGCGCGACCCCTGCACTTCTTTGGGTACGCTGCCGCAACACCGGCGGGCGGATCCCTGCCGGTGACGACCCAGTGGGAGCTGCTCGATGCGCTCGAGCGCTGGGGCATTCCCGTTGCGCCCAACCGGAAGCGCTGTGACCGACTCGAGGCCGTGTTCGACCTCGCCCACGAGGTCGAGCACCATGCACGCGGTACCCTGAACTTCGCCATCGACGGCATCGTCGTGAAGACGGACTCACTCACGCTGCAGGACGAGCTCGGCGTCGTCGGTGGACGCGAACCCCGCTGGGCGATCGCGCGGAAGTTCGCGCCGGACATTGCCGTGACCCGTCTGCTCACCATCGAGGTGAACGTCGGGCGCACGGGCGCAATCAATCCGTACGCGACGCTGCAGCCCGTGGAGATCGGCGGTGCCACGGTGAAGCTTGCAACGCTGCACAACGAGGAGTTGATCCGGACAAAGGACCTTCGCGTCGGCGACTGGGTGCAGGTCAAGCGCGCGGGCGAGGTCATTCCGCAGATCATCGCGCCGTTACCTGAGCGTCGCGACGGCAGCGAGACGCCCTGGCGCATGCCGCTCACGTGCCCTGCGTGCAACACGCCGGTGGAACGCGAAGCGGATGTCGTTGCGGCCTACTGCCCGAACGTCGCATGTCCGGGGCGTCGGCTCGAGGGACTGGTTCACTTCACATCGCGCGGCGCGATGGACATCCGTGGTCTCTCCTATGCTCGCATCGAGCAGCTCATCGAAGCAGGCCTGGTGCGTGATCCGGCGGATCTGTACGACCTCACGGCCGAACAGCTTTGCAGTCTCGAGCGATTCGCGGCAAAGAGCGCCGGCCAGCTCGTCAGCGCCATTGCCGACTCGAAGCAGCAACCGCTCTCGCGCCTCCTCAATGCGCTCGGCATCAGGCATGTCGGCACCGCTGCGGCGCAGTTGCTGGCGCGCCACTTCGGGAGCATCGAGGCGCTGATGGGCGCGACCGAGGATGAGATCCTC
>JANOCW010000259.1:0-8645 GCA_031412375.1 Gemmatimonadaceae bacterium | reverse complement strand
GCGCGGCGAACTCGGGATCATCACCAATGAAGAAGTGCAGGCCGCTCCACACGGCGAGGCCGTTCTTGATCGCGCCGCGGATGGTCGCGCGCCATTCGGGGGGCAGGCTGCCTCCCTGCGGCGCAATGCCGATCAGCAGGGCGTTTGGCTTCCGCTTCATTCCCTCTTCGAGCGTCGCCACGACGGGGATATCGCCGCCGAAGCCGAGGATCGCCCCCGCCGTCTTCCCCGCGTGGCGGGCGTCCATCACCGCCACGACGCGTTCGGGGGTGTATCGGATGCAGGCGTTGGCGGTCTTGGACGTCGTCGGGCCGAAATTTCCTTCAGCGAGCGCGAGGAAGCGCTCGCCCTGCTTCGCCTTCGTCATGCGACCTGGAGCCTTGATGCGCGCTCGAGGACGGTGATGGGATCAATGGGCGGTCCCTCGGGTGCGAGCACGCTCGCTTCGGGCGCGGGAACGCGAAGCATGAGTGTCCGATCGCGGGTCGTGCGGCGGAAGCCCTGCCCTTCGTAGATGCGATTCACGAGGATGCGTCGCACGACCACCATCACGACGGCAAGCGTCGGCACGGCGACGAGCAGCCCCAGGGCCCCGAGCAGCTTCCCGACGATGAGCACCGACATGATCGTGAGCACGGGCGGAAGGTGCACCCGGTTCGCCGTGATCAGCGGCATGACGACGTTGCTCTCGATCAGGTGAATGACCGTCCCGAGCAGCACGACCAGCAGGGCATGGCCGCCGGGCCCGATGCCGTGAAAGCCCGGTCCACCGAGCACGAACAGCGCCGGGACCACCGTGGAGACGAGCGTGCCGAAGAAGGGAACGATCGCGACGACGCCGGTGAAGATCCCGAAGGGCAGCCAGAAGGGGACATCCAGCAGGTAGAGTCCGAGCGCCGTGAATCCGGCCAGGATCAGCATCGCGAGCAGCTGGCCGACGATCCATCGACGCAGCGTGTCGGCCGTCTCGTGCAGGACGTCACGAACGAGGTCGCGGTGTACCGGCGGGAAGAAGGCGATCAGCCACTCGCGATATGGCGCGGGATTGAGTGCGAGGTAGAGCGCCATGATCGCGACGGAGAACACGTTGATCGCGGCATGGACGAACGATCCGATCTTGCCGAGCAGCGTGCCGGCAAGTCCCGACACGTAGCCGTACATCGCCGCGACGATCGCGCCGTCACCCTTGTTCACTTCGGCGAGTGCGGGAAAGTTTGCCGCCGCCTCAGCGAGCTTCTGGTCCCATGCCTCAACGTAGGCCGGCAACACGGCGAACAGCGCCTGGGTCTGCTGCACCACGGGCGGCACCAGCAGCCAGAACAGTCCGACGAGCGCCGCCAGCGACACGACAATCGCCATCGGCAGCGCCGACCGTCGTGGCAAGCGGAGGCGTTGCGAGAAAAAGTCGGCGGTCGCCCCCAGGTACAGGGAGATCAGGATCGCGAGGAAAAGCAGGACGACGACGTGGCTGGCCTCGACGAACAGCCACAGGAGCAGGATCGTGAGTACGGTTGCCGCGAGGATGGGTCCGAAGCGGGCCTTCGGAAGCGTTGCCGTCGTCATCAGGTGGTTTTCTTCTGCTCTCCAGGGAGGTCTTCGAGTTCTGCGGCGACGGTCTCTTCGTTCGCGGCGCCGCCGGCCCCGAGTTGTCGGCCGCCCGGTGCCGCGCCCGAAGGCAGCATCCCCATCTTCTGCTTCAGCGCCAGCAGCTTCGCATCGGCGCTCATCGAGCCGGTCGTCTTCTCGAGACGCTTGAAGTCGTTCGAGAGACGGTCGCCGGACATCTCCTCGTCGATCTCTGCGGACGCGCGGATCTGGCGCTCGTTCTGGTCGATCTTCTCCTCCATCCGCGCAAACGCTTCGAAGGCCGACGTCTCGGAGAGATGCGACATCGTCTCGGCGATGCGCTTCTGGGCCTGCGCGCGCCGCTGCCGGGCGATGAGGAGGTTCTTCTTCCGCTTTGCTTCCTCGATCTTGTCATTGAGGTCGCGCAGCGAGTTCTTCAGCTTCTCGGTTTCGGCGTTGTGGGTCGTCCACGTCTGCTCGAGCGCCTGGGCATGACCGAGGTGCTCGCCGTGCCGCACGAGTGCCTGCTTGGCGAGGTCATCGCGTCCTTCCTGAATGGCGAGCATCGCCCGCCGCTCCCAGTCCTCGGCCTGCTTGAACTCACCGTCCGCCTGGTCGCGAAGCCGCTTCTCGTCGGCGATCGCGCTGGCAACCTGCTGCTTCGCCCGCACGAGCTGCGAGCGCATGTCGACGATGATCTGGTTCAGCATCTTCTCGGGATTCTCGGCCGAGGAGATGAGGTCGTTGATGTTCGAGCGAAGGAGTGACGACAGCCGGTCGATGAGGCCCATGGCTCAGCGCGCCTCGCGATAGGCGCCGAGCTCGCGCAAATGCGACGCGAGCGCGAGGGTCATGCCCTCGTAGGCAGCGAGGAACTCCTCGTAGTCGAGGTGCGAAAGCTCGAGCGCCTCGGTGAGGACAATCGACTCGCGCTCGATTCCATACGAGCCATGCACGAGGTCCGATGCGTTGAGCTGCAGGAGGCGACGACTGAGCGTCGCCACGCGCGTCTCGTCAGTGGGAAGGTTCATGACCTTCACGCGCAGGACGACCACGGGCGGCGAGTAGTGCACGACGACGTCGATGTCCAGCGCGCCGCTCGGGCGCACGATCCAGAGTCCTGGCTCGACTTCAGTGTAACTCGCACCTTCGCTGGAGAGCCGGTCCAGAAAGCTCTCGATGTCTTCTCGCGTGACCATGAAGCCCCTGTGGGTTGATCCTGACGGAATCTACGCGCCGCGTTGGGCCGAATGTTTCATCCCGATGCGCGCTTCGAATGGCGGACGAAGATATATCCGGGCACGCGACGCCGCGACAGCCGCGCGGTCAGCCGTCCGAGCGCTTGATCTGAACCAGTCGTTCCCGTGCGAGCCGGCGACCCGTCGGCGTCGCGGCCAGGCCACCGCCCGCAGTCTCCCGATAGCGGACGTCCATCGTCCGGCCGATCTCACCCATCACGTCGATGACCTCATCGACGGGGATCGCGAAGGTGATCCCGGCGAGCGCCATCTCGATTCCGGCGAGGGCGATCGCGGCGCCGGTCGCATTGCGAAAGACGCACGGAAGCTCGACGAGGCCGCCGAGGGGATCACAGACGAGACCGAGCGTTCCCTGCATGGTGAGGGCGATCGCGTGGCCGGCCTGGGCGGGCGTCCCCCCCAACATCTCCGTTGCCGCGCCCGCCGCCATTGCAGCCGCCGATCCCGTCTCGGCCTGGCATCCCCCTTCGGCGCCGGAGAGCGAGGCGCGATCCGCGATCACCGCACCGACCAGCCCCGCCGTCGCGAGCGCGTCGATCACGCGATCGTCGCCGATGCCGCGCGCGGCAGCGAGGCCCGTCAGCACGGCGGGAAGTACGCCGGCACCACCCGCCGTCGGCGCGGCGACAATGACGCCCATGGCCGCATTCACTTCCTGGACGGCGAGTGCGCGGGCGAGGATGTCGCGGAAGAGCGTCCCGGCCAGCGGACCGGCGGGGCCTGTCCGGAGCTTCGCCGCATCGCCCCCGACGAGACCGGAGGCCGAGTAGAGATCGCCGGTGAGCCCATCCTTCACTGCACCGCGCATCACGACGAGTGCACGTCCGAGCGCCGACCGGATGTCCTCGACCGTCCGTCCCTGGTCCTGCGCTTCTCGCGCGAGGGCGACCTGCGAGAGCGTGCGACCCTCGCGCTCCGCATCGGCGATCGCCTCGGCAAGCGAGCGATACATCAGGCGCTCACCTTCGGGAGACGGAACGACCAGCGGACCCACGGCAGCGCGCGGATCTCATCGCGCACGGCCTCGGTGGGCGGCTCGTCGATCTCGATCACCATGAACGCGTCGCCGCCGCGCTGCTTTCGCGAGAGCCGGAGCGTCGCGATGTTCAACCCGTGCTCGGCAAGGATGCCGGCAATTCGTGCGACGGACCCGCGCACATCTTCGGCGACCAGGACGACGGTGTCGTAGTTGCCGGTCACTTCAACGGGATAGCCGTCGATGTCCGTCACGAGCACGCGCCCCGCGCCGAGGGAGCTGCCCGTCATCACGGAGCTGCGGCCGTCGCGCTCGAGCGACATGCGTACGGTGTTGGGGTGTGCGTCATCGGAGATCGTCGTCTTCTCGAAGCGATAGTCGAGGTGCTCGTGCTCGGCGATCTCGAGCGCGGTGCGCAGGCGCTCGTCGTCCGGCCGAAAGCCCATCAGGCCCCCGGCGATCGCCTTGTCGGTACCGTGCCCTTCCCCGGTGCGCGCGAACGAGCCATGCAGCTCGATGCGCGCGGTCTGCGGAGTTCCGCCCACGAGCGCACGCGCGAGCAGGCCGAGTCGGCATGCACCCGCCGTGTGTGAGGACGAGGGCCCGACCATGATCGGGCCGATGATGTCGAGGAGCGAGACCATGGCTAGGCGCGCCGTGCCGTTCGTGGGGCGCGCCGAGCGCCCGCCGGTCGTTCGACGGGACGCTCGACGAGACGTTCGACGGGACGCTCGACGGCGGGCTGAGTCGTGGGCGCGGTTCGCGTCCCGAGCATCCGCTTGAGGTAATGCCCCGTGTACGACGATTCCGTATCGGCGACCATCTCGGGCGTGCCCGCCGCCACCACCATGCCGCCGCGTGTGCCGCCCTCGGGCCCGAGGTCGAGGATCCAGTCGGCCGTCTTGATCACGTCGAGGTTGTGCTCGATGACAAGCACGGTGTTGCCACGATCGACGAGACGATGGAGCACTTCGAGCAGCATGCGGACATCCTCGAAGTGCAGGCCCGTCGTCGGCTCATCGAGGATGTAGAAGGTGCGTCCCGTGTCCCGCTTCGCGAGCTCCGTCGCAAGCTTGACACGCTGCGCCTCGCCGCCTGACAGGGTCGTCGCACTCTGCCCGAGGTGCAGGTAGCCGAGTCCCACATCCCGCAGCACGGCGAGCTTCTGCGCGATACGCGGCTGGTTCTCGAAGGCCGCAGCGGCATCCTCGACGGTGAGCTCCAGCGCATCGGCGATGTTCAGCCCGCGGAAGCGCACCTCGAGCGTCTCGCGATTGTAGCGCTTTCCCTTGCAGACATCGCACGGGACATAGACATCGGGCAGGAAGTGCATCTCGATCTTCACGAGCCCATCGCCCTGGCACGCCTCGCAGCGCCCGCCTTTCACGTTGAAGGAGAAACGCCCGGGCCCGTAGCCGCGGATCTTCGCCTCTGGGAGCTCGGCGAACAGCTCGCGAATCGGCGTGAAGAGACCCGTGTACGTCGCGGGATTCGAGCGCGGCGTGCGCCCGATGGGGCTCTGGTCGATGTCGATGACCTTGTCGAGATGCTCGAGGCCCGTGACGCGGTCGTGCTCACCGGGAAGCACCCGCGCTCGATAGAAGTGGCGGGCGAGCGCGCGATGGAGGATGTCCTCCACCAGCGTGGACTTGCCCGACCCCGACACGCCCGTGACGGCGATGAACACGCCAAGCGGGAGCTCGACAGTGAGATCGCGAAGGTTGTGCGCCCGTGCGCCCTCGATGCGCAACCGGGCGTGCGCCGTGCCCGGACGCCGCTCGGCGCGGACGGGGATCGAGAGCGCGCCGCTCAGGTAGCGCCCGGTGAGCGACGCCGGGTTCGCGATGACCTCATCGACCGTTCCGGATGCGATCACCTCACCGCCGTGCTTGCCCGCTCCCGGACCGAGATCGATCAGGTGGTCGGCGGCGCGCATCGTCTCATCATCGTGCTCGACGACGATGACGGTGTTGCCGAGGTCGCGGAGCTGCCCCAGCGTCGCAAGCAGTCGGGCGTTGTCGCGCTGATGAAGGCCGATCGAGGGTTCGTCGAGGATGTAGAGCACGCCAACGAGTCGTGACCCGATCTGCGTCGCAAGCCGAATGCGCTGCGCCTCTCCCCCGGAGAGCGACTCCGCTGACCGGTGGAGGGTGAGGTAGTCCAGGCCGACGTCGACGAGAAAGCGGAGACGCTCGCGCACTTCCTTGAGTATCGGTGCGGCAATCTCGGCGTCGAGCCCGGGCCGACCCGGGGCGCGAATCACGAGTTCCTCGAACCAGGTGAGCGCGTCGGTGATCGCCAGCTCGACGACGTCGCCGATATTCCGGCCGGCAATCGTGACGCCGAGCGATTCGGGCTTGAGCCGCCGGCCGCCGCACGCTTCGCAGTTCGTCACCATCATGTACTCATCGAGCTCGGCGCGCACGCTATCCGATTCCGTCTCGTCATAGCGACGCTGGATGTTGGCGAGGACTCCATCCCACTTCGCGCCGCTGGCCGACTTGGTGCCCGCGAGCGCCGGCTTCTCGGCGCGGCCACCCGAGCCGTAGAGGATGGCGTCCCGCACCTTCGGTGCGAGGCTGCCCCAGGGTGCCTGGAGATCGAAGCCGATCTCCTTCGCCAATCCCGGAAGCAGGATTTTCCGGAGATAGCCGTCGGGCTCTCCCCACGGGAGGATCACGCCTTCGAGGATCGAGATGCGCGGATCGCCGAGAATCAGCTCGGCGCTGACCTGGCGGCGCGTGCCGAGGCCGCCGCACTTCACGCAGGCGCCAAAGGGGGAGTTGAAGGAGAAGTGGCGCGGCTCCAGCTCCGGCATGGAGATACCACAGTCTGGGCAGCCGTAGCGTTCCGAGAAGAGCTGGGCCGTTTCCGTCTCGCCGTAGCGCACGACTTCGACGACGCCGTCCGCGAGCTTGAGCGCAGTCTCGAGCGAGTCCGTGATCCGCCCGCGATCCTCGGTGCGCACGACCGTGCGATCGACGATGACCGAGACGTTGTGGTTCTGTCGCTTGTTGAGCTTCGGCGGATCGGCGAGCTCGATCGTCTTCCCATCGACGATCGCGCGCACGAATCCCTGCTTGCGCGCCGATTCGAACAGCTCGCGGAACTCGCCCTTCCGGCCGCGAACGAGTGGGGCGAGGATCTGGATGCGACTGCCATCCGGCCACGCCAGCACGGTATCGGCGATCTGGACTGGGCTCTGGCGCTGCACGAGCCGGCCGCACGAGTGACAGTGGGGCGTGCCGGCGCGGGCGAAGAGCAGCCGAAGGTAATCGTAGATCTCGGTGACCGTTCCGACCGTCGACCGCGGGTTGTGCCCCGCCGTCTTCTGCTCGATGGAGATCGCCGGCGACAGCCCCTCGATCGAGTCGACGTCGGGCTTCTCCATCAATCCGAGAAACTGTCGGGCGTACGCCGAGAGCGATTCGACGTAGCGGCGCTGCCCTTCGGCGTAGATGGTATCGAAGGCGAGCGACGACTTGCCGGAGCCCGAAAGGCCGGTGATGACGGTGAGCTGATTGCGCGGTATCCGGACGTCGATGCCGCGGAGGTTGTGTTCGCGGGCGCCCCGGACGATCAGTGCTTCTTCGGGCATACCCTCCGAAACTAGGCGGGCCGCAGGGCTTGAAACAAGCCGGAGCGGTGAAGCGTCGAGAGCGCTGTGCTCCATCCCTCGATTACATTTGAGGACCCCGGAATCCCGGGCTCCCCGAATCGTCGACGGACATGCCGCACACGGACGCCATCATCGTGATGACCACCGTCGCCTCGACCGAGGAAGCGGTGACGCTGATCAGGGCGCTGCTCGACCGGCGGCTGATCGCGTGCGGCACCCTGCTCCCCGGGGCCCGGTCGCTGTATCGATGGGAGGGGAAGGTCGCGGACGAGGGAGAGGTCGTGGTGCTCCTGAAGACGCGGTCTGCGCGGGTGAACGCAGTCGAAATGGCGTTCAGCGAGCTCCATCCGTACAAGCTGCCTGAGCTTCTCGCCGTGCCCGTCGTCGGTGGACTGGCCCGGTATCTCGAGTGGATCAATGACGAAACGACCCTGGCGCTGACCTGACGATGTCCGAACCCGGTAACCGCATGCCACAGGACGGCGACGCTCCCGACCTGCTGCCCTTCGCCGATGATGTTCACCCGCCGGTGGGCTCGCCCGCTGCTGGTGCGGGAGCCGAAGCGGACGAACTTCTGGAGCCCGAAGACAGCACTGCGGCGATGTACGCGCGCGCCCGGCAATGCAGCGATGCCGGCGAAACACGCGAAGCCATCGCGATCTATCGGGCTCTCCTCGCGCGCGAGCCGCGACACGTCCGTGCGCGCAACAACCTCGCGCTGCTTCTCGAGAAGTCCGGTGACGTCGACGCGGCGCTCGCCGAGCTTGGCAAGGCGCTGGGATTCGATGCGGACAACGTCTCGGTGCTCTGCAACCGCGCCGCGATCCTCACCGCACGGCTCAAGTATGACCTGGCCGAGACGGACCTTACCCGCGCCGCCCGGATCGACGAGCGCAACACCGAAGTGCTGACGAACCTGGGCATCCTGCTCTGCAAGCGTGCGCGATGGCGCGAAGCGATCGCTCCCCTCGAGCAGGCCGCGCACCTCGAGCCCGGGCGGGCAAGCGCCCGCTATTATCTGGGCGAGGCGTACAATCACATCGATCAGCTCTCCGCTGCCCTGGCATCATACGAGGCTGCCGCAGCGCTCCAGCCGACGAACTGGCGCGCGTTCAAGGGCGTCGGGATGGTGCTCGATCGGATGGGACGTCCGGCCGAAGCGACCCTGGCCTATCAGCGCTCCCGCGAGATCCAGCGCCGGTGATCGTGCGCGGCGCGCTTGACC
>JANOCW010000258.1:0-7206 GCA_031412375.1 Gemmatimonadaceae bacterium | reverse complement strand
CCGTTGATCAGCCGCCCCTCGGCATTCAGCACGTGCACACTGAGGTTGCCTCCGAGATACGGGCGAAGGCGCACGAAGCGGAAGGGCGGAGTCCAGCGGATATCGCCGCCGACCGCGATGTCGGACACCTTCACGCCGGAGGCAACGAGGATCGCATTCTGCTCGGGATCCTGGACCGACCGTCCGAGCGAGTCGGCGAACGACTGCACCACTTCGTCGTCATACCGGGAGCCCCAGTATGTCACGGTGAAGACCACGCGCCACCGCTCGGCGATCTCACCGTAGTCGGCGTGAATGGAGTATGCCTGCGTCGCACCCATCTGCGATGGCTCCACCGACCCGTACGACATTCCCATTGCGGTGAGCTTGAGCTTGTCGAGGTTGAGCCGCTCGAACACGCCCTGTCCCATGGCGGGTGCCGGGATCGCGCAGAGCAGCCCCGCGACGAGGAGGCTCGTCACCCGGTCACTCGATCGGTTCAACGGTCGTCCCCGGATAATAGGTTTGCAGAATCATACGAAAATCCTGTCCGGCGCGAGACCGGCCAATCGCGCCCCACTGGCACATCCCGACGCCGTGGCCATAGCCGTTTCCGGTCGCCACGAGGCGTGTCAGCCTCCCGTCAGGGCCGATCGAGGGCTCGAGCGTAACATATGTGCTGTTGAGGATCTCGCCACCGGGCTGGCGCAGAACGTAGCGAAGGGAGTTCGCGCGTACGACATGGCGGGCGCGATCGGTGACAAAGGCCCTTGTCCCGACGCGCCCGGACGGTGTGCGGCTTTCGACCTCGATGGTCCGGACGGACCCGATCGCACCGGCGACGGCGGCGTAGCTCCGAAGGTAGGCCTCGAGCCCTGAGGCCAGCGTGCGGGCGTCGAGGGTCCTCGTCCAGCTGAAGCGCGGCGACACGTCGCAGTAGTACCGCTCGGTTCCGGGAATGCGATCACTGACCCGCTGGAGATACGGCTCGCCGGTCGTCTGCCAGAGCTCGGGCGCCTCGGCGGTGCTCCCGCCGCAGGTCGAATGATACACGGCGTTGACGATGCGGCCCGCGTAGCGAAGGACGAGGTTGCCCGTCATCGTCACCGCCATGTCGGCGATTGCCTTCTCCGCATCGGCACCTCCGTACACCTGATCGCTGACCGATGACAGCAGGTCCCACGACCGCGTGGGCGATGGACCGAGGGCCGCGAGGCGGGCGTAGGTGTAGCTGCGGGCTGCGACCGCCTGCGCGGCAACGGCCGCCTCCTCGCCCGGCGCGCGGTCGCCGATCTCGAGCGGGACCACGCCGCGCAGGTAGGTCTCCACCGGCAGGTGATTCACGACGAGAAGCCCCGAGTCGGTCGCCGTGACGACGATGTCGCCGCGGTAGCGCCGGCCGCTGACCATCAGCACCGAGCGCTCGTTCTCCGGACGCGCGACGAACGGCCCGTTGCGCAGCGGCGTTCGCGCACCGCCCTCGCGCACGGCGCGGAGCTGCGATCCCTCGCGCTCGACGGTCCATGCATCGGCATCGCTCGCGCTGACGAGCACACTGGCTCCCCCACGCTCGTAGAGACGCCAGCCTCCTGTGGCGGAGAGTCGCGCACGGGGCGCGGCAGTGTTGAGGGCAATCCGGACCATCCGGCCTTCGCGCGCCGTGCCGGGACGACTGCCCGCGGTCGCCGGCCGGTGCAACGTCGCCGCGCTGCACGCCAGCAACGTGGCGAGCATGCCGGCGATGGCATTACGCATCCCGCACCGCCATGAATGCTTCCTCGAGCTTCACGAGTGCCTCGTCGATCTCGGCGGCCCCGTGCGCCGCGGACACGAAGCCTGCCTCGAACGCGGAGGGGGCGATGTATACGCCGCGGCCGAGGGCCTCATGAAAGAAGCGGCGGAAGCGCGCGACATCCGCCCCGCGCGCGTCGGCGTACGAGCGCACCGGCTCGGCGCTGAAGAAGAAGCCGAACATCGAGCCGGCGCAGTCTGCGGTGAACGGAATGCGCGCGCGCGCCGCTGCCGCCCGGAGTCCGGTGACGAGGCGCAGGGTCTGGCGGGCGATTCCCGCGTGAACGGCGGGGGTGAGCGCCTCGAGCGTTGCGATCCCCGCCGCCATGGCGAGCGGATTCCCGGACAGCGTCCCCGCCTGATAGACCGGCCCGCTGGGTGCAATCATTCGCATGAGATCGGCGCGCCCGCCGTACGCCGCAACGGGAAGTCCCCCGCCGATCACCTTGCCGAGCGTCGTCAGGTCTGCGATGACGCCGAAGCGCTCGCCCGCGCCACCGAGCGCGATCCGGAAGCCCGTCATGACCTCGTCGAAGATGAGCAGCGCACCACTGTCATCCGCGATCTGTCGAAGGCCCCGCAGGAATTGCGGATCGGGCGCAATGAAACCGGCGTTGCCGACGACCGGCTCCACGATGATGGCGGCGACGGCTCCCGGATGCCGCGCCACCAGCGTCCGCGTTTCGTCGAGGTCGTTGAACGAAGCGGTCAGCGTCAGCGCCGCGACAGCATCCGGCACACCGGGCGAGTTGGGCAGCCCGAGTGTCGCAACCCCGGAGCCGGCACGGACGAGAAACGCGTCGGCGTGCCCGTGGTAGCAGCCATCGAACTTCACGAGCAGCGGGCGGCCAGTGGCTGCGCGCGCGAGCCGGACGGCGCTCATCGTCGCCTCCGTGCCGCTCGAGACGAAGCGCATCATCTCCACGTGCGGCATACGCGCGCGAATCAGGTCGGCGAGATCGTTCTCAAGGCGCGTCGGGATGCCGAAGCTGGTTCCGAGCCGCATCGTCCGCTCGAGTGCGTCCATCACCACTGGCGCGGCGTGGCCCAGGATGAGCGGGCCCCACGAGAGGACGAAGTCGATGAGCTGCCGGCCGTCGGCATCCCAGATCCGCGCGCCATGCCCGCGCTCCACCATGAACGGCTCACCACCCACGCCCCCGAACGCGCGCACCGGTGAGTTGACGCCGCCGGGAAAGAGCTCCCGCGCGTGCGCCATGAGCGCCGCTGACCGTCCCGTCACCGCCCGAAGCTGCCGATCGTTGTCGTGGTGACCGGGAGCGCCCACGACCGCCGGGTCGGTGGCACCGCGTCGACCCCGCCGACGAGCGTCGCGCGGAAGTCGTAGTCATCCTCGACACGGTCGATCAACACATCGGCGAACCGACCGGCCGCGAGCGGCGCCGCAATGCGGACGACGCCATCGATGTCATCCGCCTGCCACGGCGCGCGTGCTTCCGCCGGAACGCCCTTGCGTCCTGCACGATCGACCAGCACGCGCGTCGTGCGCCCCACATGGCGCTCGTACCGTTCGGCGGTGATCACACGCTGCAGCTCCGTGAGGCGTTCGAGTCGCTCCCGCTTGAGCGGTTCGGGAACGTCGTCCACGAGTGCATGGGCTCGCGTCCCTTCCTGCGGGGAATAGGTGAACGCGCCGACCCGATCGAACTGGGTTTCCTCGAGAAACTCGAGCAGCTGGTGGAAGTCGCCCTCGGTCTCGCCGGGAAAGCCGACGATACACGTGGTCCGGATCGCGATCTCGGGAATGAGGCTGCGGACGCGACGGACCCGCTCGCGGATCGTGCGTTGACGCTCCGGTCGCCGCATGCGCGCGAGCACGGCGTCCGACGCATGCTGGATCGGCATGTCGAGATACTTCAGGATGCGCGACTCCCGCGCGAGCGTCTCCAGCAGTCGCGGAGTCATCCCGGTCGAGTAGAGATAGAGCAGCCGGAACCAGGGAATCGACGTCTCGGCGATCAGCGACTCGAGCAGCTCGGGCAACCGGACATCGTCGCCCCGGTCACGACCATAGTGCGCGAGATCCTGCGCTACGAGATTCACCTCAAGCGCTCCCTGCAGCTCGAGAAGCTGGGCCTCATGCACGATCTCATCGCGCGCGAACGACCGGTGCTTGCCGCGCATCAGGGGGATCGCGCAGAAGGCGCAGCCGTGATCGCAGCCCTCGCTGATCTTGAGGTAACGCACATGCGGGAGGTCGCCCGCGTACGCGCGCACGCCGGGATGCGCAACCGTCGGGTCGCCGAGGACGCCGCGCTCCTCGAGGGCAGGGATGAGCCGATCCATCTCCGAGGCGCCGAGAAACACATCGACCTCCGGCAGCTCGGCCATGAGCTCGAGCTTGTGACGCTCGACCATGCAGCCCACGGCGACCACAGCCTGGCACACCCCGTCCGTCTTGTAGCGACCCGCCTCGACGATGGCCTCGATCGATTCGTGCTTGGCCGCGTCGATGAAGCCGCAGGTGTTGATGACGATGACATCGGCCTCGGCGAGATCGCTGGTGCGATGCGCACCGCGCGACATCAGCTGCGCGAGATAGCGCTCACTGTCGACCGTGTTCTTGTCACATCCGAGCGTGATGAATCCGATCTTCACCGGCGTGCTGCCACAGGCGGGAAATGCATCCACGAAAGCTAAGCCCGCACCCCCCTCCGACTCAACCGCGGCGGACGACTGCCTGCGCGACGCTGTCACGATTTGGGGGGTGATCGAGGCCGTTCGGTGCGCATCCGTGGCGGCCTCTCCGGGGTCGTCGTCTTCCTCCTGTCAGCGCGCACTGTGCTGGTCTCCCCTCCCGAGCCATCCCCCCCGCACATCCCGCACACGCCGAATGGCCTTCTTCTTCGCAACGGGGATCGACACGAGCTGTCCCACGGACGCCTCGGGTACCCGGCTGGACCAGATGGATCGCAGCGGACATTATGCGAACTGGGAGAGGGATTTCGAGTGCGTACGGCAGATGGGCGCGACCGCCCTCCGCTTCGGGCCTGCCTACTATCGCACGCACATCGGCCCGGGGCGCTACGACTGGGACAGTTGCGCCGCTCCGATGTCGTGGCTTCGCGACTCAGGCATCGAGGTGATCGCGGAACTCTGCAGCTTCGGCACGCCAGCATGGCTCGGTGGGTTCCAGGATCCGGCCTTCCCCGTGCTGTTCGCCGACTACGCGCGCGATTTCGCGCGGCAGCATCCGTGGATCCGGTATTTCATGCCCATCACGCGCATTGGTGCGTGCGCGCGCGGATCAGGGCTCGCCGGCCAGTGGAACGAATGCCTCGCGTCGGAGGCGGGCTACGTTCGCGCGCTGCGAAACCTCTGCATGGGCCACGAGCTGGCGGTCGAGGCGATCCTTGGCGAGCGGCCGGATGCCATCATCATCCAGAACGAGCGCATCGAGCGGTACCAGGGCGCTGGTCGCGAGGCGCGAGTCGAAGCCGACCGCCGCAACGCGCTGGAGTTGCTCGCGCTCGACCTCACGACGGGACACGAGCTCCCACCCGGGCTGACGAGCTTCCTGAGCGATCACGGCATGACCGCGCACGACCTGCGCTTCCTGCGGGAGCCTCGTGCGGTCGGGCAGCGCTGGCTCGGCCTGGAGTACACACCCTCGTCCGAGCGACGAGTGGCCTCGAGCGGCCGGATCACTCTGGCCCGACAGGGCCTGGGGCTCCGCCGGCTCGCGACCGAGTACCATGGCCGTTATCGCCTTCCGCTCTTTCACGCCGGCACGCATCAGGGAAGCCGGCGTGCGGTACCCTGGCTCCAGGAACAGTGGAAGCAGGTGATGGCGCTGCGCACGGTCGGTGTCCCGATTCACGGCTTCACCTGGCTCCCGCTCACTGATCGCGTGGAGATGAAGCAGGGCCCGGGCGGCGCCCGTCCGACCGCCGACGGTCACGGCCTCTATGACCTCGACCGCCGGCCCCGTGCCGCCGCTGGCGTCTACAGCACGCTCATCGACCGGTGGAGCGTGATCGTCGGTGCCCGCGCCGACGCAGCCGTGGCGATGCAGGTCGGCAGCTCGGCCTGACCCTCGGGGTTCGTCGGGCCCAACACAGGCCACCGCGGGCTACGTGCCCGGAAAAAGCCTGAACATGACGAGCATGGAGTCGTCCATGAAGGTGCATGAAGTATCTGCATGATCCGCGGTCCGTACGCCGAGACGCCTACCGATGCAGTTGCGGTTCTCCATGGACCTTCATGATCCCTTCATGCTCTTCATGTTCTCGCTGTCGCTGTAACGACGCGACTAGCGATAATTCCCGAACTTCAGCTCCACCCCGAAGTCCTTTCCTCGCAGCAACGCCATGGCCGCCTGGAGCTCGTCCTTCGACGGCGAGCTGACGCGGACCTGGTCGCCCTGAATCGCGGCCTGGACCTTCTTCATCTTGGCTTCCTTGATCGTCGACGCGACCTTTTTCGCCGTGTCGCCATCCAGCGCCGTCTTGAGCGCGATCTCCCGCCGCACTGTGTCGCCGCCCGCCGGCTTGATCTCGCCGATGTCGAGATTCTTCACGGGCACGCCACGCTTGATGAGCTTCGTCTGGAGCACATCGAACAGTGCGGTCATCCGGAAGTCATCATCGGAAATGAGCGTGATCTTGTTCTCGGCGCGCGAGAACTCGATCGCCGACTTCGACCCCTTGAAGTCATACCGTTGTCCGATCTCCTTCTGCGCCTGGTTGATCGCGTTGTCGACCTCCTGCAGGTCGACCCCGGTCGTCACGTCGAATGAGTTGGTATCTGCCATGAAGGGGGTGCCGGTGAAAGCGCGGAGTACGGCGATGCGCGCGAGGAAGGGCTGGCCGACCGGTGACTACTGCACGACGACGGCGGTGCCGCTGGCGCTGACCATCAGCATCCCACCCCCACCGCCCACCGAGATCGTTTCGTAGTCGAGGTCCACGGCGACCACGGCGTTTCCACCCAGGCCCTGCGCCTGCTCGCCCATCTCGTGGAGCGCGATCTCCTTCGCCTTGCGAAGCTCCTTCTCGTACGCCGCCGACCGTCCGCCGACGATGTCCCTGATCCCCGCGAAGAAATCCCGGAAGATGTTGGCGCCAAGGATCGCCTCGCCGCTCACGAGCCCAAGGTGCTTCGTGATCTTCTTCCCCTCGATCGACTCCGTCGTGACGATGAGCATGCCGCGCTGCCTCCGTGAGGACGAAAAAAAGGGTGAGCCCGAAAGCTCACCCTGCCCTCCTCTCCGCGCAATCCGTCGCGTCAGCCGAGGACCGACTCCAGTGCCCGCGCGCGACTCACGTGACGAAGGCGGGAGAGCGCCTTCTCCTTGATCTGCCGAACGCGCTCGCGCGTGATGCCAAGCAGCGATCCGATCTGCTCGAGCGTCATCGGCTCCTCGCCATCGAGGCCGAAGTAGAGTCGCAGGATCTTCGCTTCTCGCTCCTTGAG
>JANOCW010000257.1:0-2169 GCA_031412375.1 Gemmatimonadaceae bacterium | reverse complement strand
GCGCGGTCGTCCGACTGCCACCCCTCCGACTCGTAGATCATGAACTCCTTGAAGGTGGTGAAGCCGCGCTCCACCATCCCCGCGATCTGGTCGCGCTGCTCCTGCCAGCGCGTGATGCAGATGTGGAAGGTGTAGTCGATGAGTGACTTCCCCTCCGCCTTCCTCATCCATGTGTCAGCAGCGTCGGCGAGCGTGCCGCCGGCCGAGGGAATCGCGAAGTCGATCACGGTCGTCACGCCGCCGCGCGCACCAGCCCGCGTGCCGCTCCGGTAGTCGTCGGAGGACACCGTGCCGCAGAACGGAAGCTCGAGATGCACGTGAACGTCGAGCACTCCGGGGATCACGTAATGGCCGCGCGAGTCGATCACCTCGGCGCCGCCAGTGTCGAGGTCTGTGCCCAACGCGGCGATCTTCTCGCCGGCTATCGCCACGTCCCCCGTGAACGACCCGCCGGGGGTGACTACCGTGCCGCCCGTGATGACGCGATCGAATCGCATGCTTCGGCGCTCCTCGTGAGGTGCGGTTTACGCCGAGCCGACCGCCGTCACGGAACGCGCGCGGCGGCTCGATCCGGAGGCGCGTAGCCTTCGACGTGCTCGTAGCCTCCCTCGTACTCGCTGGCATCGGGACGGCGGATCTCCGACTGGAGCACCACGCGATCGCGGCGGAGGCCGCGAAAGTCGGCGATCGAGTTCCAGCCGTCGGCCGCGTGGCGCTCGAGGAATGTGTCGAGCCCCGCGTTGAGCCGCGCAATCACTTTCGGCCCTACCGCCTGGTCGAGCATCGCCGCGGTGCACACCTGCACCGTGCCGCAGCCGAGCAGGAAGTATGAGAGCGCCTGGGAGAAGTCGGAGATCCCACCGATCCCGGAGAAGGCGGCGTCGGGAAACGTCTTCGTCATCCGCGCCATGTTGGCGAGCGACATCGGAAGGATCGCCGGCCCGCCCAGGCCGCCGCTCGAGACCAGCCCGTCGACGTTGATCTCGAACTCGAGCGTCTCCGGGTCGATCACCGGCAGCGAGGGAAAGGTGTTCGACGAGACGATCGCGTCGGCACCGCCGCGGAAGCAGGCCGCCGCCTCGACGACCATGTCGCGTGTCGCCGGCGTCAGCTTGCACCACACCGGAACCGTCGCGACCTCCTTCACCGCCTCGGTCACCACCGAGCACAGCCCCTCGTCCTTGCCGATGTTGGAGCCCATGTCCTTCCGGTCCATGTGGGGACACGAGAAGTTGAGCTCCAGCCCGTCCGCGCCCGCGTCCTGCGTCGCCTCGGCCAGCGTCTGCCACGCGCGCACCTCCTTGTCGCTGCCGCTGCCCGCCATGATCGAGGCGATCAGCACGCGCGTCGGGTACGCCTCCTTGATCCGGCGAATGCGCGGCACCCACCAGTCGAGCGCCTTGTCGGAGATCAGCTCCCAGTTCCACGACGAGTGCAGCGCCGCGCCGGGCCGCTTGCGCATCGAGACGAGCCCGTCCTCGGGGGTCGTGCGCATGAACTTCGCCTTCGCGCCGACGACGTTCACGACCGGGTGCATGCCGATGGTCTTCGTGACCACGCCGCCCCATCCGGCCTCGAACGCGCGAAGGATGTTCTGCTCCGACTCCGTCGGCGGCGCGGAGGAAAGCAGGAACGGGTTCTCGAACTTGAGGCCGGTGAACGTGACGGCGCGATCGGGCATGGGGCTTCTCCCTAGGACATCCAGTTGACGCCAGCTTCCGAGTTCCACTTCGTCGTCATCTTCTTGGCCTGCGTCCAGAACTCGATGGAGCCGCGGCCCGTGATGTCGCCCACGCCGAACTTGGAGTCGTTCCACCCGCCGAAGGAGAACGGCTCGCGCGGCACCGGCACGCCCACGTTGACGCCGACCATCCCCGCACTCGCGTGCTCCATCACGTGCCGCGCAACGCCGCCGCTCTCGGTGAACACCGACGCGGCATTGCCGTAGGGCGACGCGTTCTCGATGCGCAGTGCCTCGCTCACGTCCTTCGCACGCACGATGGCGAGCACGGGCCCGAATACCTCTTCCTTCGCGATCCGCATCTCCGGCGTCACGTGATCGAGGATCGTGGGGCCGATGAAGAACCCGCCTTCCTTGCCGGCTACCGTCGCCGTCCGGCCGTCCACCACCACGGTCGCCCCGCCCGCCTCGGCCTCGTCGATGTAGCG
>JANOCW010000256.1:0-3224 GCA_031412375.1 Gemmatimonadaceae bacterium | reverse complement strand
CCGAAGCTGGTCGTCTTCACCTCGATGAGCCGTTCACGTCCATTGGTCTCGAAGGACAGGATGTCATATCCCAGTCCATCGCCACGGGTTTGGGAGACATGCTCCATGCGCTCGGCGAGCGTTCGGTTTCCTGCCTCCCAGAGACGTCGGTGCTCGACGCCGAACGCGAAGACTTCGCCAGCGCGACCGAGCGAGGCATTTCGCGCCTCGCGCTCGAGATAGTTCACTCCGAGGCGGGGTACGGGCGCGGAGACGGGCCGCTCGTAGGTGAGCGTCCGGCCGCGGTCACGAGCGGGGGCAGCTACCAGGACATCTTCGAGCGAACGTTCGGGCGGCGCTCCGTGGACGGGCGCCCCGACGATTGCCTCCGCGGCGTTGGCAATGACGACATCGCCTTCCAGCCGCGCCGCAACTTCCTCCTTCAGCAGCTCCTGGTAGTTTCCTCGCGGCTTGTAGCCGTCGATGTAGGGAAATCCGAGCTCGATCAGAACAGCGCTGATGTTGCAGTGCTTGAACTCGATAGCGGGGGCGGAGCGGCCATGCAGCAACTGCTGCAGGCGGCGGTTGTGCTCCTTCTTGCTGTACGACTCACCGCGCAGTTCGTGAGTGAGCATCACGAAGTAATCCGAGACCGTGGCGGCGACTTCCTCGGGCGACCAGGCTTCAGCCACGGTCGTGGGTCAACTGTGTCGTGGGAGGCGCGATGATCAACCGATTCAGAATCGCAGCCCGAAGTGTGCCGCGACGACTGAGCTGCGCCTCGCGTCGAGCTCAGTCGAAGTCCTACGCCGTTGACGCCGTTGACGCCGTTGACCGTTCAACGACGTCACCGACGTACCCCTAACGCCTCCTTTCATGACCCATGTCGCCGTGAACGCATTGACGCGGTGAACGCGTTGTCGCCGTGAACGCCGTCGCATGCAGCCCCACGACCGCCGCCGCCGCGGGGTCCGCGATGCGAGTACGCCTCTATGATCAACGCCGCCCGACTCGCCCCCGCACTACTTCAAAAACTGCGTGACGAACTCCAGCACATTCCCACGGTCCAGCCGGAAGACTCCACCTGTACCGCCACACGTCCCATTGAGCGCGAACGACGTGACGCCCGCGATCACATTCGACGTCCCGAGGAAGTTCGGCCCGCCCGAGTCGCCGAAGCACGTCCCGCCCGTCGAGGCGTTGTTCGACAGGAGCATCGAGAAGTCTCCCGTGAAGCCCGTATTGATCTGGATCAGATGCGGCTCGGCGAACATGCGAATCAGCTCCGCCTCGATCTTGGCCGGATTGATCCGCTGGAGGCCGTAGCCCACCGCGGTGAAGGCGGTAGAGCTCCTCGGTCGCAGCGCGTCGAGCTGGTCCTGAATCGGAAGCTTGCCGTACTGGCCGCTCGCGAGCTTCACGGCCTTGGACAGCACGACGACGCCGACATCATGCAGGAAGAACGCCCTGTTCGTATAGAGTGGGTGTGCGCGCCATTCGGTCGCCTCGACCGTGTTGGGACCCGCGAACGGATAGTTGTTGGTCCCGTTCTGCACGTCGGATTCGGTGAAGACCCGTAATCCGCTGAACTCACCCGGCTCTCCGGTACAATGGCCCGCGGTGAGTACGACCGTGGGGGCAATCAGGGTACCTGAGCAACGGTACGCCGGTTGGCCATCGACATCCATAATGATGAGCACGACGGCGGGGTGTGCACTGCCATCGCGCGTGCCGTTCGTGATGAGGGAGGGAGGAGGCGACGTTTCCTGGAGCGGGGCGGTAGAACCTCCGTCACATCCGAGCAGGCCAGCGCCAACGGCAAGAACAGCGATCGCGAAACGTGCTCTCATGAGATCTCCTTGAGCGGTGAGTCGAGGTGGCGGGGCTTCGCGGAAGGCTGCCCTGCGCTCGCGATGGTAACGCCGGATGCGGGAAACGGCTAGAAGCTGGACCGGAACGACTATTGACAGCCAACCTGGCCGCGCGTATACTGAACCATATGGTTCAGTATTCACCGAAGCTCGACACCGCCTTCGCAGCCTTGGCCGACCCCACTCGGCGTGGGATCATCGAACGTCTTGGGCGCGGAAATGCCGCAATCAGCGAGCTGGCCGAGGACTTCGAGATGACCCTGACTGGGATCAAGAAGCACGTTCAGGTGCTCGAGGCGGCGGGGCTGGTGACGACTGAAAAGGTCGGACGCGTGCGCCAGTGCCGGCTTGGTACGCGCCGACTCGACCATGAGGCCGCGTGGATCGCGGCGCACCGGCGGATGCTGGAGGGCCGCCTCAACCGGCTCGGGGACTTCCTCGAGCGCACCAGGGGGAAACCATGACAATGGCGACGCAGAAACCGAAGCAGGACCGTGCCGAGAAGGCGACGATCACCACGCCCACCGATCGCGAGATTCGCATCGAGCGGATCTTCCACGCATCACGCGACCGCGTGTGGCAGGCATTCACCGACCCGAAGCTCGTCGCGCAGTGGTGGGGGCGAGGGAACAAGCTCGTCGTCGAACGGATGGAGTTGGAGCGCGGCGGGCACTATCGCTTCGTCGAGCATTCGGACGAGGGCGTGCACGGGTTCGAGGGGCGCTATCGCGAGGTGACGCCGAAGGAGCGGATCGTGTACACGTTCGAGTGGGACGGGATGCCGGGGCACGTCGCGGTCGATACGATGACGCTCGAGGAGCTTGGGGATGGTCGGACGCGGATCGTTGTCGTGTCGATCTTCCATACGACTGAGGAGCGGGATGGGATGATGCAGTCGGGGATGGAGGGCGGGCTCAACGAGAGTTACGCGGCGCTGGATCGGGTGCTGGCGACGCTGGATTAGCTCGGCTGCGACCGTCGAAAGCTCACGAACCCCGCGGTTATCGTCGCCGCGGGGCCAGGCTCAACCTCGTCGACAGCGGCGACGGCCCCGAGGCTTCCGCAGGATGGCCGAAGCACACCCTCGCTCGTTACTCGACTGAGTCCGGCGCGCCGGCGGGCGGCGTCATGCGCCGGAGCCAATGCCAATGTGCAAGAAAGAGTGCAACCGCCATCAGGAGAAGGACGCCGTTGCTCAGCATGTCGCGAGTCGAGTCGAACTGCACCTGCGCCTCGCGGTCTGACCGAAGGGCGGCGTAGCGCGCACGCGCTTGCTGATCGGTCAGTGTGTCGTAGGGGGCGTCCCCGCCTAGTCCCTGGGTGGCGCGTCGGACCAGGCGGTGCTCCGGATTCGCCGCGACATACGCCTCATAC
>JANOCW010000255.1:0-2037 GCA_031412375.1 Gemmatimonadaceae bacterium | reverse complement strand
AGCACGTCCTTGACGTGTGCCGCCTCGAGGAACTTGAGCCCGCCCCACTTCTCGAACGGAATCTTGCGCGCGGCAAGCTCGATCTCGAGGTCGGCAGACATGTACCCTGCCCGGAAGAGCACGGCGATCTCGCGCAGTGGTGTCCCGTCCTCGTGAAGCTCGAGAATCCGGTCGACCACGAAGCGCGTCTGCTGCCGCTCGTCCTGGGCCGTGACGAGCCATGGTTGCTCTCCACCGATTCTCTCGGTGTAGAGGTTCTTCGTGAACCGCTCCGGGGCGCGGGAAATGAGCGTGTTGGTGACATCGAGAATGGGCTGTGTCGAGCGATAGTTGCGCTCGAGCGTCACCACCGATGCGCCAGCATGTGCCCTCGGGAAGTCGAGAATGTTCCGGACATTTGCGCCGCGGAACGAGTACACGCTCTGCGCATCGTCCCCCACCACCGTCAGGTTGCGGTGCGATGCGCACATCCCGCGAAGAATCCGCGCCTGGAGGATATTGGTGTCCTGGTACTCGTCCACGAGCACGTGGTCGTACAGTCCGGCAACCCGCGCCCCGAGCTCCGGCGCATTCTCGAGCAGGAGCGCCCAGAACAGGAGGAGGTCATCGTAGTCGACGAGATTCCGCTCCGACTTGCGCGCGGTGTAGTCGGCGAAGATGCGGGTGATCGCGTCGAGATACTCGGTAAACTGCGGGAGCTCCGCCCCGATGATGTCGGCAACGTCACGCTCGGTGTTGATGTGGCGCGAGTACAGGTAGTGGAGCGTCTCCTTTTTCGGAAAGCGCTTCTCCCGGCCGGCCCCACCGAGCTGGGCGCGCGCCAGCTGCATCAGATCCGCGGCGTCGCCCTGGTCCATGATGATGAAGTCACCCGACAGCCCTGCGGCAGGCCCGAAGCGGCGGAGCAGGCGGTGGGCTGTCGCATGGAAGGTCCCGCCGTGCACACGGGTGCTGGCCGACCCAACGAGCTTCGCGGCGCGCGACAGCATCTCCTGCGCGGCTCGCCGGGTGAATGTGAGGAGGAGAATCCGGTCGGGACGGATGCCGCGCTCGATGAGGTGGGCGACCCGGTAGACCAGCGTGCGGGTCTTCCCCGTCCCGGCGCCTGCGATGATCAACAGCGGCCCATCCGGGTGGGTGGCCGCCGCCGCCTGCGCTTCGTTCAGTTCGGCGGCGAGATCGCGTTGGGTTGCGGCGATCGGCTCACGGACACGCGGGGCATATATCAGCGGCGCCTCGGACATGGAAGCGAAGTATAGTGCGCTTCCCGAAGATTCGCCGTAAGCGATTCAGCGCGAGGCGAAGCGGCGCGACCTCTCGCTAGGGCGTCCCGGGAGAAGCCAGGTCACCGTCCGGTGAGCCGCGCGGCCTGCCGGGTGCCGCAAATGAAAACGGGAGCTGAACGAGCTGTCGCACACGCTTCCCGCCGCGCCACGCAGGGGTGAAATGGGCGGCACTCACGGCGCCCCGGACGGCCTCGGTGAACATCTCGTGCGTCGAGAGGACTGCACTGAACGTCGCCATGTTCGGCTCACCGTTGATGTCCACCACGAACTCGGCGACGACCCGGCCGCCGACGAGTGCGCGCATCAGCGAGTCGGGGAAGACCGGTGACACCGGGTGGGCGGAATCCTGCGCCGCTGGAGTATCCACGAGGTCGGCGGTAAAGAGCTGCGACGACTGCACGAGCGCCTCGAGCTCCTTGACCGAAAGCCGCGTGGATTGCCGGGCTCGCGTCTCGGGCATCCTCGTCCAGAGCGCGATCACGCCGCAGTCCGCTTTTCCGCGCACCCAGGTGAGATCCGAGGGGACCGTCGACGGGCCGTGATAGACCTCGATCCCGGCCAGTGAGGACGGGGCAAAGAGATCGACGTCGAGATACCCAACGCTCGCCGGGGCGCCATCCAGCCATACGAGCGGCGGACAGCGCAAGCCGCGGAAGGTGACGACGTTCTGTCCGTTGATGCGACCGATGCGGGTTCCTGGCACCATGCGCAGGAGGTCCGTGACGACCCTCGGCTTCCGCTTGTCGATATC
>JANOCW010000254.1:0-4355 GCA_031412375.1 Gemmatimonadaceae bacterium | reverse complement strand
GGCGCTGGCTCGAGCAGGTGCACCAGCTCGCGGTAGAGATCTTCCCCCGTCGCGCGCCACCGCCCGAGCACGACCATCTGCACCAGTCGCAGGACGGCAGGCACCGGGGGGACCCGATCGGCGTCGCTCACGCCGGAAATCCCTGCGTGCGGAGCCTGGGCTGACGCGGCGGCGCGGTAGGCTGGTCGAGGGCGCCGTGCGCGGCTCCCGATGCGGGCATTGTGGCGTGGCCCGAGGGGGGCATGGCAGAAGTATACCCGTGTGGCCCGGACGCTGGCAGGCCGGTCGGTCCGTCACCCGGGACGCCCCGATCGCGGTCGCGGGCTGCCACAGGAATCAAACGTCGCACAGGGCGCGCATGTGGACCCGGCACGCTTCTCCGAGAAGCTCGGGAGCATATCCCCCTTCGAGGACGCTGATGAGGCGGCCCCGGCACCAGGCATCCGCGCGCTGCATCATCGCCCGCGTGAGCGTATCCACGTGCTCCATCTCGAGCGTGAATCCGCCGAGGGGATCGCCCCGCAGGGAGTCGAATCCGGCGGAGACGAGGATCAGGTCCGGCGTGAAATCCGCGGCCGCCGCGTCCACCGCGCCGATGAACGCCTCGACGTAGCGTTGCGGCGGTAATCCGCCGGCCATCGGCACGTTCCAGACGTTCGCACGACCACGCTCACTCGCCGCGCCGGTTCCCGGATACCAGGGCCACTGGTGCATGGACACGAAATGAATCGCCGGGTCGTCCTGCATCAGCGCCTGCGTGCCATTCCCGTGGTGCACATCCCAGTCGACGATCAACACCCGGTCGAGGCCATGTGTGGCGCGCGCATAGTGAGCGGCAACCGCGACGTTCCCGAACAGGCAGAAGCCCATGCCGGCCGACCGCAGCGCGTGATGCCCGGGAGGGCGCACGGCGCAGAAGCTGCGCGTCGCGTCGCCGCTCACGGCCAGGTCCACCGCATCGAGCACGCACCCCGTACCCGCCGTCGCCGCCGCCCACGATCCCGGGCTCACCATCGTATCCCCATCCAGCTGGCCGCCCCCCGATTCGGCGATCGCCTGCACGCTCGCGATGTATGCGGGATCGTGCGCCAGCGCGAGCTCGTCGGCGGTCGCGTGCCTGCCTTCGCGATGCGTCAGCCGCTGAAAGAGCTCGAAATCATCGCGGAGGGCACGTGGAATTGCGCGCAGGCGTCCCACATGCTCGGGGTGACTCCACCCGGTGTCGTGCACCCCACAATCCGAGTGGGAGATGTATGCAACCTCGCTCAACGCTCACCTCGAAGACGACGCGAAACCCACTCGGACAGCAGGAGAAGCAGGATCGCGGCTCCCATCCACATCGGCAACGCCGCGGTGGGCGACCGCGACGCACCAGCCACATCGCCCGTCGGCTCTCCCAGTGCCTCCACGAGCGCGGCGTAGGGCGCTCCCTCGGGATCGACTGGTGGAATGGATACTACCGGCGCGTACGCGGCGCCGGATACGATGCGTGACCACCACGCGCGGTGCTGCGCGAGGGCATCCGCCCCGCCCGCCATCCGCCAGCGCCAGCTCTCGACCTCTCCCACGGAAAGGATGCGCCCCGCGCCCTCTCGTCGGGCAGCGACGACGACGTGGCCATCCCGCTCGTCGATCGCCACCGCGTCATCACGCAGCGCAACCAACGGATACAGCGGCAGGCCACCGCGCCCCGCGGACGATGCGCGGCGGAGCAACGAGCCGGCAATCATCGGCGCGAGGCGCGCGGGCGCGACCGCCGCGAGTGCCCCTGCCCGTGCGGCGCTGCCCGCGAGGATGAGCCCTCCGCCCGCACGGACGTACGCCAGCAGCCCGGACGCCGACGCTGCCGCAGCCGAGTCGAGGACGATGACCGCCGCAAGGCTTCCGGTGTCGATGCGCACGGGAGAACCGTGGGTGACCTCGGCTGTCGGCGACACACGCACGCGGCTTCGAACGTCCCAGCCGCGCTCCTCGAGCGCGGCGATGACGAACTTCGTCTCCCACCCGGCGCTCCCGATGACGAGCAGCGGGCGCAACTCCGGACGAGGAGGATACTGCGCACGCCCGATGGTCGTCCCGTTCCGAACCACGGTGACGGCACCGAGCAGCGAGGGCGCGGTCACGCGTGCGCCGAGTGGGCCGAGACGCGTGCTGTCGATCACGCCCAGGCTGTCGGAGACGAAGATGAATTCCGTTCCGCTCGTCGCGACGGTCACGATTGCGCCGCCGACCGGATCGGCCACCTTGGCGATGGAGATGGCAGCGGCGGGCGCAAGTCCGGCGTCGTTCCATGTGACGACGGTGCCAGAGCGGCGCAGCGCCGCCAGCCAGTCACGTTCGATGACATCGGGCGTTCGGCCCAATGGAAGATGGACTGCAGGCGCAGCCACTGTGGATAACGCGGGAAGCACGTCACGGATGGGCCCGTCGACGCGAAGGCGTGTGGCCGCGGGATCCTGCCACGACAGGGCCCGCCACCCAGCGGTGGCGATCAGGACCAGCGCCGCACCGCGCGCCGCCGACTCGCCGATCCGCGCGATGCGGTCAACGCGTGAGCGCATACACCACGATGTTGACGCCGAAGCGCGTATTGTCCACCGAGAGGAAGCGCTTGTTCTGCGGATGGTAGCTCCACTCGGACGAGTAGTCCTTGCTGCTGTACAGCAGTGCGATCCGGTTGCCGCGCATCACGGCGAGCAGATGGGAGTGAATGAGGTTGTCGCCCCATCCATTCAGCTCGTGGCTCGTCGTCGGAGGACCGTCCGGAAACGCGAAGAACGCCGAGTACAGCTCGTGGTCGTTCGGCAGCTTCACCATTGTTCCGATCGCGCGCGTGATCTCCTCAGTGGCAGTCTTGTGAAACGCGCCGTCGATGTCGTGGTTGTGATCGTCGACGAACACCATGCCGCCGCGATCGACGAATCGCTGGAGGGTCTGGCGCTCCCGCTCCGAGAACCGCACGGGGAGGTGCCCGGTGAGATAGACGAGTGGGTAGCGCAGCAGGTCCTCCGAGCCCAGCGCGACCGTCGCGCCAGCCGGATCGACCGGAATCGACGTATAGCGCGCCACCGAATCGATGATGTTCGCGGGCACGAGCGGTGCGCTGTCCCAGTCGCCCGAGTCGTACTGTGCGGTCGCGAAGACAAATCGGGTCACCACTGCGCGCCCCATCGTGCGAGTCCGGGCGCGGACGCTGCCGCGCCGAGCAGTGCCCGCCGCGCGCGCGCGAGCGCTGCGGTCGCGACTCGGCCAGCGCGCAGCACATCGATCGCTTCGCCGAGTGCCTGTGCAGCGGCCGGACGGTCAGCCAGCATCGCGACGCGTAGCAACAGCAGGGAGTCTATTCCAGCCTGGGGGGTGCGACCGAGCGCGTCGAGCGCGCGGGTGAAGCGGTCCATGTCACGTCGGTGCTCGAGGGGGACGCGCGACGAGCGGATCGACGCGAGGCCCGATTCCTTTCCCTGCAGTCGCACCGCCGCGACGTCGACGATCACCGGCGCCGTCCGACCGCGCAGGTAGATCCTCTCGGCGCGCCGAGCGCGCTGGATGGCGGCCAGCGCGGCGCGCATCGGCGGCAGCGCGCGCGCCGGCTCTCCGATGTCGAGCTCGCGGCTCGCGTCCCACATGTGATTGTAGGCCTCGAGCAGCGGACGATTGATCGCGACGACCGGCGACTCGTCGCCGTGGAAGTCGAGAACTTCGCGACCTGCAGCGTTGGCGCGCTCGGCAGCTCGCAACATCTCCGGGGGCGTCAGGTCGCCAGCGTCGTGGGCGTCGCCCGGGCCATGAGTATGTTCCGCATCAGGTTCGGTGCCGAGCCTCGTGAAGATGATGTCGCCGACGCTTCGCCGAAGCTTCTCCTGGTCGGCACCCAGCCGTCGAGACTCGGCGACCACATCGCCGCGCGCCATCCGCGTCCGGCGCCCCTGCAGCGCCTCGGTGAGCAGGATCAGCATGCGCTGGCTGATCAATGACGCATCGGCTTCGGGAGGAGGCGCCGCCTCGACGGCGATGGAATCCCGTTCGTCCGGTCGTGCGATACGAATCGCGCGCGTTTCGGAGTACCCGGCCGACGGTCCGCTCACCGTGTTGGCGTCGCGCGCAAACGCCCGGAGGTGGACGATGTCTCCCGCACTGAGCGCGAGGGAGTCGAGCACGAGCCGCGTCGCGAGCTGAATGCGTGTTCGTCCCCTCCCGGCGACCGGCGCGAGCGATCCCGAGCGGAAGGAGAACGTCTCTCCCGAGCCGGAGCTGATTATGTACTCGATCCCCGCGCTTGCGATGCCGATGTCGTCATGGAGGGTGGCCGCCAACTCCAGCGCGCCCGTGGGATCCACGAACACCGTATCGGCGGC
>JANOCW010000253.1:0-2122 GCA_031412375.1 Gemmatimonadaceae bacterium | reverse complement strand
CTCCTGCTGCTGCTCGGCGCCGTCGTCTCGGCGAACGGTGGGCTCGGCGCGACCGTGGATGGCGTCATGCGGGCGGATCGCATCCACCTGCTCCCCCGCGACGGTGTTCTCGGCTGGGCCACGCTCGAGGCGTGGGCGATTCCGGTGCTCGGATCGGTCACCGCAACGGAACTGCTCTCGCGGATGATCGGCGCGCGGTCGGCCAGCGTCGCGCGGAACTCGGCGTACGCTGCAGGCGTGGCGTACGTCGTAGTCGGTTCAGTGGCCGTCATGATCGGGCTCGCGGGTGGCGGGCTCGGCGGCGAGATCGGGGATGCAGAGCAGGTCGTTCCGACCGTCGCGCGGATGCTGCTGGCGCCGTGGGCATATGTCGTGTTCGCCGGCGGCTTCATCGCGGCCATTCTCTCGACGGTGGACAGCACGCTGCTCGTGTCGGCCGGATTGCTGTCGCACAACCTGGTGATCCCGGCATTGGGCACGGTCGACGAGCGCGTGAAAGTGAGAATCAACCGAAGTGCCGTGGCGCTCTTCGGCGTTGTGGCCTACCTGATCGCGCGTCGCGCCGACGGGGTCAGCGCGATCGTCGAGCTTGCGTCGGCCTTCGGGAGCGCGGGGATCCTGGTGACCGTGTCCTTCGGATTGTTCACGCAGTTCGGCGGCGCGTCTGCTGCGCTCGCGACCCTCGTTGCCGGAGTCGCGTCGTTCGTCGGTGCGTCGCTGCTCGGCGCGCCAACACCCTTCCTCATCTCGCTCGCGGCAAGTGCGACGACGTATGTCACGGTTGCAGCGCTCGAGCGCTCGCCCCGCTTCCCCCGCGCGGTCGGCGCGCCGCGGTAGCCACGTCGTCGAGCCCTGCCGTGCGATGAGCTCCGATCACTTTATAGATCGACGATCGTCGTGAACCCTCCGTACGTCATCCGCTTCACATCGAATGGCATCCCCTTCGGATCCGACATCATGCGGACGATGCGTGGGTCCTTCATCACTCTCGCGTTCACGCGGTCGCGATGCGCCCTCGACTTGAACATGATCCACGAGAATAGCACCGTCTCGCCACGCTTGAGCTTCGCCAGACGCGTGAACGTCGCCTTGACCTTCGCCGGGCCGAGATCCTCCCCTACCGACTCCCGACACTCGACAGCCCCGTGCTCCCGCCAGATCGCGTTCGCTCGGCGAGCCACGCGACGGTACGCCGCGAGGTTCTTCCTCGAAATCGGGATCACGAAGCCGTCGACGTAGGGCATGCATCCTCCAGTCTTGGTGCAGTGGGGTCGATGCGGTGCGGGCTGACGAGGAGGATTCTCGCCGGTTCGGGGGCTTTGTCAAGCCGAGGGCGGGGTCGATCCGCTCCCGTCATCGTGGCCATCCACCTCCTGTGAGGCCATTTGCAATGGCGAGAGTCCGTGGCCACAATGGCGGCGCACTCATATCTTGGAATCCCGGAGCTGTCATCCACGCATCACGACGGCGCACCCCTCCCCCGAGACCCGATGGCCGCGATCCTGAGAGCGATACTCGCCACGACACTGTTCCCGCTCGTATCGGCGGCCCAGCCAGCGACCCCCCAGCCCCCGACGCCCCAGCAGCCACCGCGTCCGAGAATGGAGGTGGGCGAATACGAGCCCCGCTCCACACTCGTCGTGCCGGAGCATCCGACCACCCGTGCGAAGTTTCCGTTCATCGACGTTCATGGACACCAGGGAGTGCTGACGGAGGAGCGCGCAGCTCAGCTCGTGCGTGAGATGGACGAGCTGAACATGGGGCTGATGGTGAATCTGAGCGGCCAGTCCGGCGATGCGCTCATTGCCCGCGTCGCCGCGCTGAAGGGACGGCACCCGAACCGCTTCGTCGTCTTCGCGAACATGAACCTCCGCGAGGTGAACCGAGCCGACTTCGGACCTTGGGCCGCGGCGCAGCTCGAGCGCGACGTGAAGGCCGGCGGCGCGCAGGGACTCAATGTGTTCAAGGAGCTCGGCATGGACACGCGCGACGCGAATGGCAAGCGCATCCCGCTCGACGACCCGCGCTTCGATCCCGTGTGGGCAAAGGCGGGCGAGCTCGGTATCCCCGTGCTCATCCATACCGCGGAGCCAGCGCAGTTCTTCAAGCCGCTCGACAAGAA
>JANOCW010000252.1:0-9839 GCA_031412375.1 Gemmatimonadaceae bacterium | reverse complement strand
CGCTCCTGCTGCGACGAGGACGGCGCCAGCGACGACGAGGACGCGCACGTCGCGAGGGAGGATCCGCGGACCGACGTCGCGCGCGCAGGGAGTGATCGGCGGCCGGGGCACGGAGGGGAAAGTAATTGCGGGCCACAGCGTTGGCCACGGATGGCAACGGCCCAAGGCGGGTGTTATCCTGTGGCCTTCACTCCTGGAGTCCGGTCATGCGATTCGTCATCTGTCTGTTCGCGCTGGTCACGGCGCTCGGCGCGGAGGCCCAGCAGCCCTCCTTCGATTTCAGCATTCAGAACATGATGCGCGGGCCGGAGCTCTACGGACGAGAGCCGTCGCAGGTTCGGTGGAGCGCTGACAGCCGCTGGATCTATTTCTCGTGGCTTCCGGCGGGCTCCGATTGGCGGGAGCGTGCGCAGCCCTTCCGCGTCCGGCCGGTCGCCGGGGCGAAGCCCGAACGCGTGTCGGAAGCCCACATGGATTCCGCGGGTCCGCTGGTCGGGACGGGCGTGCTGTCGAGTGATCGCCGTTACCGGGCAGCCGAATTCTCCGGTGATCTGTACCTACTCGACACAAAGACTGCGACATCGCGCCGCTTGACGGAGACACTCGCGGCCGAACGTGCACCGGCATTCGACGTCGAGGGCCGGCGCGTGTTCTTCGTGCGCGACAACAACGTGTTCTCGATGGAGATCGACGGGGGCCTGGTCCGCCAGCTTACGGACATCCGCAGTGGCGATGCGCCGAAGGATTCGGCCACTGCCGAGGGGCAGCGCGGAGTCCTCGCCCAGCAGCAGCGCGAGCTGTTCGAGGTGATCCGGGACCGTGTCCGTCTCGACAGCCTCTCGCGCGCAGAGCAACGCGCCCGGGAGGCGGTGAGAGTCAAACCTCTGTATGTGGGAGCGACAGAGCGGGTCACAGCGCTCGAAGTGGCCCCGAACGGGAAGGCACTGCTCCTGACCACGACGATTCCGGCAACGGGAACTCGCGAGACCGGAGTTCCGCAATTCGTGACGGCGAGTGGCTACACCGAGGAGCTGCGCGTCCGGACGAAGGTGGGCGATGCGCAAAACACCGGTCGCATCGCTTTCGTCAGCCTGCCGTCGGGGGACACCAAGTGGCTCGCCGTCAGCCCCGGCGATTCGGCGAAGCCGACATCGAGCGCGTCGGTGCTCGGGTGGAATCCATCCGGGACGATGGCGCTGCTGTTCGCGTCGAGTCGTGACTTCAAGACGCGGTACATCTCCACGGTGTCCGCCGCGAGCGGAACGGTGCGTGTGGTAGACACACTCCAAGATTCGGCATGGGTGAACGGACCGTGCTTCGGCTGCGGCGGGTGGTACGATGACGGTCGCCGGTTCTGGTTCGTCTCCGAGGCGAGTGGGTATGCGCACCTCTGGTCGTCGGCGCCGGACGGGAGCGACAAGCGGCAGCTGACGTCCGGCGCGTGGGAAGTGCTCGACGTCTCCCTGACCACCGATCGACGGCACTTCCTGCTGCACACGAGTGAAGTGTCCCCATTCGAGCGGCACTTCTACCGCCTGCCCGTGGCAGGCGGTGCACGGGAGCGACTCACCCGGGAAAAGGGTGGCCACTCCGTGGTGATGTCGCCCGACGGGAGCATGATCGCCGATGTGTTCTCCACGCCGAACCGCCCACCCGAGCTGTACGTGCGCCGCACGGGCGCGCCGGGCGGCACGGCGCAGCTCACGACGTCGCCAACGGCGGAGTGGCTTTCCCACGGGTGGAAGACTCCGGAGATCGTCATGATTCCCGCGTCCGACGGCGTGCAGGTTCCGGCGCGGATCTATCGGCCGGCGGACATGGGAGCACGGCCGAACGGAGCGGGAGTGCTCTTCGTGCACGGCGCCGGCTACCTGCACAACGTCCACAATTACTGGTCGACCTACTCTCGCGAGTACATGTTCAACCACTACCTCGCCTCGAAGGGGTACGTGGTGCTGGACATCGACTATCGTGGATCCGCGGGCTACGGCCGCGATTGGCGCACCGCCGTGTACCGCCATATGGGCGGCCGCGATCTCCAGGATCATGTCGATGGATCGAAGTATCTCCAGAAGGAATTCGGGATCGATCCCGAGCGTGTCGGGCTCTACGGCGGGAGCTATGGTGGCTTCATCACGCTGATGGCGCTGTTCACGGAGCCGAAGTCGTTCGGGGCGGGTGCGGCCCTTCGAAGCGTGACGGACTGGGCGCACTATAACCACGGCTACACGGCCCGCATTCTCAACAGTCCGGACGCCGATTCCATCGCCTATCGGCGTTCCTCTCCGATTTATTTCGCACAAGGCCTCGAGGATCCGCTGCTCATCGCGCATGGCATGGTCGATACGAACGTGCACTTCCAGGACGTCGTGCGCCTGTCCCAGCGATTGATCGAGCTCGGCAAGACGGGGTGGGAAATGGCAGTATACCCCGTCGAGGACCATGGCTTCGTGCGACCGTCGTCATGGACGGATGAGTACCGGCGGATATTCGAGCTGTTCGAGCAGCACCTCGTGGGGCCGGGGGCGAAGGCGGCGAGCGGGGGCCGGTAGCGGGCGCCCGCTGCACTCCAGCGTACCTGGCGTCGCCGCCTCCGTCCGACGACAGAGACGGGGGAGCGGGGCGTTCCTGTCGAGTCCGTCTGGCGGGATTGGTCAAGTGCCAGTATAGTAGGCCCGATCGAACGACCCATCGCGCCCCTAAATGCTGTGCATGCATAACTCCCTGGAACGGCTTCGCACTGCGCTGGCTGACCGCTACGCCATCGAGCGGGAGCTCGGACGTGGTGGCATGGCGACGGTGTACCTGGCTCGCGACCTGAAGCTCGACCGACAGGTTGCGGTGAAGGTCCTCATGGAGGAGCTGGGCATGGCGCTCGGGCCCGAGCGCTTCCGCCGGGAGATCACGCTCGCCACGAAGCTGAGCCATCCGCACATCCTGCCCGTGTACGATTCGGGCGAGGCGGACGGGCAGCTGTATTACGTGATGCCGTTTGTCGTCGGGGAGTCGTTGCGCGACCGCCTCGATCAGCAACGGCAACTCAGCATCGAAGAGGCGCTTCGGATAACGTGCGAGATCGCGAGTGCGCTCGAGCATGCGCACAAGCTCGGAATCGTGCACCGTGACATCAAACCCGAGAACATCCTGCTCGAGGATGGGCAGGCACTCGTGGCGGACTTCGGCATCGCGCGCGCGCTGAGCGCGATGGGTGAGCAAAAGCTCACCAAGACCGGCGTATCGCTGGGAACTCCGGCGTACATGAGCCCCGAGCAGGCGATGGCGGATCCGGCGCTGGATGCGCGGAGCGACATCTACAGCCTGGGCTGCGTCCTCTACGAGATGCTGGCCGGATCACCACCGTTCACTGGTGCGACCGCTCAGGCGGTCATCGCACGGCATGCATTGGCGGAAGTTCCCTCCCTGACGGTCGCGCGGGGGTCGATCCCCGACGAGGTCGAGGACGCCGTCATGCGCGCCCTGTCCAAGGTTCCGGCCGATCGCTTCGCGACGGCAGCAGAGTTCTCGACGGCCCTGCGAGCGTGCCACGGGAGGGAAGGAAGCTCCCTGGGCCGCACCGAGCGACGGGCGCGAGCTCGGACCTCGTCCAAACCGGTGAATCGGCGGATGGCCACGGTGGGCGCCGCAGTCGGCGTTCTCGCACTCGCCGGCATTGGGTGGGCCAACTGGCCCCTCGTCGGGCGCGACCCGCGGTCGCGAGTCGTCAACGGGGCCTTTGACCGTGACCCGAAACGAATCGCAGTGCTCTATTTCGACGATGAGAGCAGTGCCGCCGATCTCGGCCACCTCGCGGATGGACTGACGGAGCGGTTGATCGAAGAGCTCCTGCCGGTCGCCGCCCTGGACGTCATCTCCAGGAACGGCGTCACGCCGTTTCGTGGCAAGATCGCACCCGTCGACAGTGTCGCCAAACTCCTCGACGCCGGCACCATCGTCCGTGGTTCCGTGGACCGACTGCAGAAGAACCGGGTCCGCGTCGAGATTCGACTCTTCGAAGGAAACACGGGAACCCAGATCGATCGCACCAGCATCGAGCGGCCCGAGGCCGACCTCCTGTCACTGCTCGACAGCGTCCCGGCGAAGGTCGCGACGCTGCTGCGTGAGCGGGTGGGCCTGGAGGTCCGCTTGCGAGACAGCCGTCAGAACGCCACCGATGGGAGTGCGTGGCTGCTCGTCCAGCGAGGCGAACGCCTTCGCAAGGACGCCCGGCGCCTGGCCCTGGCTGACAGTGGCGCGGCTGCTCGCGCTCACCTCGCGAGCGCTGATTCCGTATTTGCCGCAGCCGAGGCGCTCGACCCGACGTGGCCGGAGCCGATGCTGTCGCGCGCCGCGCTCGCGCTGAGCCAGGTCGCTGGAACGAGAGACAATCTGGCGCGGGGAGAATTGCTCAAGGCCGGGCTCGAGCACACCGAGCGCGCGCTGGCGCTGGACGCGCGAAATGCCAAGGCGCTCGAACTTCGCGGCACAATGCGCTACCAGAAGCGGTACTTCAACCTCGCCCTCGACCCCACGGAAGCCGCCAACCTCCTTCGCACGGCGGAAGAGGACCTCCGTCAGGCGACGCGAATCGACAAGTCGCGGGCATCAGCGTGGAACACGCTGAGCCTGCTGCTCTACCGCAAGTTCGAGCGGCTGGAAGCGCACAACACCGCCCTGAAGGCATACGAAGCCGATGCGTACCTGGAATCGGCGAAGGACATCCTCTGGCGACTGTACGCGACGTCGTACGACCTCGAGAATTTCGTGAATGCGAAGCAATGGTGTGATCGCGGCAACGAGCGGTACGCGACGGACGCGCTGTTCGCGAGCTGTCGGCTCTGGCTCATGACGACCCCGCTCGCGCCGGCCGAGCCGGCCGGGGCGTGGCAGGCGCTGGAGGAGATCAGGAAGCGGATGCCCGCCACTCGGTGGGAAGCGGTTCGTCGTCAGTACGAAATGCTCGTCGCCGTTCCCCTCGCCCGGTCCGGCCACGCCGACAGTGCGCGACGGGTGATCGAGCGGGCGCGGGCCGGGCGCGATGTCGATCCGACAGGGGAGCTCATCGGTCAAGAGGTCGTCGTCCGCACGCTCATTGGCGATAAGGAAAAGGCGCTCGAGATCCTCGCGCAATATCTGGCGGCGTTCCCGCAGCACCGCGAAGGGTTCGTGAAGGGCAATACCTGGTGGTGGCGATCCCTTCAGGATGACCCGCGGTTCAAGGCGCTCGTCGCGGATTGACGTTCGCCGGCGGTGAACCCGCGCGGACGGACCGCCGCAACAAAGCGTAGCGCGTGCGCCACAAACGCTGGGCCGACACTACGGTCGCGCTAAACTAACTGGTTCACACCAAACGACTTCCAAAAGTTGGGCTGCCGCATGTTTCCTGCGATTGGCCTTCGTTTGAGAGATTCTTGGGGTTCCTCATCACGGTGGCATCGCGCGGCCCCATAGCCCGAGACGACGTCAGGACCCCTGCGCATGTCGTTCGCTCGTCACGTTGATCACTCCCCCAGTCACATCTTGCACCTCGAAGCCCAGAGCTTCAAAGGAAAGGGTCACATGAATCGTCGCAGCCCTCTGCTGGTGCTGGCCTCTCTACTCGTCGTTGGTTGCGATGATGTCCGCAACCCCGCAGGTCTCTCCTCCGAAACCCCGTCCGCGCAGATCTCGGATGGCCGGTTTGCCGGAGGCAATGACGACTTTTTCTTCCTGCCGCCGCTGATGCCCGATCCAAAGGGCTTGCCTCAGTACGATGCTGGTGCCTTCAACCCCGCGCTCCGGCCAACGGTGAACGTGTGCCAGCTTGACAAGGATCCAACGAAAACGCTGCTGCCGGGCGAGGCCCCGGCGGCCTGCACGTCGATCCTCGTCGCCAACTTCACATCGGACCAGGTCACGCTCGGCGGCGAACAGTACCACGTCAACTGGCATACCGACGACTCGAATCTTGGCGTCCTGCAGTTTTACCGGCTTCAGGTCTTCCTCGGATCTGTTCGGCTTGGTTTCGCCGACATCGATCCCATGTCGAGCGCCCGTGAATTGAGGAACGCCAGGACGGGTGAGGTCATTCCGCTGGTCAATGGCAGGACGCTCCCCGTGAAATTCCGGATCGAGAGCGGGGCGTTGTGCACGAACAAGGCAGATTGCGGTGAATTCACCGTCACGAATGCCGGTGGGACATTCGTGACGAACACCAAGGATGCGGGGATCCAGTTCAAGCCGGGGTTCCTGCCGGAGGGCGTAAAGGAGATCACCATCCGGATCGAGCGGATCGCGACAGGGTCGGAGAACCGGTGTCACGGCGCCGCCAGTGCAGCCTTGTGGAAGGAGTTCGAGGGTTGCTACGACATCACGAGTGACCCGGACCTGCGCCCGTTCGGGGGGATCCAGTCGGTGGCGATCGCGGGGCAATGCGTCGAAGTCGACCTCGAGGATCCGCTGTTCCCCTTCCTTCAGCCGTACAAGTCGCACAATGGCGCCGAGCTGCAGCGCCTGGCGAGTGCGCCAGCTCCGTTCCTGGATTGCGAAGGCTTCCGGGGGTCTCCTGCTCAGGTTGGACAGGCTTCAAACCCGTTGCTCCGCTTCGCCACAGCGGGTCTTGGCAGACTGGGCGTCGGCCTCGGCAAGGTGTTCGGCGTACGGACCCTCCACGCCATCGACCTCGGCCTGGGTGAGGAGCTTCCGATCGGGAGCGGCCTCAGTCGGTTCAACTGGGCGATCGGTCTCGAGGCCGAGATCAGTGGGGGCGCCGAACAATCGGTCGGCTTCGGCTTGCAGGCCCCTCAGCCCCTCGAGGTACACGTCAGGGGCCTCGCACCGCTCCCTCGAGCGGGGAGTGAGGTCGCAGGGGACGAGCACCCTGGGGATATCGCGGGCGTCACGGTGAGGTTCACGGTGACGGAAGGTGATGGCTACTTCGAGCTTGGCGAAGGCGGGCCGATTCGGACAAGGGACGTGGTCACGAACGCGGACGGGCGGGCGAGCACGAGCTTCACCGCGGCGTCGAACGATGCAGGCAACGTCGTCACGGCGATGACTCCGACGTTCGATTCCGAGATGAGGCTCGCCACGTTCTCGCTCGTCGGGCTGCCATCCGATCTCGTCATCCAGAACCTGGCGCGGTCCATTGAGGCGCCGACGGCGGCAGACCCGCTGAGTTGGACGTTCGACGTCTCGAATACTGGTTCGGGAAAGGCGATCGCCTCGACCGCTCGCTTCGTCCTCAGCGACGTGAGCGAGGGAACGATGGAGGTCGCGTCATACGAGTTCGCGGTGCCGGCGCTTGCGCCGGGTGCGTCTGTCGCCTTTGAGACCGAAGCGCTCGGCCCGCTCGACGTCGGAAATTTCAGGGTCAGAGTCACCGCCGACGTTACGACCGACGAAAGCACGCCGACCGTCGTCGAGGCCGACGAAGAGAACAACGCTGCATCCCACAGCTTCGTCGTCCGCTCGGCCGCTGGCGCCATTCTGGGAACGGTAGTTGATGGCATCACGGGAGCCGCCATCCCTGGCGCGAGCGTGACCGTCGTCGGCACGAGCATCATCATCGTCGCCGATGCCGCAGGCCGTTACCGTTTCGGGAACATCCAACCCGGGCAGTACACGGTGCGGGCGAGCATGGTCGGCTACACGCCGCTCGAGCAGGTCGTCACGGTGACATCGGGTGCCGACATCACGAGCGCGTTCAACCTCGATCCCGTGGGGCCGACGATCGACGGCGTGCTGAGCGAGGGGGAGTGGGATGACGCGACGACCTACGGGCCATTCGCCATTGCCCTGCCATTCGAGGAGTCGACGACGGCAACACTCCTCGTCAAGAACACGGGAGCGAAGCTCTTCATGGCTGTGCGCTTCGCGGCGGACCTGAGCACGTATCGCGATGTGATCGCCGGGATACGCATGGATGAGAACGCAAATGGTACCTGGGACAACCGGGAGGACGGATGGGTCGTCCAGCAGCGCAACTCGGGCGCCCTCACCAATACCTTCTTCGACGAGTTCTTCAGTTGCGATGTCTCCCCATGCCAGGGTCAGAACGACAACGCATGGGGGGGTACGACCGACGGCAGCACGGCGTCAACGGACTCTGATCGTCCGACGATCATCGAGGTATCGAAGGGCGTGAATACCGATGACCGCGATGCCTTGCTGACGAAGGGTCAATCGCTCCGCTTCTTCCTGCTCACGAACGTCCGCGCGCCGGAGTCCGGGCTGACGGGGAGCCGTTTCCCGGTGACCGGCTGGGTGGAATACACCGTTCGGTAACCGGCAACGCGTCCGGATGCGCCATGTCGCCCTGCGGGCTCCGGCCCACGGGGCGACATTGCGTCACGCCCATGCGTGGCCAGCTTCAGCCGCGTGGCCGCTCGCGCGCTGATCCGTTGGGGAGCAGAGGAACAATCGAGATGGCGGCGGTCAGCGCCATGGCCGCACCAAAATCGAACGCCGCACGCGGCCCCACTCGATCCCACCAGAGCCCGAAGATCACCGACGCCGGCAGCGCACCCAGACTGATGGCGAGGTTGAAACCGCCGAACGCCGTTCCGCGCGCCGACGCTGGAACGAGGTCCGCCACGAGGGCTTTCTCCGTTCCCTCAGTAAGGCCGAAGTACACGCCATACACGGCGAACAGCGCCCAGATGTGCCACACCGCCGTCGCACGGCCAAATGCGAAGTACACCGCCGCGAACAGCAACCAGCCCATCACGAGCAGCGGACGGCGACCAATTCGATCGGACAAGCCTCCGCCCGGCGTGCTGCTCGCTGACTTCACGACATGCAGCAAGGCCCACAGCAGGGGAATCTGTGCGATCGGCACTCCAATGTCCGCCGCGCGCAGCAGGAGGAACGCGTCCGTCGAGTTGCCAAGCGTGAAGATCAGGATCACTCCAAGCACCGCCCAGAACCGGCCGCCCAGCGAGCGAAGCCGCCCAGGATCCACGGCGACCGCAGCCTCGGCAACCACCGTTTTCGGCGCCTCTCGCACGCCGGCAATCAGCACGACGAGCGCGAGCGCACCGGGGATGGCAGCCAGGAGAAAGAGCGTTCGCATCTCGATCCCCGCGCGCTGCAGCAGCACGAACGCGATCAGTGGGCCAAGCACCGCACCGGCGTGATCCGCCGCGCGGTGGAAGCCGAATGCTCGCCCGCGCGATCCCGGATCGACGGAGTCCGCAATGAGCGCATCGCGGGGCGCGGTGCGGATTCCCTTCCCGATTCGGTCGGTGATCCGCACGACGAGCACGTGACCCGCTGACTGCGCGAGCCCGATGAGCGGTCGCACCAGACTCGCAAGCGCATAGCCGGCGACCACCAGCGGCTTTCTCCTCCGGAGTCGGTCGGACCACCACCCACTCCCGAACTTGAGAAGTGCCGCCGTCGATTCGGCCGCGCCTTCGATGAGCCCGATCGCTGTCGCGGAAGCGCCGAGCACCGTTCCGAGAAAAACGGGGAGCAGCGGATAGATCATCTCGCTCGACACGTCTGTCAGGAAGCTGACGGCGCCGAGGATGAGGACATTGCGAGCGAGTTTCGGGCGGGCGGACCGCACTGGTGGCGGGCCTCCCATCGTCACTGGAGCCCTGCGCACCGTCGCGATGGGCTCACGCGGGCTGTGCCCCGTGCTCGCTCACGAGCGCAAGAATCTCATCGTCGCGCATGACTCGATTGGTCAGCTTCGCCGCCTCGAAGATGCGCTGGCACAGTGCGGCGTCGGTCGCATCATAGCCGTGCTCCTCGAGCCACCACTTCACGTTCGACAGGCCGGACACCGATGAGATGTCGATGCGCTGGGTCAGCCCGAAGTCGCCCGCCGGCACGCCCGAGTAGATGCGGTCGGCGAG
>JANOCW010000251.1:0-2788 GCA_031412375.1 Gemmatimonadaceae bacterium | reverse complement strand
GCAACATTCTGTATTGGAAAGTAATTGTCCCTAAAGATAACTCTATACCGAAATGCACTTTGACGTCGTCGTTATCGGCGCCGGCCATGCCGGGGTGGAAGCGGCGTGGGCGGCGGCGCGCCTTGGCCGCAGTGTGGCGATCTGCACGTTGTCCGACGGCACGGTGGCCCACATGCCATGCAATCCGGCGGTTGGCGGGACAGCCAAGGGGCATCTGGTCCGAGAGATTGATGCGCTTGGCGGCCTCATGGGCCGGGCGATCGATGCGACCGCGCTGCAGTTCAAGCTGCTGAATCGAAGCCGCGGACCTGCCGTGTGGTCCCCACGAGCCCAGGCGGACAAGCGCATTTACAGTGCGTGGGTCAGAGACACTCTCCTACAGCAGCCCAATATTCACTGGATAGTGGGAAGGGCGGGCCGGATTCTCACGTCCGGCGGCTGCGTGACAGGGCTCGAGCTGGAGACCGGGGAACGCTACAGTTGCCCGTCGATTGTCGTGACCACGGGGACCTTCCTCAACGGTCTCATCCACATCGGACCGGAGCAGCGGCCCGCAGGGCGTGCTGGAGAGCCGCCGTCGGTGGAGCTCGCCGAATCGCTGAAGGGCTTCGGGTTTCGGTGGGGACGTCTGAAGACGGGCACTCCGCCTCGCCTCGACCGCCGCACCATCGACTTCTCCAGGTTTGACGCGCAGTACGGCGACCCTGAGCCGGTTCCGTTCTCCTTCATGAGCGATTCGCTCACGAGACCCCAGATTGCCTGTCATCTCCTTCACACGAACGATCGGGTTCACGAGCTCGTGCGCGCCAATATTTCCCATTCACCGCTCTTCAACGGACAGATTGCGGGTATTGGTCCTCGTTACTGCCCGTCGCTGGAAGACAAGGTCATGCGCTTCCCGCTGCGCGAGCGCCATCAGATTTTCCTCGAGCCGGAGGGCACCGACGTCGATGAGATCTATGTCAACGGCTTCTCCATGAGTCTGCCGGCGGCTCTCCAGGAGCAGCTGGTTCGCGCTCTGCCGGGCCTTGAAGATTGCGCCGTGCTGCGTCCAGGTTACGCGGTGGAGTACGACTTCATTCAGCCGACCGAGCTCAGGGGTACGCTGGAAACGCACCGGATCCGAGGCTTGTTCCTTGCGGGACAGATTAACGGGACGTCAGGATACGAAGAGGCTGCGGCCCAGGGGCTCGTCGCGGGTATAAACGCGGCCCGCTCAGCGTCCGGCGACGATCCGTTCACCCTCGCTCGCGGCGAGGCCTACATCGGCGTCCTGGTGGACGATCTGACCACCAGGGGGTGTCTGGAACCGTATCGAATGTTCACGTCACGGGCCGAGCACAGGCTTCTGCTCCGAATCGACAACGCGGATCTCCGCCTCACCCCGCGCGGCTGCGAGATTGGTTTGGTGGATGAGGAGCGACGTGATCGCTTTCAAGCCCGCCGCGACCGGTTCCGCCGCAACCTTGCAGTAGTTCGCAAGACCACCATCGCTGTCCCTTCTGGCGAGCGGGTCCCAGTGGACCGGGCGCTCAAACGGCCGGAGGTCACCCTGGGTGGGTTGGTGACGGCCGGCAGTATTGCGATTGAGCTCGACCCGGCAGGGAACGCGTCCGAGCGCAATCTCGACATGACCAGCGTCGAGACCGAGTTCAAGTACGAGGGATACCTTCGCCGCGAAGTCGTAGCAGTCGAACGCCAGCGACGGCAGGAGGGCCGATCGATACCGGAGACCTTGAGCTTCCACAGCATGCCAGGGCTATCCAGAGAGATGGTAGAGCGCCTGACCGAGGTCCGCCCGGTGACGCTCGCGCAAGCGAGCCGAATCCCGGGAGTCACACCGGCAGCTGTGGCGGTGGTCGCTATGCATGTCGACAGGGCGGCGGCACGCTGGTCTGTAAACCGCGATCGGCTCCCGGGCGCTGACTAGCCTTCTTGCTCAGGCACTTCTTGACGCTGCCGGGTTCTCCCTGTTGGCCAGCTACGCGTTATAGTCGTGGTTGTGGCGCAGAGAGATTTTCGGTCCCGTTTGAGTCGTCGCGCAGCCAAGTCGGGCGTCCCTCTTTCTGATGAGCTCGCCGATCGGCTCACGACCTACTACGAGCTCCTCGCCCGCTGGAACCGGAAGATTAACCTGACCGCTCTGGACGACCCTGATACCGCGATCGACAGGCTCTTGCTCGAACCGGTGTTGGCTGTACGCCACTTCCCTCCCCAGCCCGTGCGATTGATGGATGTCGGTTCGGGAGGTGGCTCACCCGCTATCCCGATGGCTCTAGCGACTCGCGGGACCTCGCTGACGATGATTGAGGTAAAGGCTCGCAAGTCGGCCTTTCTTCGCGAGGCAATCAGGACTCTCGAGCTGAAAGACAGCCTGGTTGAAACCAGCCGATACGAGGAACTGCTCGCCCGGCCGGAACTTCATGAATCGTTTGACCTGATCTCCGTTCGCGCCGTGAAGCTCGACGCTAAAAATCTTGGATCCATGCAGGCTTTTCTGCGGCAGGCTGGGCAGATGTTCCTCTTCAGGGGGCCCACCGCTACGACCAATGGGCTGTTTCTGCCGCCGATGAGCCTGGAGAAAACCGTGCCCCTAGTTGAGGCGCTTCAGAGTCATCTTGTCATTCTCAAAAAGTCCATTTTCTGAGAGGTTCCACGTGGAACACCTTTCCAGCCCACGCTACGCACGGTATGCTCACGAAAGCGTCTAAAACTCAGACTATCAATAAGGCATTCAACCTAAAGTGTCTGCCGCGCGCGTTATATCGGTCGCCAATCAGAAGGGTGG
>JANOCW010000250.1:0-6888 GCA_031412375.1 Gemmatimonadaceae bacterium | reverse complement strand
GCTACTACGGGATGCGCGCGCTGCTCATCCTGTACATGACGGCGACGATCGCGAACGGAGGCCTCGGGTTCGACGCGGCGAGGGCGGGTGCGATCTACGGCCTGTACGGAGCCGGTGTGTACCTGCTCGCGCTCCCCGGCGGATGGATCGCCGACAAGCTCGTCGGACAGCGGCGCGCGGTGCTCATCGGCGGGATCATCATCGCGGCGGGGCATTTCTGCCTCGCGCTCGACAACGTGCAGACCTTCTACGTCGGCCTCGTGCTGATCGTGATCGGGACGGGCCTGCTCAAGCCGAACATCAGCACGATGGTCGGCGAGCTGTATCCGGAGGGCGGCGCCCGTCGCGATGCCGGCTTCTCGATCTTCTACATGGGGATCAACCTCGGCGCGTTCATCGCGCCGATCGTCTGCAGTACGCTCGCGACGCGCGTCGGCTGGCATGTCGGATTCGGCGCGGCCGGGGTCGGCATGGTGATCGGGGTGATCCAGTACGTGCTGGGCGGACGTCACCTGGGTGAGGCGGGCCTGTATCCGGATACGGGCGCCGACCCGAAGATCCGCTCCGGCAACATGCGGGCGTTCCTCTACGGCATTGGGGCCGTGTTCGCGATCGTCGCGATCATCCTCGTGCTGCGCTCGGTGGGCACGCTCGACATCACGATCACGAAGGCCGCCGACGTGACCGGGATCCTGATCGTCAGCCTCGCGATGCTGTACTTCGCCTACATGTTCTTCGCGGGCGGATTGGCCCCCGTCGAGCGGAAGCGGGTGACGGCGATCTTCGTCCTCTTCATCTTCTCGGCGCTGTTCTGGTCGGGCTTCGAGCAGGCAGGGTCGTCGCTCAACCTCATGGCCGCGCGGCGCACCGATCTCAACTTGTTCGGTTGGGAAATGCCCGCGGGGTACCTGCAGTCGGTGAACGCCCTCTTCATCATCATGCTCGCCCCGGTGTTCGCGTTCATCTGGATCGGCCTCGCACGACGGAACAACGAGCCATCGAGCCCCACCAAGTTCACGCTCGGCCTCGTCTTCCTCGGGCTCGGGTTCGCGGTGATGATCATCGCGGCGCAGCGGAGCGAGAGCGGCGCGCAGGTGAGCCCGATGTACCTCGTCGTGACCTATCTGCTCCATACGATCGGAGAGCTCTGCCTCAGCCCCGTCGGCCTGAGCACGGTGACCAAGCTGGCGCCGCATCGAATGGTCGGGCAGATGATGGGCGTCTGGTTCATGTCCATTTCACTCGGCAACCTGATGGCCGGGCGTGTGGCTGGACAGTTCGAGACGATGCCGCCGCCGCAGATCTTCACGATGGTCGCGGCGATCACGCTCGGGGGCGGCGTGATCCTCGCGCTGCTCATCATTCCAATCAAGCGCCTCATGAGTGGCGTGAAATAGCATGGACGAGCGCACGGAGTCCGGGGCCGGCGATCGCGTTCCGAGGCCGGCGCTGATGTTTGCCGCGGGAGTGCGATCGAAGGAAGAACCGGCGCCTGCCGCGGTGCCTCTCGTCGACGGCGGCGAGGCCGCGCTGCGCGAGCTCATGGCGGTGCGCGAGATCGCGCACGCGTTCCTCACCGCCGATCGCCCGCAGGAGGTTTTTCAGTTCGCGCTCGACCGGGTGAGTCCCGTGGTCGGGGCGACCTTCGCGTCGGTGTATCTCGTGGACGGCGCATCGGAGTTGATGCGGCTGGTGGCGGCGTACAACTGGCCGCCTCGCTACCGTCCGTGGCTGGGCGACATGCGCGTCCGCCTCGGATTCGGGCCGAGCGGCGCCGCGGCGGGAGAACGCCGCGCCATCCAGATCCCTGACGTATTCGCCGACCCCAGCCTCGAAGACTGGCAGGAGGTCGCGCAGGAGCTCGGGTTCCGCGCGCTGATCGCGCTCCCGCTGCAGACGCGGACCCGTGTGCTCGGTGCGGTGACGTTCTACTTCGCCGACGCCGGCGGGTTCGGCGGCGAGCAGCGCGGCCTCCTGCGCATGGTGGCCGACCAGATGGCCGCGACGGCGGAGAAGGCGTCGCTGATCGACGAGCTGCAGCGCGCGAACTCGCGCCTCGTGGAGACGAACGCGGAGCTCGAGCGGCAGTACGTGACGGTGATCGAGGCGCGGCGGCTCAAGGACGAGTTCCTCGCGAACGTGTCGCACGAGCTGCGCACGCCGCTCACTGCGGTGATGGGCTACATCTCGCTGATGCAGGAGGGCCTCTCTGGGCCGGTGACGGACGGCCAGGCCGAGGACCTTTCGCTCGCGAAGACGGCGAGCGAACGGCTGCTCGACCTCATCGACAACCTGATGGAGCTGACGACGCTGAAGCGTGGGGGCATCGAGCTCGATGTTTCCGAGTTCGATCCCCGCGACCCGCTTCGGGAAGCGGCGGACAAGGCGCGCGGTCGCTCGGCATCGGTCACGCTGCATGTCGATGAGCCCACCGTCATGCTGCCGCGCATGCGCAGCGATCGCGGCAAGATCGCAAAGATCGTCGCGACGCTGCTCGGCAATGCCTACAAGTTCACGAAGAAGGGCGACGTGAACGCCTCCCTCCAGGTGCGGAATGGGCGCGCCGTCTATAGCGTTCAGGATACCGGGATCGGCATTCCCGCGGAGGCGCACGAGCTCATCTTCGATGAGTTCCGGCAGCTCGATGGCTCCGCGACACGGTCCTATGGGGGCTCCGGCCTTGGCCTCGCACTTTCTCGGCGCCTCGCGCACCTGCTCGGGGGGGAGATCATGGTCGAATCGACGCCGGGCGCAGGATCCCGGTTCGCACTCGACCTCCCGCTGGAGGTCGATCAGGCGGTTCCGGTGACGGCGCGCGGATCAACGCTCTAACAGACGGACGGCAACGACATGCGGCAGCAGGATCGCACCATGCAGGAAACCACGACGACGCTCGCGCCGGCCGCCGTGCTTTCGGCGGCGAAGAACTTCTTCGCCCGGCGCGCCAACATCTACGCAGCCTTTCTCGACATGGAAGGCCCGACCTTCGTCAGCCTTCGCGGGCAGGGCGGTGAAGAAGTCGTCATCGGCGTCCGGCCGGCCGAGGGCGGAACCGCGGTAACGGGATCGACCTACATCTTCGACCAGCAGGTCGCCCGCTTCTTCGCGACGCTGCCGCCGATTCCGGCAACGCCCGCATGAGTGCGCCCGCCAATGTCGGCGGTCCCAACGGCGATGATGCGGCCCGCCTGGCAAACGCGCCCTTTGCGGCGTCGCTCCGTGCGCGGCCCGACACCATCCGCGTCGGAGCCGCTGGCGCAGGGTCGTGGATGGTGCGTGTACAGATGCCCGAGGTGTGGGACGCGGTGCGGCTCGATGTCGCGCCATCGGCCTCGGTGCTGACCCTCAAGCAGAGCGCGCTCGCCGAGCTCAAGCCGGAGGGAGCGGATCCCGATGAGTTCGTGACGAAGCTGAACGGCATCGAGGTGCTCGACGAGGAAGTCTCTCTCGCCGATGCCGGGGCGCTGAACGGCTCGACGTTCCTGATCACCTACCGGCGCCGTCGCCCCGTCCGCTGAGCGCGACCCTGTCCACCGGCGAGCGCACCGCCGCCGGCGGGCGCGATGCGCTCCTCGACGCAGCGGTCAGGCTGCGCGAGGAGGTCGGGCGACGCATCGTGGGTCAGCGGGATGTGGTCGATGAGATCCTGATGGCGCTTGTCGCGGGCGGCCATGCGCTGCTCGTCGGCGTGCCGGGCCTCGCAAAGACGCTGATGGTGCGCAGCGTCGCTGAAGCGATGCGACTTCAGTTCCGCCGCGTTCAGTTCACGCCGGACCTCGTGCCGAGCGACATCACGGGCACCGAGATTCTCGAGGAAGATTCGGCGACCGGTGCGCGTTCGTTCCGCTTCGTTCCCGGTCCCGTGTTCGCGAACATCGTGCTTGCCGACGAGATCAACCGCGCGCCGCCTCGCACCCAGGCCGCGCTGCTCGAGGCGATGCAGGAGCACAGCGTGACCGCGAGCGGAACGACGATGCGGCTTCCCGAGCCCTTCTTCGTGCTCGCCACGCAGAATCCGATCGAGCAGGAGGGAACGTATCCGCTCCCTGAAGCGCAGCTCGATCGGTTCCTCTTCGACATTCGCGTGGGCTATCCGCCCGAGGGGGAGGAGGTCGCGATGCTGCGCGCGACGACCGGGACGAACGCCGTCGCGCTCACGCCGGTGCTCGATGCGCGCGAGGCGCTCGATCTCCAGCGCGCCGCGCGCGAGCTGCCGGCCGCCGAGGAAGTCCTCCAGTACGCGGCGTCGCTCGCCCGCGCCACCCGTCCGGACACCCCGGGAGCGCCCGAGATGGTGCGGCGCTTCGTGCGCTGGGGTGCCGGCCCGCGCGCGGGGCAGGGGCTTGTCCTCGGCGCAAAGGCGCGTGCGCTGCTCGCCGGCCGGGTCGCCGTATCGGCGTCCGACATTCGTCGCGTCGCCCTCCCGGTCCTGCGACACAGGGTGCTGCCGAACTTCGCCGCCGAGGCAGAGGGAATCACGGCCGATCGGATCGTGGACGATCTGCTCGAGCGCATCGCTCCGCCGAGGAGCGACATCAGGCTCTGAGATGCCAGCCGCGAAGTACGGCGCGCTGCTCGAAGCGCTGCGCGGCGTCCAGTGGCCGGCTCGACAGGTGGTGCCCGGGACGATGACGGGAACGCACCGCGCCCGTGCGCGCGGGGTCTCGTCGGAGTTCACGGAGTACCGCGCGTACCGGCAGGGCGACGATCCGCGCCGGCTCGACTGGCGGCTGCTCGCGCGCAGCGACCGCGCCTATGTCCGACTCTCCACCGAGCATGCCCAGCTCCGCACGATGATCATTGCGGACGCATCGGCCTCGATGGCGTTTCCGCTGGATGGGGATGGCAAGTGGCAGCACTGCTGTCGGCTCGCGGTGGGGCTTGCCGCGGTCAGTCATGCCGACGGCGATCCAGTGGGATGCGTGGTCGCCGCCCCCGGCGGATACGTCCGTGTCGAGCCGAGGGGACGCCGGGGCGTCGTCGGTGAGATCGCGCGGCTCGTCGAATCGGTCACCTGCGAGGGAGCCCGACCGCTCGCCCCGGCGATCACTGCTGCGCGCGCGTGTCCCAGGCTCGTGGTTCTCTCCGACCTGCTCGGCGATCTCGCGCCGATGCTCTCCGCGGTTCGCACGCATATGGCGCAGGGCGGCGAAGTGCACGTGGTTCACATCGTGGCGTCGCAGGAGCTCGATCCCCCGCGCGGGATGGTCACGGCGGCGGACCCGGAGGACCGCGCGATTCGGCGTCCGCTGTTCGGTGCGAGCCGGGATGCTTACATCGAGACGTTCGCCCGGTGGCGCAGCGCGACGGCCGATGCGCTTCGCGGCAGTGGCGCCGCGTACATCGAGACGATCGTGGGCGATGCCCCCGATCGAGTCGTTCGTCGGATTGCGTCCGGGAACGATCGGTGAGCCTCCTCGCGACAGGGTTCCTCTGGCTCGCGGGCTTGACGCTGATGGGACTCGTCGTCGCTCACCTGTTCTCGCGGTCGCGGCCGCGCGAGACGATCCTGCCGACGGCGCGATTCGTTCCGGAAGGTCCGGCCCGCGCGCCGACGCGCGCCCGCACTCCGACGGATCTCCTGCTTCTCGTGGTGCGCGCAGTGATGATCGCGCTCATCGGATTCGCCTTTGCGCAGCCGGTGTTCGACGGCAAGCGCCGCGACAGTGCGCGGGTGTTCCTCGTCGATGCATCGTGGCACGCCGCCGATGCGCGGGAGGCGCGTGCCATCGTGGTGGACCGTGTCCGAGGCCGATATCAGGACGGCGACGTGATCCTTGCGTTCGATACGGTCGCGCGCCGCATCGAGTCGCTGGATTCACTGGCCACGCTGCCGTCGGGTGATGCGCCGGGCTCGCTGTCGGTCGCGCTGATCGCAGCGCTGCACGAAGCAGCCGTGCTCGCGCCGCGCGCCGACTCGATCGAGCTCGTGCTTGTTTCTCCGCTCGCGGCCGGGGAAACCGATTCGGCGACGTTCGCCATTCGCGCGCTGTGGCCGGGGCCCATCCGTGTGATACGATCCTCGGCCCGGACGCCGCCTTCACTCGACAGGCCGATCGACGTGCGCGCCGCGGCGGATGACCCTCTCCGTCCGGCGATCGATCTCGCCGGAGGAGTGACGGACGCCGACGTGCGCGTCGTTCGGGATCGGCTCACGCCGGACGACTCGGCGTGGGTGCGGACCCGCGCACGAGTCCTCATCGCGTGGCCACGCGATTCAGCGAATGGGCGATTGGTCGCTCGAGGGCGCACGGATTCGGTGGGGGCGGTCATGGCCGGAGGGCGAGTCATCGTCGCGCCCTTCCGACGCACCGTGGTGCCGGTGGCGGGACGGACCGTCGCGCGCTGGTTGGATGGGGCTCCGGCAGCCACCGAAACGATGTTCGGAGCGGGGTGCATCCGAAGCGTTGCCATCCCGCTGCCAAGCGGCGGCGATCTCACCATCCGTCCGGGATTCGGCCCCTTTCTCAGGGAGCTCCTCGGCCCCTGCGGACAGCGGCGCACCAGTGCGGTCGCGACTGATGACGTCGTGACCCGACTCGCGGGCACCGGTGCGGCGGTCAGCGCAGACGATGTGCGGAGCGAGCGCCGTTCCGAGCCCGGGCGCGCTGCATGGCTGCTCGGCGGCGCACTCCTTCTCGCGGCGCTCGAACAGTTCCTCCGCCGGCGGCGGGGCGCGGAGGTGCGGAGCGATCGGTCCCCACCGCAGCTCGCCGGGGCGGACGCATGAACGGCGTGCGCACAGTGGCGTCGGGTTCCCGTCCGGTTGCCAATGCCGCCAGTCGGTTACGCCGTACGCGGCGGCTGCTCGTCGTTGGTGCGGGCGCGCGCGCCCTGGCGGTCGGCCTCGCCGGCGGACTCGCCATCGTTGCCCTGGCCGTGCTGCTC